>CAINCZ010000094.1 GCA_903847195.1 uncultured Acidobacteriota bacterium | reverse complement strand
TCCGCGCCATCCATGCCGAATCTCGCCAGGCCCAACGCCGCTGTTATCGCGTAGATGGCCCCCACCAGACAAGGAAAGCCCAGCCAGATCCAGAGGTAGGGCCAGCCACTGCCCAGCCGCAGCCCGGCATCGGCGAAGCCTTCACGCCGAATCCACCTGCGCACCACGTACGCCGATGCCGCCGGCACCAGCATCATCATCGCCAGCAGCGCCGTTGTTGCTATTCCCAGCCGCGCAAAGCGTGCGCCGCGCAGCAGCGCCCCTAGTTCAACCAGCCACGTCGCGCCGAAGCAGAGGCCGACGTACGCCGCCACGCCTCGCCAATCCACTGCGCCGCCCATCTTCGCCCCCGCAGTCTTCATTCTGATTTCATCACCGTCTGCCGTCCCAGGCGATTCCAACCAGCATAAACAAAGGCCAACAGTGGCCTCCTGATTGCAGTAGCGCATGCTTGCGCCGCCGCCCCTTTTGGTATTCCCCGCAACATCCCACCTGTATAAGTCGAGCCTCGCACGTTGTCAATGGCGCCAGCACCAGCGGTCGGCGTCCTTGCACTGGTTCGCGTCGAGTCCGTGAACGGTTGCTCGATACCGTCGCGATTCAGAAAGTGATTTGCGAATAAATCGCCGTTTTCGCCCGAAAATTACACGTTTCGCAGTATTATGTCTTAGCAGCGGTGCAAGACAACACAAAGGAGAATGTTCTAATGGCGGGAACAATGACCAAAACTCAGCTAGTGCGCCTGTTGGCCGGGCAGTTGGAAGTCACCAACAAGCAGGCGGCCGCGTTTCTGGAGCATCTGGCGGAAATCGCCGTCGCTCAGGCTAAGAAGAACGGCGTCTTCGCTCTCCCCGGCCTCGGCCGGCTCAAGAAGGTGCAGCGCAAGGCCCGTGTCGGTCGCAATCCGCAGACCGGCGAGCCGATCAAGATCAAGGCCAAGACGACCGCGAAGTTCTATCTGGCCAAGTCGGTGAAGGATTCCATCGCACCCGCAAAGAAGTAGCTGCAACCTGCGTTAGCACATCAGGCCGGCGTTCGCGCCGGCCTTTCTCTTTGCCCTCTTTCGGACGCCCGCCTCGGAACTGCTTCCCGCCCTCAGGCGGCGGATTCCTGTATCTTCCCCCTGCGTCGCCGCATCCGATTACCTAGCCCGCAGTTTGGCCGCTGATGCCCATGGGTTCGATGAGCCCCCGTCATGCGCGCCTGGTTGATCCGCGGTCGAGTGGGGTTTTGCCATGATTGCTTCCGACCGTCGCCGGACGCTGATTCGCTTCGGCGCAGCGATCGTTGTTGTTGTGGCCGCTCTTGGCTATCTGGCCTGGACCGGCGTCGAACAGAGTAAGAGCTACTACGTCACCATCAAGGAACTGCAAACCATGGACGGCCGCTACGATAAGCGGCTGCGCGTCGCCGGCACCGTGGTGCCCGGATCCATTCGCCGTCAAGGCACGCACGTGGACTTCACCTTGCAGGAGAACGAAAGCCTGCTCATTGTCTCCTACAATGGCACCGAAGCTCCGCCCGACACCTTCAAGGACGAATCCCAGGCGCTCGCCGAAGGCAGCTACGGTCGCGACGGCGTCTTCCACGCCAGGCAACTGCAGGCCAAGTGCGCCTCCAAGTATGCTCCGCAGCAGCAGGGCTCCCCGGCGCCCCCCGGAAAAGTAGCTATGCAGCAGAGCGCCCGCTCCGAGGTGAGTCGTTGAGCCTTCCCCCGGACGCCGCCCGCACCCACGCCGCCGCACCCGTTGCGCTCGCCGGCGTGAGCCGTCATTTCGGGCGCTTCGCCGCCGTGCGCGGTGTCACCGCTGAGTTTGCCGCCGGACGCATTTACGTCATCGTCGGCGAAAACGGCGCGGGCAAGTCCACCCTGCTCCGCATCATCGCTGGGTTGCTGCCGCCCACCCGCGGCAGCGTCCAGTTGCTGGGAGTTGCCAATCCGCGCGAGGTAGCCGCACGCATCGGACTGATGCAGCACGCCCCGCTTCTTTACGACGAACTCGACGCACTCGAAAATCTCCGCTACTTCGCCGGACTCTACGGTCTGGAAGGTGACGCAGCCGATGACGCCTGCTGCCGCGCCATTCGCACCGTCGGCCTGGATCCCGCATTGAAGCGCCGCGTCGGCCAGTATTCCCAGGGCATGCGGCAGCGCCTCTCGCTCGCCCGCTGCCTCTTGCACGACCCCGAACTTCTGTTGCTCGACGAACCCTTCTCCAACGTGGACATCGCTTCGGCCCAGGCGATGGTGCGCGTGCTGGGCGCCATGCGCGACGCTGGTCGCACCGTGCTCGTCGTGACCCATCAACCATCTCTGCTCGCCTCCGTCGCCGACGAATTCGTGATGATGGCTGCGGGCCGCATCGTCGAACGCTCGGATCAGCCCGACTGGAGCGGCTGGGCAGCACAGATGATGGACACCTTCGGCTCCGTCGCCGTCGCGCGACGCGAACCGCAAGTCGCCCGCACAGTCGCGCCCGTTGCCTTGCCCGCAGGTGAGCGATGAGCACCGCCGCTGCGGCTCGTACCCTGGCGGCGCGGCCCCGTCCCCGGCTGCTGACCGTGCTGCGCTCAACGCTTTGGAAAGACCTGCGGCTGGAGTGGCGTTCCAGAGACGCGCTCAACTCCATGCTTTTCTTTTCGCTGCTCGTATCCGTTGTCTTCAGCTTTGCCTTCGACCCCAGCGCCGAAGAGTCGCGGCGCATTGCCGGCGGACTGATCTGGGTCTCGTTTCTCTTCGCCGCCGTGGTCGCGCTCAACCAGACGTGGGCGCGCGAGCTCCGCAACCAGGTGCTCGACGCCTACCGCATCTCGCCCGCGCCCGCCAACGCCCTGTTCCTGGCCAAGGCGGTCGGCAATTTCCTGTTCGTGATCGTGCTGGAAGCCGTCATGACCCCGCTATTCATGATGTTTTACAACCTGCGGCCGCTGGGATCGGTCTGGCATCTGGCGCTGATCTCGCTGCTGGCCACCTGGGCGCTGGTCGTGAACGGCACCTTTTTCGCAGCCATTTCCATTCGCACCCGCAGCCGCGAGGTCATGCTGCCGCTGATCCTGTTCCCGGTTTCGATTCCTGCCCTTTACGCTATGGTGGCCGCCACCACGGCGGTGCTGGGCGGCGATGCCTCGCCTGCCTACTGGCTGAAGTTGCTCGCTGTCTACGACGTGGTCTTTACCGCAGCCTCGTTGCTGCTGTTCGAAACCGTGCTGCACGCCGACTGAAGATGCCGGCTGCAGAGGAAGACGCTGGTCCCGAGGGTGCCCCACATCTGCCGCCTTTGGCAGATGTGGAATTTCGGCAAATGAAAATGCTAAATCGAGAGAGCCGCCAATGAAGTTCAGACTATCCGCCCTCGCGCTGCTAACCGCCGCCCTGCTGGCGCTCGCGGCCTACATGGCGCTGGCCGTGGCCCCGACCGAGGCCACCATGGGACCGGTCCAGCGGATCTTCTACTATCATGTGCCCTCGGCCTGGACGGCCTTTCTGCTGTTCCTCGGCAACTTCGCCGCCAGCGTCACCTATCTGGTGAACCGCAGCCGCCGGGCCGACGCCCTTGCGCTTGCTGCCGCCGAAGTCGGCGTCGTCTTCTGCACCGTCGTGCTGATCACCGGTCCCATCTGGGCCAAACCCGTCTGGGGCATCTGGTGGACGTGGGACGCGCGCCTCACCACCACCCTCATCCTGTGGCTGATCTACGTCAGCTACCTGATCCTGCGCCGCTACACCACCGGCGGGCAGACGCCGGTACTCGCCGCCGCGCTCGCCGTCTTCGGATTCATCGACGTGCCCATTGTCTACCTCTCCATCCGCTACTTCCGCACGCAGCATCCGCAGCCGGTCATCGCCGGCGGCGCCGGGTCCGGCATCGACCCCGTCATGCTCAAGGCGCTTCTGCTCAACTGGCTCGCCTTCATGGTGATGGCCGCCATCGTCGTCGGACTGCGTTTCCGGCTGGAACGGCTGCGGCAAAACGTTGAGGAGTTGCACGCGCTGCGCGACGAGCAGGACGAGCCCTCGACCATGGGCCAGATCAACCCGCGGAGGATTGCCTCATGAAATACCTGATCGCCGCCTACCTCGTCACCTGGATCATTCACCTGTCCTACTTCGGCTGGCTGGCCCGCGGCTTCAAGCGCGTGCGTGAGGAGTTGAAAGAACTGGAGCGGTAGATCCAGCGTCCCGCAACGTCTTTGCACAATGCAGAGGGGTCATCCTGAGCGCAGCGAAGGACCTGCTGTTCGGCCCAGTCCTGCGGCCCCCGCAAAAAAGCAAAAAGCCCGCCATCGCCCCACCGGGCGTACGCGGGCTTTTTCCATCCTTCGTTCTTTACAACTTAAACAGCCGCTCCGCGTTGCTGTGCGCGATCATCTTCCGCTGCTTCGGCGTCACCGGCAGGCTGTGCAGGAAGTCCACGCCCCACGACATCTCCTGGTAGGGATAATCCAGCGACAGCATGATGCGCTCCATGTCGATCTGCGTGGCCAGCATCTGGAAGTTCGGGATGAAGTTGAACCCGCTGAACGTGTAATAGAAATTGTTGCGCAGGTAGTGGTTGATCCCGTACTTGAGCTTCGTCATCTCCGGCCGCAGCATCTTCTCCATGCGCGGCATCATGAAGGGCAACGCCTCGCCGGCGTGTCCGATCACCACCTGCAGCTTGGGGAACTGATCGAAAATTCCGGCCAGAATCAGCCGCAGCGCATGCACCGCCGTCTCGATGTGCCAGCCCCAGCAGGCGCCCGAGAAAACGGTCGTCACCGTCGGCGAAAAACCCGCGTAGTAAATATCGGTCACGCCCTTCGGCGGCGGCGTGGGATGCAGGTAGAGCGGCGCGTCCAGCGCCTCCGAGGCCTCGAAAAACGGCCGGTAAACCTTGTCGTCCAGGTAGCGCCCGTTGGTGTGGCCGTTGATGCACGAGCCCTTGAAGCCCGCCTTCATCATGCGCTCCAGCTCCTTCGGCGCCTCCTCGGGACACGCCGTCGGCACCGTCGTCAACCCGTAATACCGCGTCGGGTACTTCTGACAGCACTCGAGCAGCCAGTCGTTGGTGTCGCGCACCAGCGGCACCTGCACGCCGGCTTCAAGCAGTTCCACGCCGGGGCCGTGCGAGAGAATCTGCACGTCCACGCCGTCGCGGTCCATCAGCGCCAGCCGTCCCGGACCCACCTCACACGATGCTTCAAAGGTCCGAACCAGATTGGGATTGGGCGAACTCTTGAGGTCCTTGCCGGGTCCGGCCACAAACGCCGGGCTGAAGAAATGCTCTTCCATGGTAATGACGCGCATCTTGGGATCGGCCATGCTGTTAGCTCTCCTGTGTTGGTCTCAGCTTGCTGCGAAGGGCACAACAATACTTCACACGGGTCGCCAAGGGCAAGACGGATGTGAGGTGCAAACAGAAATGGAGAACCAACCGCGAACGTCGTGAATCATGCCAGATCGGCGTGAACCCCGAGCCGTTGCGCCACTCGCCGCAGCGGCTTGTCCCTGGTCCAGAGCAGCGTCCCCGACGCGATCAAAGTCGAGGCGATAAGGTGTGCATCGATATAACCAATGCCGGCCCCATACAGACCGTGGGTCTCGATCAAGTGCCGTACCTCGGCCGCGCTTGCCGGTCGCGCTTGCGGCAACTGATCCAGCAGCGCAAGCACCCGGGTGCGGTCTCGCAGCGCCCCGAGGGCCAACTCCCCGATCACAAATGGATGTGCCAGAATCTGCCCCCGCATGAGTCGGCTTCGCAGTTCTTCATCCTCGGAACGGAGATGGTCCACCCACACCGATGTGTCGGCGAGAATCACGCTTTCGTTGTCCTGCGGCGCGGAATGTCTTCAAGCCTCGGCATGGTGCCGCCCAATGCCGCCAGGCGACGGGCACTCTCCCGCTCGATCAGCGCCTTCAAAGCCTCACGGACCAGCGCCGTCTTTTCGTTTACCCCGGTGAACTCCTGGGCGATGCGCACCAGATCGTCATCTAGAGCCAATGTGGTTCTCATAAAACGCCTCGGCACGAATTATATCATCGGTTGATGATCTGATTCGTGCCTTGCGATGGCTCTTGTTCTTTGCTCTGCGGCGCTTAGCTGCACCCGCTCGTAGTCCCGCACTCCATGCACTTGTAGCAGGCGCCGTTGCGTACCATGATCGCCCCGCAGATCGAGCATGACGGCGAATCGCCCAGGTCGAACAGGTCCTGGATCGCCTCCGCCCGCCCCATCATCGCCTTGATCTTCGCTTCGGCCGACAGACCGCCGCCGCTTTCCGGCGGACCGCTTGCCAGCGGCGACCTCGGCCGCAGGCCTTCAAACAGCGACTGCTGCTGCCCCGTCAGGAAGCGCAGGTGCAGCCAGCGGAAGATGTAGTCCATGATCGACTTCGCATACCCGATGTCCGGATTCTGCGACCAGCCGCTCGGCTCAAAGCGCGTGTGCTCGAACTTCTCGCACAGCAGCTTCAACGGCACGCCGTGCTGGAGCGCCATCGAGATCGCCAGCGCGAAGGAATCCATCAGCCCGCTGACGGTCGAGCCTTCCTTTGCCATCGTGATGAAGATCTCGCCCGGCTGACCGCTGGGATAGCACCCCACCGTAATGTAGCCCTCGTGGCCCGCGATGGTGAACTTATGCGTCAGCGAGAATCGCTCGACCTCGAGCTTATGCCGGCGCGCGCGCGGCGGTGCGCCCTGGTCTTCCGGCTCGACCGCCGGAGCCGCGGCAGCCGCCACCACCGTCTCCACCTTCTTCTTCACGTCGTTGCTCAGCACCACGGGCTGCGACTTCTTGCAGCCGTCGCGGTAGATGGCGACCGCCTTCACGCCGAGCTTCCAGGCTTGCAGGTATACCTCCGCGATCTCCTCGATGGTCGCCGACTCGGGCATGTTCACCGTCTTGGAAATCGCGCCGGTGATGAACGGCTGTACGGCTGCCATCATCCGCAGATGCCCCAGGTAGTGGATGCTGCGCGTGCCCTTCGACGGCCGGAAGCTGCAATCGAAGACCGCCAGGTGCTCGGACTTCAGCGGCTGCGCGCCCTCGATGGTGCCCGTGGCGTCGATGTAGCTGACGATCTTGTCGGCCTCTTCAGTGCTGTAGCCCAGCTTCAGCAGCGCGGCCGGCACTGTGCCGTTGACGATCTTGAGCACGCCGCCGCCCACCAGCTTCTTGAACTTCACCAGCCCCAGCTCGGGCTCAATGCCGGTCGTGTCGCAATCCATCATGAAGCCGATGGTGCCCGTCGGCGCCAGCACCGTCACCTGCGCGTTGCGGTAGCCGTAGCGTTCGCCGTGAGTGAGCGCGGCGTCCCAGGTATCGGCCGCCGCCTGCTTCAGCAACGGCATCTGCTGCGTGGTCGAGGAGCCGACCTGCTGGTCCCAACCGTTCGTGCGAATGCTGTTCACGTGCGCGCGGTGCATGCGAATCACGTCCAGGAACGGCTCGCGGTTCAACGCATAGCCGGGGCACACGCCCGGACCGCTGTTGAGCGCCTCTGGCACATGCAGCGCCGCGTCGCCCGCCGGGATCGGCGCGCACTGCGCCGCCATGCGCGAAGACTGCAGATAGGCCTCGCCGCACAGGATCGCCGTCAGCGCGGCGGCGTAATTGCGGCCCGCCTCGGAGTCATACGGCAGCCCGCTGGCCATCAGCAGCGCGCCCAGGTTCGCGTAGCCCAGCCCCAGCGGCCGGTAGTCGTGCGAGTTGCGCGCGATCGACTCGGTCGGATAGCCGCTCGGATCCACCACGATCTCCTGCGCCGTCACGATGATGTCCACCGCGTGCTTGAACCCCGCCACGTCGAACGTGCCGTTGGGCGCGAACTTGGCCAGGTTCAGCGAGGCCAGGTTGCAGGCCGAGTTGTCCAGGAACATGTATTCGCTGCACGGATTCGAGGCGTTGATCCGGCCGCTCTTCTTCGACGTGTGCCACTTGTTGATCGTCGTATCGAACTGGATGCCCGGATCGCCGCACTGCCACGTGGCCTTCGCGATCTGGTTCAGCAGCCCGGCAGCGCTGTACTCCTTCACGTTGCTGCCGTCCTTCACCGAGCGGGTCCAGAAGGGTGTGCCCGCCATGACCGCCTCCATGAATGGGTCGGTCACGCGCACCGAATTATTGGCGTTCTGGAAGAAGATCGACGAATACGCCTCGGAATCCGGCGTGCTTCCGTCATAGCCGTTCTGCGCCAGCACCCACGCCTTGGCCTCTTCCTTGGCCTTGCAGTTGACGAACTCCTCGATGTCCGGGTGGTCGACGTTGAGAATGACCATCTTCGCCGCGCGCCGCGTCTTGCCGCCGCTCTTGATCACGCCCGCAAAGGCGTCGAATCCCTTCATGAAGCTCAGCGGGCCGCTCGCCACGCCGCCGCCGCTCAACTGCTCCATCGAGCCGCGCAGCGGGCTCAGATTGGTGCCCGTTCCCGAGCCCCACTTGAACAGCATGCCTTCCGTCTTGGCCAGCGACAGGATCGAGTCCAGCGAATCCTCAATCGCGTTGATGAAGCAGGCCGAGCACTGCGGGCGCGTATAGCCGACCTGCGCAAACTCCACCCGGCCCAGCTCCGGATTCCAGTGCCAGTTGCGGGCGTCGGCTTGCGGCTCAATGCGGTCGCATCCTACGTTGAACCACACCGGCGAGTTGAAAGCGGCCATCTGGTGCAGCAGGATGTACACCAATTCATCGTGGAACGTCACGGCGTCTTCCGGCGTGTGGAAGTACCCGCCGGCTTGCCCCCAGTCGCGGATCGTCTCGGCCACGCGGCTCACCAGCTGGTGCACGCCGCCTTCGCGCTCGGGCGTGTCGAGCGGGCCGTGCAGATACTTGCTGGCCACGATGTTGGTGGCCGTCTGCGACCAGTCCTTGGGCACATCCACGTTCTTCTGTTCGAAAATCACCTTGCCCTGCGAGTCGGTGAGCTGCGCGGTGCGCGTCTCCCACTCGACCGAGTCGTATGGCGAAGTCTCCGGCCGCGTAAACCTGCGGCGGAATTCCAACCCGAACTTGCCGGGGGCGGCGGGACTGTAGCTGCGGGTGGAAACGCTGGAACTGGCGATCTTGGGCGTTACTTCGGCCATACTCTATCTCCAAAAATGCAAATAAAAACCGGTCGGGCGATACGACGCCCGGTGAATTCTCCTGCCAATGACCCAGCAATCGCTACGAAGGTGCTGGCGGCTATTCCCTGGAATAACTGCTAGGCAGAAGCGTCAACGAAAACCACCCGGAACCCCCAAAAAACTTCCCGAACTCTTAGCTTGGGATGCTAAAAGTACTCCTGTCAGTTGTGCCTGTCAATACCGTACCACAAGATATAGTAGTGAGGCGGTCAATTGAATGACCTCGTTTCGGATGAACGGCCACCGCCTGAACCCCCTTCCCAACCGGTTAAGCTGAGAGTAGCTGCTGGGCTAACTGGAATCAATTCCTCAACTTTGGTGCAACTGTGGAGAACTCCCCTCCGCCTGTGGACGGCTGTGCACAACTAGGCAATAAACGACTCGATTCCGTAACCAAAAACCATGTATTGGCGTTCCTTGGGAATGCCTGGTGACCCACCAAACGGGACGCGAGATGGCCGGCAACCACCTCGGCGAGCGCTCCATCCAACGGTTGCTGCCGAATCTGGCCGCAGCTTGGCCGCCCTACTCCGGCGCACCTTGGAAGTGCGCAAGCAGAGCGGGCGCGGCCTCCGTGTCCTGCTCGGCGCACGCGCCGTCGAGGCTGTGCAGACAGAGGCATAGGCGTCGGCTACCCCACGCTTGGCGCAAACGAAAAAAGCGATGGCCCGAGGGCCATCGCTTTTGTGTGTCCGGAATCGGCTGGTCTGCTACTTCGCCGAGCTCTTCAGCAGGTACTCGGCAAAGTAGTTCTCCACCTTCGCCTGATTGTGCAACACCTCGTAGAACGCCGCCTTGCGCAGTTGCTCGGAGCTTTCACGCAGCCGGTCGCGGATGTACTGCTTCACCCGTTGGTCCACCAGGTCGCGCTGGCCGGCCGGTACGCGTTCGATCAACTTGATGACTTGATAACCATATACTTGGCGGCTGCGCGGATCCATTAATGGAATAATTCCGCTGTGTTGGCCGGGCTTCAACTTCAGAACGGCATCACGCGACGCCGGATCGGTGTTCTTTAATCCTGACTCCGGTACGAGCCCCAAATCACCGCCGCTCATGGCATTGTCTGGGTCTTCGGAAAAATTCATCGCCAACAGCCCGAAATCTTCTTTGCTGTCCAGTCGATTGATGACCTCGCGGATCTTCTTAGAAGCTTCCGCTTCGTTTTGTGCCTTGCTGTTTCGCTGGTTGCGCGGTGGCGGCTGTGGGCTGGCCGTCACCAGGATGCGCGCCAGGTGATACTGCGGCTCGATCAAGTTGAACTCGGCCTTGTGCTGCTCGTAGTAGCGCGACACGTCGGCGTCCTTGATCTCGATCTTCGAAGTGATTTCCTTGTTGAGTATTTTCTCCACGGTCAGCGAGCGTCGCAGCTCCTGCCGCAGGTCATCCTGGCTGAGGTGGCGGTCCTTCAGGCGCTTCTGAAAATCTTCCTCGGTATAGGGCGCCTTAGCTTCGGCCAGCTTGCGCTGCACCTCGTCGTCGGAAGCCAGCAGGCCGTCCTTCTCCGCGCGCTGCATCAGGATTTCGCTGTCGATCAGGTCGCGCAGGATGTTCAGTCGCAGCGCGTCGGCCTGCTCGCCGGCCGGCGGTTGCGGAGCCCCCGCCGTCTGGTTGTTAAAGTACTTGTCCACTTCCGCGCGCGAAATCTTCTTGCCGTTGACCTTGGCCATCGTGTCGGCGATGTTCGGCGTCGAGGAGCAGGCGATCAGCGCCAGGCTCAACAGTACAGCGACGGCGATGCTGGTCAAACGGAGCGGTGTCAATCTCAAATTTCCCTCCAGGTCACTGGTCCCGCGCGCAATCGCCGGACAATTTACTCTGGCCTGCCATATTCGGCGGCAGCGCAGGGCAAGTCAAGTACGAAGGGGAGCGCTGCCCGGCTGGCGTTCGCTCCCGCCAAAACTCAGTTGCCGCCGCCGGAGCTGGCCGGGGCAGCGTTGGCTTCCTGCAGCGCGCGGTCGATCGCAGCCTGTATCTGGGCCGCCGGCAGCGCACCGTCGATCTTGTAGCCGTTGATGAAAATCGTCGGCGTCGCTTCCACGCCCACCGCCTCACCTTCACGCAGCGACCTGACCACCGCGGCGTCGTCGCTTGCCTTGAGACAGGCAGTCAGCTTGGTCTTGTCCACCTTGAATCGATCACCCTGCTGCTCGGCGATCCGGTCCAGTTCCGCGAACTGTTGCGGCAGCTGCTTTCCCCCCGCGGTGATGCTCTGGTAGTTGGCGTGAATGTAGTTGGCGTACGACCAGAATGCCTCGTTATTCAGCGCTGCCAGGCAGTTGGCGTTCACCGAGGCGTGGATGGCCCACCCATGCATCGGCAGCGGGAAGTCCTTGTACACCAGCTTCACCCGGTCGGCGTACTTCGGCATCAGCTCGTTCACCAGCGTCTGGTGCATGTGCGCGCAGAAGGGACACTGGAAATCGTCGTAATTGACGATGACCACCTTGGCATCCGGCCGGCCGCGGAACGGTCGCCCGTTCACGTCGATCTTGCGCATGACGTCGGCGTAAGGATCCACCGTCAAGTCGAAGGGCGCCCAGGGAATCAGCGTCTTGCTGTCCTTCGAGACAAGGTACTTGAAATCCCGGCGCTCGGTCGCTTGCTCGCCCCACTTCAGCGTGACGGTGACCTGGTCGTAACTCGGCAGATCGGGAGCCGCCGTGCGCTGTCCAACGATGAGATCCACCTGCGGAGGCAGATGGTACTGAGCGCGTACGCGGCGCTCAATGCGGCGGTTCATCTCCGCCGCGTTCGTCGACGGGGACTGGTTCGACTGCGCCGAGCAGCCAACGCAGAACAGGAGCGAAGCCATCAGAATGCGCTTGATGATTGACACAAGGTCCGCCTGAGCATCGGATTCAGAACGCTTGATTATCTCATGCACACCATGACAATAGCGTAAAACTGGCATAAACGCGGGTTGCCTGCCGAGGGTCCGGCGCTGGTTTGCCGCCCCCCGGCGGCAGAGAGGATAATGACGGGGTATGCCCCGCCACCGACAGTTCCTGTTCGCCGCGCTGTTAGCTCTGGCTCTGGTCACGTTGGCACAGGCAGCGAAAGAGTTCCGGCCTCCCGCCGCCCGCCCTGCCAACAGCTATCCCGCGCGCGACGAGCATCCGCAGGAGCGCATCACCATCGCCGTCGATCCCTACGATACGCACGAGAAGGCCGCCGTCTTCCCGACCGGGTGGCGCGGCCACGGCTTTCTGCCCATGCAGTTCGTCGTGACCAACAACGGGGACCAGCCGATTGCGTTGATCCGCATGAAGGTCGAGCTGATCACGGCCAACCGCAGCCGGCTGCAGCCGGCCACCGACGAAGACCTCTTCCGCCGCATCTCGCGCACCAGACATCGCGGCGATGAAGGCAGCGTCATCCCGCTGCCGCTGCCCCGCCGCCGCCCCGATGTCGGCGTCCCCAAAGACGCCCGCCATGAAGTGGATGCCGCTCAGTTCCGCGCCGTAGCCGTTGAGCCGCGAACTACGAAGTCCGGCTTCTTTTTCTTCGATATAGACGGCGTGCGCGAGCCTTTGGCCGGCGCCCACCTCTACGTCAGCGGCATCCGCGATGCCGACGGCGCGGAGGTCATGTTCTTCGACATCCCTCTCGACCGCTACCTGCAGCGCACCGGTAAATAGACCCGCCGGGCAATGCCAGCGCCGTGTGACCAGCATCACAGACATGCAGCCCGCCGAAAACGGAAACTACAACTTCCCCGAGGGACATTGGGTCAGGTTAGGCGATGCGGCCGGATTGGAGAGACTCCAGTCCGGCCTTCTCTGTTTTTGGCCTCTTCCGTCCCCAGCACTGGCGCCCCAATCAATCCCGATATTGGTTTGACTGGGTAAGGTACCGGGTCACGGCAGCGCCCCTCCGCAATTCGCTAAGATAAAATTTCAGATCAACCCACTCGAAAGCGAGATGTGACATGGCTTCTTCGGAAAGCGGTAAAAAACGAGACCGCAGCGACGCCCCTTCTTCGGCCCCCGCTGCCGCCCCGGCCACGACGCCCGTTGGACACCCCGACCCTTACAACGCCGAACGCCATGCCGCCTACGTCGAAGACTTCCGCCAGGCCGGGCATCAGGCGGTCGACTGGATTGCCGACTACCTTGGCAATACCCGCCGCTATCCCGTGCTGCCGCAGATCAAGCCCGGCGACCTGATCGACTCGCTGCCCAACGCCGCCCCCGACCGTGGCGAGCCCTTCGCCCGCATCCTGCGCGACTTTGACAAGAAGATCATGCCGGCGGTCACCCACTGGAACCATCCGCGCTTCATGGCCTACTTCGCCTGCACCGGCTCCACCCCGGCCATCATCGGCGAGATGCTGGCTGCCGCGCTCAATACCAACGGCATCCACTGGCTGACCTCGCCCGCCGTGGCCGAACTCGAGCACGTCACCCTCGGCTGGTATCGCCAGTGGCTCGGCCTGCCCGACGAATTCATGGGCATCGTCTACGACACCGCCTCGGTCAGCACCATGCACGCCATCGCCGCCGCCCGCGAGATGGCCGATCCCGAGGTACGGGTCAAAGGCTCCAAGGCCAACCTTGTCCTCTACACCTCCGAGCAGGCGCACTCCTCGGTCGAAAAAGGCGCCATCGCCCTCGGCATCGGCCAGAAGAACGTCCGTAAGGTCCCCGTCGATTCCGCCTTCCGCATGCGGCCCGAACTCCTGCGCGACATGCTGGTGGCCGACTACGGCTCCGGCCTGCGCCCCTTCTGCGTCGTCGCCACCGTCGGCACCACCTCCACCACCAGCGTGGACCCGGTCGAGGCCATCGCCAAGATCGCCGAGCAGTACAACCTCTGGCTCCACGTGGACGCCGCCTATGCCGGGGCTGCCGCCATCCTGCCCGAGCACCAGCACATCCTCAAGGGCGCCGAACGCGCGCACTCGCTGGTGACCAACCCGCACAAGTGGCTCTTCACCCCCATCGACTTCAGCGCCTTCTACACCCGCCGGCCCGACATCTTGCGCCGCGCCTTTTCGCTCATCCCCGAATACCTGCGCGCCAAGACGCAGGAAGACAGCCGCTCCATCAACCTGATGGACTACGGCGTCGCCCTAGGTCGCCGCTTCCGCTCGCTCAAGTTCTGGATGATCCTGCGCTACTTCGGACGCGAAGGCATCGAAAAGCTGCTGCGTGCACACATCGCCTGGGCGCAGGAACTGGCTGGTTGGATCAGCGCCGACGATCGCTTTGAAGTAAGCGCCCCCGTGCCGTTCTCCGTCGTCTGCTTCCGCTTCAAGGGCACCGACGAAGACAACCGCTCCCTGCTCGAACGGGTCAACGCCACCGGCAAGGCCTACATCACCCACACCGAACTGGAAGGCCGCGTCGTGCTGCGCATCGCCTTGGCGCACCTGTCCGCCACCCGCGAAGACGTGCAGGCCGTCTGGGAACTCGTCCAGCACTGCGCCCGGGCGTAACGCAACGAATCCGCCGGTGCAACACGTTCACTGGTGCCCCACATCTGCCGCCTTTGGCAGATGTGGGTTCTCAAACCCCTTCCTTTCACCCCGCCTGCCGCTGCGCGCAGACGATATAATCCAAGCATCATGGCCACCACGTCCGCCCTCAGCGCCGCCGTGCGCGCAAAATACGAAGTCGTCATCGGGCTGGAAGTTCACGTCCAGCTGCTGACCAATACCAAGATCTTTTGCTCCTGCTCCACCCGCTTCGGCGCGCCGCCCAACACCAACGTCTGTCCGGTCTGCCTCGGCCTGCCCGGCGCGCTGCCGGTGATGAACCGCAAGGCCATCGAGTTCGCGGTTATGGCGGCGCAGGCGGTCAACTGCACCATTAACGAACGCTCGATCTTCGCCCGCAAAAACTACTTCTATCCCGATATGCCCATGGGCTACCAGATCTCGCAGTACGACAAGCCCATCGCCGAGCATGGCTGCATCGAAGTGCCCACCGAGGGCGGATGGAAGAAGATCGGCATCACCCGCGTTCATCTGGAAGCCGACGCCGGCAAGAGCCTGCACGAGGGCGCCGACCACGATCCCAACTCCAGCTTCATTGACCTGAACCGCGCCTGCACGCCGCTGATCGAGATCGTCACCGATCCCGACATCTCCTCGCCCGACGAAGCCTACGAGTACCTCACGCGGCTGAAGGAGATCATCCTTTATACCGGCGTCAGCGACTGCAACATGGAAGAAGGCTCGCTGCGCTGCGACGCCAACATCAGCGTGCGCCCCGTCGGCCAGCAGAAGCTCGGCACCAAGGCCGAGGTCAAGAACGTCAACTCCTTCCGCTTCATCCGCCAGGCGCTCGAATACGAAATCGAACGCCAGATCGTCCTCATCGAGGGCGGCGGCTCGGTCGTGCAGGAGACCCGCCTGTTCAACTCGAACGAAGGCCGCACCTACGGCATGCGCTCCAAGGAGCACGCCCACGATTACCGCTATTTCCCCGAGCCCGACCTGCTTCCCCTGATGGTGCCTCCGGCCTGGCAGGATGAGATCCGGCGCACGCTTCCCGAGCTCCCGGCCGCGCGCCGCGCGCGCATGGTGGCCGAATACGGCATCACCGAGGCTGACGCCGGCACTCTGACCGCCTCGCAAACCCTGGCCGAGCAATTCGAGTCCGCTGCCAAGGTCTCCAAAAACGCCAAGCGCGTCGCCAACCTCGTGCTCAGCGAACTCGTCGGACGCCTGAAGGCCGCCGGACTGGAAATCGAGCAGTCGCCCATCTCCATGCAGGGCGTGGCCCAATCGGCCGACCTGGTGGAGGCCGGCACGATCAGCGGCAAGCAACTGAAAGACCTCTACGACAAGGCCTTTGCCAACGGCGAGGACTTCCCCGCCGTTTACGAACGCGAGAAGCCGGCCCAGATCAGCGACACCGCGCTGTTTGAAAAACTGATCGACGAGCTGATCGCCGCCAATCCCAAGCAGGCCGAGCAGTACCGCGCCGGCAAGAAGACGCTCGCCAGCTTTTTCGTCGGCCAGATTATGAAGGCCACCAAGGGCCAGGCCAATCCCGCGCTGGTCAGCCAGATTCTGGAAAAGAAGCTGGGCTGAGCCTCAGGAGAGATTCGACGATGAAGATGGCTCGCACTCTGTTGTTGGCAACGCTCGCATTGATGTTGCTGGTTGCCTCCGGCATGGCGCAGCAGCGCCTGCGCATGTCCACCACCACCTCCACGGAAAATTCCGGCCTGCTCAAGGTCTTGCTGCCACCCTTTGAGAAGGCGAACAACTGCCGTGTCGATGTGGTCGCCGTGGGCACCGGCGCCGCGCTCAAGCTGGGCGAGACTGGTGACGTGGACGTGGTCTTCGTCCATGCCCGTAAACTCGAAGACCGCTTCGTCGCCGCCGGCTTCGGCGTCAACCGCCGCGACGTCATGTACAACGACTTCATCATCATCGGCCCGGCCAGCGATCCGGCCAGGGCGCGCGGCTCGGCCACCGCTGCCGAGGCCATGAAGCTCATCGCCGTCAGTCAGTCGCGCTTTATCTCGCGTGGCGACGAGAGCGGCACCCACGTGAAAGAGAAAGAGCTTTGGGAACAGGCCGGCGTCAAGCCTGAGGGCAGGTGGTACGAGTCCGTCGGACAAGGCATGGGTGAAGTCATCATCATGTCCACCGAGCAGCGCGCCTATACGCTGGCCGACCGCGGCACCTTCAACGCCTTCCGCCACGGCAAGAGCGACCTGGCCATCGTCTTCGAGGGCGAGAAGGGCCTCTTCAATCCTTACGGCGTCATCGCCGTCAACCCGCAGAAGTTCCCGCACGTCAATTACGCGCTGGCCATGAAGTTCATCGAATTCGTCATGGGCGCGGAAGGCCAGCAGATCATCGTCAACTACAAGGTGGCTGGCGATCCCATCTTTTTTACCTACGGGAGGTAGTGTCTGGGCGTCGACGGAGCATTGCGGACGGCTCTTGAGCTGATCGTGCGTCTGGACCCCGAGGTCTTCGCCGCGGTCTGGACGTCGCTCTCCGTCGCTGGCTGGTCCATCCTGTTCGCCTCCCTCATCGGCGTGCCCGTCGGGCTCAGCCTTGCCGCCCACGACTTTCGCGGACGCCACGCCGTCATCACCATCCTCAACACGCTGATGGCCATGCCGACCGTGGTGATCGGCCTGATTGTCTACAGCCTCATCAGCCGCCAGGGCCTGTTCGGATTCTGGGGACTGCTTTTCTCGCGCCAGGCCATGATCATCGGCGAGGTCCTGCTGGCCGCGCCCATCGTCGCTAACTACACCCTGAGCGCAGTCAAGGCCGCCGACTGCCGCATTCTTCCCACGGCTCTTACGCTGGGCGCAACCCCGTTCGGCGCCATGGTGCAACTGGGACGCGAGGTGCGCTTCGGCGTCGTCGCCGCCGTCGTCGCCGGCTTCGGCCGCGTGATCTCCGAGGTCGGCGTCGCCATGATGCTGGGCGGCAATATCCGCGGACTCACGCGCACCATGACCACGGCTATCGCCGTCGAAACCAGCAAAGGCGAATTCGCCTTCGGGCTGGCGCTGGGCATCATCCTGATCGCCGTCGCCTTCGCCATCAATATCCTCTTCCACGTCGCGCAGGAGAGCCACGCATGACGCCCCTCGTGCGGCTGGCTGCCATCGAAAAGCGCTATGGACAGCGCGTCGCGCTGCAACTCCCCGCGCTGGAGATATACCCCGAACAGCTCTACGTGCTCTCAGGCCCGAATGGCTCCGGCAAAAGCACCTTGCTCAATGTTCTGGCTATGCTGCTGCGGCCCGAGCGCGGGCAGGCGTGGTTCGCCGGGGAAGCCGTCACCTGGCGTGCGAAGCAGGTGCAGGCCTTGCGCCGCCGCATCACGCTGGTTCATCAGTCGCCCTATCTGTTTGCCGGAACCGTGGCGGGCAACGTCGGCTACGGCCTGCGCGCCCGGCACATTGCGGGCCCTGACGCCGAGGCCGCCATCCGTCGCGCGCTCGAAACCGTCGGCCTGTCGGAGTTTGCCGACCGCAACATTCGCCAACTCTCGGGCGGCGAGGCGCGCCGCGTGGCGCTGGCCCGCGCCCTGGTGCTCGAGCCGCAACTGCTCTTGCTCGACGAACCTCTGGCCAATCTGGACGAAGCCAGCGCCGCCATCCTGGAGCGCCTGGTAACCGCCCTCCCCGCCCAGGGGACGACCGTAGTAATGTCCACTCATGACCGCGAACAGGCCGAGCGCATGGCCGCCCAGATCATCCGTCTCTCCGACGGACGCCTGGTTCCCTCCGGCAATCCGGACTTGGGCGCGGAGGCAAGTTTCGATAAGGTAGAACTATGCCCACGTACGAAGAAGCAAGAAAGACCATCCTCGACAGTGTCAGCCCCCTCGGGGTTGAGCGTGTGGAAATCCTTGACGCAGTGGCGCGAGTAATTGCCGAAGATATCGTCGCCCCCTGGGAAATGCCCTTCTGCGACAACTCCGCCATGGACGGCTTTGCCGTGCGCGCCGCCGACTGCCCCCAGGGCGCGCGCCTGCGCGTCATCGGCTATATCCCGGCGGGCGGATTGCCCTCCGGCGCCGTCGAGCCCGGCACCGCCATCAAGATCATGACCGGCGCCCCCACGCCTCCCGGCTGCGACGCCATTGTGCCGATCGAAGAGGTCGAGGAATCGGGCAACGAAATCCGCATCATGGCCGCGGTGCACCTGCGGCAGCACGTCCGCTTCACCGGCGAAGACGTGCGGAGCGGCGAGGTCATCATGCGCCGTGGCACCATCGTTCGCCCGCCCGAGGCCAGCATGCTCGCCTCCTTCGGCCGCGCCAGCGTGCCCGTCTACGGACGGCCGCGCGTTGCCATCGTCTCTACGGGCGACGAGCTGGTCGAAGTGGGCGAACCGCTCACGGCTGGCCGGATCATCAACAGCAACGCCCTCTCCATCGCCGCCGCCGTCAAGGAAGCCGGCGCCATTCCCGTCATCGTCGGCATCGCCCGCGACACCGTCGAGAGCCATCGGGAGCAGTTCACCGCAGCCCTGAAATACGACGCGCTCGTCACCTCGGCCGGAGTCTCGGCCGGCGACCGCGACCTCGTCCGCGAGGTGCTCGCCGAATTGGGTGTCCAGCAACTCTTCTGGCGCGTGGACATCAAGCCGGGCGGCCCGACCGCATTTGGGCTTTACGGCGGGAAACCGGTGTTTTCACTACCGGGCAACCCGGTCTCCACCATGGTGACCTTCGAGGAGTTCGTCCGCCCCGCGCTGCTGAAGATGCTGGGACACCGCCGCCCCATCAAGCGCTTCGTGCCCGCCATTTTGCAGGAGCCGCGCGAAAAGAAGGCGGGCAAGGTGAACTTCCTGCGCGTGCGCCTGGAGCGCAGGGATGGCAAACTGCTGGCCTTCAGCTCGGGCGACCAGACCACCGGCATCCTCAAGACCATGCTGCGCGCCGACGGCATCGCCATGCTCGCCCGCGACCGCACCACCTTCGCCGCCGGCGAGGAGTTGCCGGTCCACGTGCTCACCGGCTACGTGGAGATGGAAGAAGCTTAGGGAAAGGCTGATACCAAGCGGCTTTGGGCTGGTTGTTGGGTCGCGGTAGGGATACCGGTTTCCCGGCACCCCCCGCACAGATCCGTACGAGCGCTCGTTAGCGCATACGGCTCCTATCTCGGATGACTAGCGGCGAAGCGTTGCTCGGGGTAAGGGTGGAGCACGCGCGGTTGAGG
>CAINCZ010000093.1 GCA_903847195.1 uncultured Acidobacteriota bacterium | reverse complement strand
GGCACCCAGCCCACGGTCAGCACCCGCAACCCCAACAACATCATCCAGGAAGCCCTCAAGAAAGTGGACTTCTTCGCCGTCATCGACGTCATGCAGACGGCGGAGATGAACTACGCCGACGTCATCCTCCCCGTCACCACGATGTATGAAACCGACGTCCCCTTCGAGGCCGGCGGCAACTGGGTCATGGCCCGCAACCGCGTCATCGAACCGCTCGGTCCCTACAAGTCCGATTACGAATTCTGGATCGAGTTAGCCGTCAAGATGGGCTATGCGAAGGACTTCTGGAACGGCAGCGTCACCGAGTGCATGAACGATCAGCTCAGCCCGCTCGGCATTACCATCGACGAGCTGCGCAAGAAGCCCGCCGGCGGCATCGTCTACGAGATGAAGCCTCCGGTCTATGAGAAGTACAAGCAGGTCTTCAACAGCCCCAGCACTCGCCTCGGCAAGGCCCCATTCCTGCCGCAAGGCAAGGTCGCGATCTATAACACGACCTTTGAAAGCGTCGGCGTCAATCCGATGCCCGAGTGGAAAGAGCCGCCCGAAAGCTACGGCCGCACGCCGGAGCTGGCGAAGAAGTACCCGCTCACCTTCTCCGACTTCCACACCTGCCGCGTCTACAATGCCGGCTGGCTGCGCAACGTGCCCTACCTGCGCGAAGTCATGCCCGACCCGGCCCTGCAGATGCACCCCGACACGGCAAACGCCCGCGGCATCAAGGACGGCGACTGGGTCGTCGTCGAATCGCCGCGCGCCAAGCTCAAATTCAAGGCTGAAGTCAATCCCGGCATCCGCCCCGACACGGTCATGGCGCT
This sequence comes from uncultured Acidobacteriota bacterium, assembly GCA_903847195.1. Next base: position 3,006 of record CAINCZ010000093.1, on the reverse strand, counting down.
GCATGGATGGTGGCAGGGCTGCAGTGAACTCAATAAGCCCGCCTATCCGATCGGCAACGGCGGCGCCAGCACCAATGCCATGTATACCAACGATCGCAAGCTCGCTTGGGACCCGATGGTAACGGCGATGTCGAGCCAGACGCTCGTCGAGGTGCGCAAGGCCTGACCGCCTGCGCGCCACCCGCGATCCCTGGCCGCCACCTGGCAGGCCAGGGCTAGCCAACGAGTAGCCGATGAACCAGAGACATGCCGGCGTGCCCGCCGGGGAAGGATCAAGCATTTATGTCGACGCAATTGGGTTTCTACATCATTCCGGGGCGATGCGTGCAGTGCCAGGCCTGCAAGGTCGCCTGCAAGAACACCAACGACGTGGAACTCGGCCCCCAGTGGCGCAAGGTTGTAGAAAACTGGAGCGGCACTTACCCCAAGCCCCGCAACATCACCATGTCCTATGCCTGCATGCACTGTGAAAAGCCGGTCTGCGTCTCCACCTGCCCGGTCAAGGCGATCACCAAGCGCGCCAGCGACGGCATCGTGGTTGTCGACCAGAAGACCTGCATCGGCTGCCGCTCCTGCGAAAAAGCGTGCCCCTTCGGCGCTCCGCAGTTCGGCGCGAGCGGTAAGATGCAGAAGTGCAACCTCTGCCTCAGCCAGCTCGGCGAAGGCAAACAACCGGCCTGCGTCGCCACCTGTCCGGCCGAAGCGCTCGGCTTCGGCAGCGTCGACGAGTTGAAGAAGCTCGCCGAAAAGGGCGCCATCCGCCTGCCCGGCAGCACCGAACCGGCCTTCTTCATCGTCCCGGCCAACATGGGAGCCAAGCCCGAGGAATACGTCGAAACCTTCTTCCGCAAGGTATAGAAGGTCCGGACATCCGGGCCGCCACGGAAGAATAGAGAAACGCAGCGAAGAAAGGCGCTCCACTCAAGCCCGATGTCGGCTTGAGTGGGGCGTTTGTTTTTTCTTTGCCTTTCACGTTGACGTTGATTCTTATGCTCTCAGCACCGACTGGCCGTTCTTCCTGCCGGGGCTGCGGCCAGATTGAGCGAGCATGCCACAGTCGCGATCATCACAGCGCCTCCGCCGGTGCGATGAAAATGGCGGAGGTTGGCCGACGGTCGCAGCTTCGTGCGACGATGGCGGGTTGATGCCCACTCGACGGGTTGATTGAGCTCGGCGATCCCGGCCACGGCCTTCTGTGCCTCACTTGTCAGCGCAAACTCGGGTCGATCTCCACTTGATACCCGGTCGCCAGTCGGTTCGTTTCGCTGGCCATGCCGATCACGGCCATCAGTTCGTGGAATATGTCGTCCGTCATCCCCCGCTTTCTGGCAGCGGCTGTGTGGGAGGCGATGCAGTACCCGCAGCCGTTCGAAACGCTGACAGCAATATAGAGCAGCTCCTTGGTGAGCGGGTCGAGCGCCCCCGGCTGCATAATCTGCTTGAGGCTCTCCCATGTGCGCCTAAGCGTGGCAGGGTCGTTCGCAATGGCCTTCCAGAAGTTGTTTACCGCATCAACCTTGCGGGTCGTCATGATGTCGTCATAGACAGCCCGAACCTCTGGGCTCGCGTCCTCATACTCAATCAGTCGTAACGCAGGCATTGGTAGCCTCCGGGACGATCATATCCGGAAAAGCCTGATAGCAGCGCAGTCTCAAATCTTTTTCCAATCCACAACTTCAAAAGAAAGGACTTCACCGAATGCCGAGCATCGTGAGGTTTCTTGTCTTCGCGGCATTGGCCCTCGCTGGCCTTCTCATTCGCCACGCTTTGGTCGTTTTCCGTGGTGTTCTGATCGCGGGCGCGCTCGTCGGCGCTGTTGCTGGGGAGAGTTGGGGTTTTCGGCGGTACGGCTTTGGCCGAATGCCCAACATCATCTATTTGCTCATCCCCGCGGGGGTGATCCTGGCCTGTGTGCTTGCCTACCTGGCTTTGACCAGTCTCCGCGGGTTTCTGCTTCTCTGCTCGATCATCGCTGTACTCGCAGCCGCCGGCTTTGTGTTTATCAAGTTGACGCCGTTCGCCGGCCTTCTCCTGGTCATCTGGATGATCTTGCGAGGCCTCCGCCCGAGTTCAGGCGGATCATTGTTCAAGGCTTTCGCGGTTCATTCCGCCGTCCCCGATGTTTCCGTTGGCGAGGCGTATATGGCCTCGGAAGCCGATCTGATCTGAGCCGTTCGAAACCGTTCGTCCGCTCCCCCTGTCGCATCCGGCAGGGGGATTTGCTTTTCGCCCAGCCCCGCATTCCGGGGCTTTTGCTTGCGTCCCATCCGACGCGGAGGATCTACAGTGTCCACTTCGACCGTTCCCTCTCCGACCTTTGGCTATCTCTACCAATCCACGTCCCTCGCTGGCATCACCTGCGCTTCCTCCCGTTGGGAAGTATTGAAGGCATTTCTGGCCTCATCCGACGGCGCGCTTGTCAGCCGCCTCCGGGAACTGCCTGCCGGCCTCCTGTTCATGACCTCCATCCCCGGCCGCCATCACTCGGGAGCGATCTACTTCTACAGCTCGGTTCGACGGGCGTTTTTCATGCTTGATTGGGCCGACCGCGATGATGATTTCGAGGCAGTGGAGTTTGATGTCCTAGTGGAGGCATTCTCGCTGGAGCAGGCACTTGCTCCAGGCGCCTGCCCCGCTACGCGTCATCACCACCGCCGCCTCGGACGGTACAGACAAGGTCACGGGCGGGCCATAGGAGCGCGGCCTTCCCTGGCATTCGCTCGTCAAAATCAGTCAGAAAACATAGCGCACATAGCCAACCTATGATATATATGTAACGTCAAAGGAGGGCAACCGATGTCCCCACGCACGATGCTCGTATCCGGGTGGGAACCGACAGCCTCAACTCCGCGCATTCTCTCGGTCGCCCCCGGATTGGCGAAGACGTATATGAAGCTCTTCGTGAATCGGCTGTCCTACTGCGAGCAGTCTCCATACGGGGACCATCGTTACCACCGGCCCAAGCACCCAGAACTGAAAACTCTCGCCGGCCGGAGAGCCGCAATG
>CAINCZ010000092.1 GCA_903847195.1 uncultured Acidobacteriota bacterium | reverse complement strand
GGCACCGGCGGCGCAGTGCCCGCGCATTGCGCCGCGCTCCTTTCACACGCTACCAGCAGAGAGGACATCGCGATGTACGCGCTCAGATTGTTCCATGACACGCTGCAGCCCAACGCCACGGGCTGGCTGAAAACCCAACATACGATGATTTATGTGCAGAAGGGGGCGGCAACCATCGACGGAGCGACGCTGTCTAACGATACGGCGGCCTATGCTCAAGACGTCGTGAACCTGGAAGCCGGCGCCGAGGGCGCAACCCTCTGGCGCTGGGAAGTGGCGCCGGAAAAGGCTCCGCTGCACAAGGTGAATGGCGACGGGACAACCTCCGCATTGCGCCTGTCGCGGTGCATCAAGATGTTTGAGATGGTGCCCACGTCAAGGTGGCTCTTCCGGCTCGACCTCATCCGCGAAGCCGAAGGTTCCACCGGCCTACATTGTCATCCCGGTTCAGGCATACGCTGCCTGCTGAGCGGTGAGTTCAGGACCGAATCCGAAAAAGGCGGCTCATCGGAGAGTCGTCATTCCGGGGATGCATGGTACGAGGAAGGAGCCTATCCACTGGTATCGACCGCGCCTCCGGGAGTGAAAACCACTTTCTTGCGAGGGATGATCCTGCCTCCCGAATTTCTGAACTATGGGGAGACCGCCACGTGGATTGAGCGTCGGCCAACTTCGATGGTAACCGCAGCCGGTGAGCCAAGATGGAAGTCATACGCCCAGAAAGTAATTACACTCAGGTAGTGCCGTGAGCTTAACGGCAGAAGATGAGTATTGACGGAGTGCCCGCATCAACGCGGCGCAAGGCGCCGACTAACGGCGCTGTCCGGGTCCCAGGCGGAGATCAACCTTGAAACGAATGAACACAGGCGATGCGATCGTTCAGTCACTCCTGATGCACGGGGTAGATACCGTCTTTGGACTGCCCGGCGTGCAGATTTATCCGCTGTTTGACGCGCTGCAGCGCGCCGGCGAGAAGGTGCGGGTGTTCACGCCGCGCCACGAGCAAACGACCGCCTACATGGCTTTCGGGTATGCCAAATCTGCCGGCAAGGTGGGGGTTTACGCCGTGGTGCCCGGCCCCGGCGTCCTGAACACAGCGGCCGCGCTGTGCACCGCGTATGGAGCCAGCACTCCGGTCGTCTGCATCACCGGACAGGTGCCGTCGGATTACATCGGTTCGGGCAAAGGCCACGTGCATGAGCTTCCCGATCAACTGGCAACCTTGCGCACCCTGACGAAATGGGCGGCTCGCATTGAACATCCGACCGAAGCGTCAGGTCTGGTCGCCGAGGCTTTTCGGCAGGCCACCAGCGGGCGTCCGCGACCAGTGGCACTCGAGGTTCCGTGGGACACGCTCGCCATGTCGGCGCCCGTCGAAATCGTGCCGCCAGCCCCGAAACCCGCGGCGATGCAGCCCGATCCTGAGCAGATCAGCAAAGCGGCCAAGCTCCTAGCCGGCGCCAAGAACCCGATGATCATGGTGGGCGGCGGGGCCGTTGATGCAGGGGATGCGGTGCTGGCATTGGCCGAGTTGCTGCAGGCACCGGTGGTTGCGCATCGCAGCGGGCGCGGCATTGTCAGCGACGAGCACTACCTGGGGTTCAGTCTTGCGGCCGGCTTCGAGCGGATGGCGGAGACCGACGTGCTCGTCGCGATTGGCTCGCGCCTGCAACTGCTGTGGACCTTCTGGGGCTGGCCACGCAATTTCCCCAACCTGCAGTTGGTGAATATCGACATTGACCCGGTGCAATCGACGCGGCTTAAGCCGGCGGTGCCGATCGTGGGCGATGCGCGCGAGTCGACCGCCGAACTGGTGCAAGCGCTGGAACGGAGCGTGGTTCGCCGTCCTTCGCGCCGCGATGAGTTCGAGGCCGTCAAGCAAAGCGTGTGGCACGAGATCCAGCAGATTCGGCCCCAAATCGATTATCTCCACGTGATCCGGCAGGTTTTGCCGCGCCACGGGTTCTTTGTTGAAGAGGTTTGTCAGGCAGGCTTTACCTCCTACTACGGCTTCCCCGTTTATGCGCCTCGTACCTACGTGACCTGTGGCTGGCAGGCGACGCTCGGGTTTGGCTTTCCCACGGCGCTCGGCGTGAAAGTCGCCAACCCGAACGCGCCCGTGGTGGCGATCGCCGGGGATGGCGGCTTCCAGTTTGGTTTGCAGGAACTGGCAACGGCTGCGCAGTACGGCATTGCCGTGGTGGTGATCGTCTTCAACAACGAGTCATACGGCAACGTGCGCCGCGATCAGCAACAGCATTTTCAGGGAAGGTTCATCGGTTCGGAGCTGCGCAATCCCAACTTTGTCGCCCTGAGCGAGAGTTTCGGCGTGGCCGGATACCGGGTGGAGACTCCAGCAGCCTTGCAAGTTGTACTGGAAAAGGCTCTCGGTGAGTCCGTGCCGGCCTTGATCGAAGTTTCCATTCCGCGCGGATCGGAAGCCTCCCCGTGGAAGTTCCTCAAGCCGTTGAACCGGTGACCGAGCAGGCGACAGCGCCGGCTTCCATGGGTACACGCGCAACTCACCGCGCGTCCCGTTGGCGGGGGTGCGGCGGTTGCAAAGGAACACGCACCAGCCGCAACGGAAGATTTCGCGTCCGCAGTACAATCCCAGCAAATCGGGGCCATGACAAGGAGATCATGTGACGACAACGACCGATTCTCAGCCTAACGGTGCGCCCAGGCCGGTAATGACCTACACCGAGTTCCTCGACCGGTCGCCCATGACGGGCTTTCTCTGGACGATGATGGTCGGCGTCGCGATGGCCCAGTTGCTCGACGGCCTCGACTATCAGGCAACGGCGTTCGCCTTGCCGGGCATCATGCGCCAATTCAAGCTCGGCCCGACGCAGGCCGGGGTCATTCAAGCGGTCGCCAACATCGGACTCGCCTTCGGGGCGCTTTTCGTGCCCATTCTGTGCGACCGCAAGGGGCGCCGCCTGATGTTCCAGTGGGTGCTGCTGGTCTATGCCTTCGGAACGTTTCTCAGCGCCATTGCGCCCAGCTACAACATGCTGCTGGTAGGCCGTTTCATCGCCGGCCTGGGCATCGGCGCGCAGCTTCCCATCGTTTTCGCCCTCGTCACCGAATACTCACCCTTGCGCCTGCGTCACATTCTGGTACCCATCTCGCCTGCCTTCTGGGCTGTCGGATACGTGGTCTGCGCGCTCTTCTCGATCTGGCTCATCCCCATTTATGGCTGGCGCGCCATTTACTGGGTGGGTGTGGCCCCGGCGTTCATGGCAATCTACGTGCGCTACTTCATGCCCGAATCCGTGCGCTATCTTCTCTCCAAGGGCAAGATCGAAGAAGCCGGTCGCATCACGAAAGACCTGGCCCGCCGCGCCGGCATCGACGTCGAACTGGTCCCGCCCGAGATGGCGCGCAGCCAGATGAAGCTCAGCAGCGGCGAGCAGTTTCGCGCCCTGCGTCCGGTGCTCGGCGTCACCGCTGCCGTTTCCTTCTTCTATTTCTGCTACTTCATTCAGAGCGCCGGCGTCTTTGTCTGGCTGCCCACCATCTTCGTCCGCCAGGGATTCAAACTCACGACCGGTTTCCGTTACACGCTGCTCATCTTCTGCGTAACGCCTTTCGCCCATCTGCTGGGCGGCTACCTGCAGAACAAGATGAATCGTAAATGGGCCTTGTTCCTGATGACCATCGTCGGCCAGGTCTTCTTCATTCTGTTCGGACTCTCCTTTCAGTATCACTGGCCCGTCGCCGTGCTGGTCGGATCGCAGATGCTCCAGACCCTCTTCACGCAGGGCACCACGGCCATCCTGATGACGATCGGCTCCGAACTTTCCCCACCCCGGCGCGCACCATGGGCCTGGGCATTATGAATTGCATCGGCCGTTTCGGAGCCATCCTCGGGCCGCTCGTGCTCGGCGTCTTGTTCAAGTTCGGCACGGCCATCAACGAGATTATTTACTATTTCGCCGTGCCTCTCGTGGTCGCCGCCATCATTGCCGTGTTCACGGTCAAGATCGACCCGCGCAAGAAGACCCTGGAAGCCATCAGCCAGGAGACACAGAAAACCGCGGGAGCGCGGGCATAAGGCGCGGCAGGGCCAAGCAGAGAAATGAGTAGTGTTTGTCGATCCTCGATTTGAAGAGCGGGTCGATGATGGGTAGAAATGGAGCGGCCCTGAACCCGCGGTGGGTTCAGGGCCGCTGCGTCATGGCGAAAGGTCACTGCTGGTCGGTGACAATCAAAGCATCGAGGGCCACCGCGCCCTGTCCCTGCGGATAGACGATGACAGGGTTGATGTCCACTTCCCGGATGGAAGGGGTGGCGCGCATGAGGGCTCCGAGGCGGCAGACGATTTCGGCCGCAGCACGGACATCGAGCGCCGGCGAGCCGCGGAAGCCGCGCAGCAGGGCCGCGCTCTTGAGTTGGCAGAGTTCGCCCATGACGGCCTCGACGGACAACTCGGGCGGCAGCAGGCGGACATCCTTGAGGGCCTCTGCCAACACGCCGCCAAAGCCGACGAGCAGCACGGGACCCCAGTTCTTGTCGTTCTGCGCACCGACGATCAACTCCGCGCCGCGCAGCCCCATCTTCTCGACCAGCACGCCATCGAGCTTGAGGTCGGGCAGCGCGCGGGCGATGTCGTCCTGCAGGCGCTTCCAGCCGGAGGCCAGCGCGTCGGCGTCGGCCAGATTGAGGATGACGCCGCCGACGTCGCTTTTGTGCGCCAGCTTGGCCGCCTGGGCCTTGAGCACCACCGGGAATCCGATGCGGGCGGCGATGGTCTGTGCCTCATCGAGGGTGCGCGCCAGCGCGCCGGCGGGAACGGGAATGCCGATCGCCTTGAGCACTTCCTTGCTCTGGTACTCGGCCATTACTCCGGCGACGAGCGGCAAGTTCGCGGGAACGCGGATGGCGGGGGGCGGAGCCTGGTTGCGATCGAGTTGCGCGGCGTACTTGGTCAGGCGGGCGACGGTGCGCAGGGCGCGTTCGGGCGAAGGGTAGAAGGGAATGCCCAGGGCGCGCAGTTCCTCAACGTAGTGGCGCGGAATGGCTGCGCCTTCATCCAGGCCAGCGTAGACGACCGGCTTGGTCGGCTTAATGGCATTGTAGGCGGCGATGACCGGAGGGACCTTGTAGGAGCAGATTACCTCGTCGGTGAGAATCAAGCCCAGAATGACGCAGCCGTACTTGTCGTCGGCCAGCATGGGAATCAGCGAGCGGCGGACGAGGTCGGGGTCGATGAGCGCCTGTGCGGTGATATCCAGAGGATTACTGGGAGGAATGAACTGGGGCAGCGCCTGGCGCAAGGCAGCCTCGGTCTCGGGGCTGAGGGGCGGCAGGTCGAGCCCGATGGTCTCACAGAAATCGAGGGTCAGGGCCTTGAATGCGCCAGACTCGGTGGCCATGGCGGTGCCGCCG
>CAINCZ010000091.1 GCA_903847195.1 uncultured Acidobacteriota bacterium | reverse complement strand
GCACCGCATCCTGGACGCGATCCAAGACGTGGGCGGAACGCTGAAGGGAGGCGCGTAATGGCGACGGACAAGATTACGCCCGGCTTCGGGCAGACGAACCGGCGCGACTTCCTGAAGATCACCGGCACGGGCGTGGGCCTGTTGCTGGTTTGCTCGGCCGCCGGCCCCTTGGCGCCTGCCGCACAGGCGCAGGGCGGACCGCCGTTCGCTAAGGACTTCAACGCTTATTTCCACATCGACCCGAGCGGCAAGGTCACCGGCTTTGTCGGCAAGGTCGAGATCGGCTCCGGTCAGCGCACGGCCCTGACGCAGGTCCTGGCCGAAGAGCTGGATGTTCCTTTCAGCGCCATCGAGATGGTGATGGGCGACACCGAGCGCTGCCCGTGGGACATGGGCACCTTTGGTTCGCTGACGTTCAATCTTTTCCAGACCTTCTATCGCGCCTCACTGGCCCAAGCCCGCGCCGTATTGCTGCAGATGGCATCGGAGAAGCTCGGCACACCGGTGGACAAGCTGCAGGTGAAAGACGGCGTAATCAGTGTCGCCGGCACCCCGTCGCAGAGCGTTACCTACGGCCAACTGGTCGCAGGCAAGCGCATTGAGAAGAAGATCGAAACCAAGATCGACACCAAGGCGATCACCGCATGGAAGGTGATGGGAACCTCGCCGGCCCGCCTCGATGGGCCCGATAAGGTTACCGGCAAGGCGAAGTACGCGGCCGATCTCGGTATGCCGGGAACGATGTATGGGCGCGTGGTCCGTCCCGGGGCGTTTGGGGCCAAGCTGAAATCGATTGACACCAGCGCGGCGGAAAAGACCGGCGTGAAGGTGGTTCGTGACGGCGAGTTTGTGGCCCTGGTCGGCGAAAAACCCGACCTGGTGGACAAGGCGCTGGAACTGGTCAAAGCCGAGTGGGTTCGTCCGGCGGACGGACTCGACGACAAGACCATGTTCGTCCATCTGACGAAGTTCGAGGCGAAGCAGGTGCTCGTCGAGAAGGGCAGTCTGGAGACCGGCGCGCAACTGGTGTCGGCTGCGATGGAAGGCAAGGGCGCCCTGATGGAGCGCACCTACACCACTGCCTATGCCTACCACGCTCCGATGGAGACGCACACCAACGTCGCCCGCTTTGAAAACGGCAAGTTGACGATGTGGTGCGCCACGCAGGCTCCGTTCCATGTGCAGCACGATGTCAGCCATGCGCTCAAGCTCGATCCGAAGAATGTGCGCGTGATCGCCAGCCACTATGTGGGCGGCGGGTTTGGCGGCAAGAGCCAGAACTCGATCGACAACATTGAGGCGGCAAAGCTGGCTACGTTGGTGCCCGGCAAGACGATCCAGATCGTGTGGTCGCGCGCCGAAGACCTGATGTACAACGCTTTCCGACCGATCGCGACCATCAAGATCAAGTCGGGTCTGTCGAAGGAAAAGAAGGTCGCTCACTACGAGAACAAGGTGTACGGCGCGGGCGACTGGGCCGCGGTGACCAAGTACGACTTCCCGAACCAGCGGACGTCGTTCGTGGGGCACTGGGCCGCGCACCCGGCAGAAATCGTCGGGAAGCCGACTCCGGACAATCCGCCCGACATGCACCCGTTCTACGTTGGTCCGTGGCGCGGTCCGGCCTGCAACAGCAACGGCTTCGCGAACGAAGTCCACATGGACGAGTTAGCGGAGTTGGCCGGAATGGATCCTGCCGAATTCCGGCTGCAGCATCTGACGGAAGACAAGCGGATGCGCGCGCTGCTGGAAGCGGCCCTGAAGCAGTTCGGTTATAAGCCGGGATCCGGCAAGGGACCGAGTGGCCGGGGCATCGGTGTGGCGTGCTCGTATCTGTACAACAGCTACACTTGCTCGGTCGCGCAGGTTGAGGTGGACAAAGCGAGCGGTGCCGTGAAGGTGCTGCGCGTGGTCAATGCCTCCGACTCCGGCCAGATCGTCAACCCGCTGGGTGCGACCATGCAGGTGGAGAGCGCCATCATCTGGGGCGTGAGCTCGGCACTGGGCGAGCAGGTGCGCTTCAAGGATGGCAAAATCCTGGACCGCAACTTCGACAGCTACGAGATCGCCAAGTTCTCGTGGATCCCGAAGATGGAAGTCGTGCTGGCGAAGTCGCCCATTCCGCGGCCGCTCGGCATCGGCGAGCCGCCGATTGCCAGCGTCGCTCCGGCGATTTCCAATGCGATCTTCGACGCCTCAGGCGCCCGGGTCCGGCACCTGCCGATGACGCCGGAACTGGTCAAGGCGGCGATGAAGAAAGCGTAACGTCCAATCCCCAAGTCACTGAGGCCGGTCCTGCGGGACCGGCCTTTTTTTGCGCCTTGTTCCTCCCCGGTCCGCCGGGCCGGAAGCCGTCACTGGTGTGCGTAAGGCTTGACATGGCTGGCTCGGCGAAGGATACTCCCGTGCATTATTGTTGGGATCCCGTCCTTGGGCAGCGGTTGCGCCTGCATCTTGTGCCGCCGATGCCGACACGTCTACCCTCCGCTCCTGTGACCAGCGCTGAACTGCACGGGTTGCAGGACTGACCAGAGGATACAGAGAATGCAGCAGAAGATATCATTCACACTCAACGGACAGCCGGCGAGCGTGACGGTGGACGGCGAGCGCATGCTGTTGTGGGTGCTGCGCTATGAGCTGGGCCTGACCGGCACGAAATTCGGTTGTGGAG
>CAINCZ010000090.1 GCA_903847195.1 uncultured Acidobacteriota bacterium | reverse complement strand
TGCCCGAAGACGTTGGTGCCGCTCAAGTCCGGCGCGTTGCCCTCGCCGCCGCCACCCATGATCAGCAGCCGCTCGGGGACGATTGGCTGCGCGCTCTTGGCGAAGAAGTCCGACACGGTGCTGAGGGCGAACAGCCGCGGGTCGCCATACGCCTTGATCTTCTGCAGGAAGACCGCGGCTTCGGACAAACCGGTCTGGGCGATCTTCGCGCCCTGACCGCGTCCGAGCAGCTCCTGCGACTTGGACTCACCTTCGGCCCGCGCCACGTCACGCCGCGCGAGGCGCTCGGCCTCGGCCAGTTGCGCCTCACCACGGTTGGCGGAAATCTCGATGTCCACCTTGGTCTGCGTCAACTCGGTCTGCTTGGCGGCCTGCGCGGTGGCCATGTTCAGCTCTTGCAGTTGCGCCTGCGCCTCCTGCTGCTTGCCATACGTGGCCTTCTGCTCCTCAGCCAGACGCCGCGCGCGGAGCTGATCGAAGAGCCGCTCGATGGGGTCTTCCATGCCGGGGGCGACCTTCGTCTCCGGCCGCCCGATCATCACGGCGATGCAGTTGATGTCATACTCCTGGAAGCGCTTGCCCAGGTTCTGGGTCGCCCGCTCCTGAATCTCCTCGCGCTTGGTGAGCAGGTCCAGCATGTTCGAGCTTTGCGCGACATCGCGGAAATACGCCGACAGAATCGGGTCGAGGGTCTGGCTGATCAGGCGGCGCACGTCGCCGAACCGCTGCACGACACTGGGCGCCTTCTCATAGTCGATGTGCACGACCAGCGACAGCGGCAGGGTCGGCTCGTAACCGTCCGCGGTGATCAGTTCGATGCTCTCGAGGTCCTTATCATATTGGTGCGCCTCGGTGACGCCGGTGATCCAGCGCAGCACGAAGTTGACGGTCGGCACCAGTTCCACTTTCATGGCATAGGGGTTCAGCGCGTACTTGCCGGGGGGCAGGCTGCGCTTCCACACGCCGCGCTCGCCCGGCTCTACTTGCTCGCCGTAGCGGAACGCGTCGCCGGTCACGTCGTGGCCCTTGCCGCCATAGTAGCCGACGACCACGCCGACGTAGCCGATGGGGATCATTGTTTTGGTGCGGATTTCGACGGTGGCGAACCAGCGGTTGATGAAGAAGGTGCCGTCGGTGAGGACCTGAAGCTGCTTGCCGCGGCAGCCGCCGAGGGCGAGGAAGGCTTCGGGGTCCTGGAAGGAATGATGGTCGGTCTCGCCGTCGGTCACCTTGACTTCCGGCGCGATGATCTCGCCGGAGTCGATCGGCGGCCCGTCCTGGACCGTGATGATGCCGACGGTGTCGGTGACGGTGAGCTTCACGTCGGCCTGGGTGGAGGGATCGGTCGTGGTCTGCTGCAGCGCCACACCGCCGTGGCCGATTATGACGGGATCGAAGCCGGCCATCTCGCGCAGTTGCTGCTGCCACAGCGCGTATTTACGGGTGTCGGTCTCGTGCATGGGGCCGCTCAGCACCATGTCTTCGGTGATGACCACATACAGCGCCAGGTTGATCGCATAGACGCCCTCGCGCAGGATCGACCGTTGGCGACCACGCTGGCCGCCGCCGCGCAGGAACTGCCGCGCGTCCTGGAAGTTGTTGGACGCCGTGACCTTGGCCAGCGTCTGGGTGGGGAGCAGGGGCTCACCATCGCGCGCGTACACGTACCCGATCTTGCTCTCCGCAATCATCACCAGCGGCACGCGGTGCACGGTGTACTGCCACGGGAAGAGCCAGAAATGCAGCCCACCGCGCAGGATGTCCGCCTGAAAGCCCGCCTCGCCGCCCAGGGCGATGATGCCGCCATGCTTGAGCGAGCCGACAAACGACCAGTACTTCTCGATCACGCCCACGCGATTGTGAGGGATGTACCTCACCCCGCACAGCCACATCAGTATGAAGAACCCGACTACCCCCTCCACCAGGTGAGCGAAAACCGCGCTTGCGTCCATCGTCTGCCTCCTCTGGGAGTCTGACAAGTCACTACCGCAGCCCGGCCCTTGCGACCGGCTGCCTCCGCGCAATCATCATCCCTTTATAATATAGTGTGCCGCCTCAGGCGGGTAAGGACAAACCTTTGGCCAGCGGCCACCGTTTTGTGGCATAATGCCGGGCGACCGCGCACCTGCGTAGCGGTTAGCCTTCCCCGCCGCGCGCACAGAC
>CAINCZ010000089.1 GCA_903847195.1 uncultured Acidobacteriota bacterium | reverse complement strand
TTCTCGAACAGCGAGAAGATCTGCATCGACAGCACCAGCGACTGGACGGTGGCCACGCCCAGGAACAGCACCGCCTCCGTCGGATTACCCACCCGTTGCGCGAGCCCAAAAAAGGCGGAATTGGCCAATTGCAGCAGTTTCGTGCTCATCCCCAAATCGCGGGAGATGATCTCCGCCACGCGGCCGGTCGAGGATTTCTCCGAACGCAGCTCGCTCAGGAGGTCCATATAGAGGCTGGGCAGGCTGGGCAGCGAAGGGATTTGCGCGATCAATCGTCGCAACCGCTCCTCCAAGAGCTGATCTCTCAGCGAAAAAGCCCGGGCCAGCGCCTCGACGATTTCCCCCGCCGGACACGGTTTGGGCAGGTACTGATGGGCGATGCCGATCAGCTGGAGGCTCGTGTTCCATTCCGTCACGTTGGAAAGCACGATCCGCACCGCGCCGGGGGCGGCGGCTTTGGCCCGCCGCAGCACCTCCAGCCCGCCCATTTGCGGCATGTCCAGATCGCAGATCAGCGCGTCGAACCGGGATTCCTGCAGCAACTCGAGCGCCTTGGCGCCGCTATGCGTGAACACCAAGTCCCAATGCGGACACAACGGGCCCAACTGCTGACGCATTTCCGCCAGCAGTTCCACATCGTCGTCTGCCAGCAGGACACGTTTGGTGACGGATAAGAGATCGGTTAGTACGCTCATTGGGTTCCCTCTTGGCGGGGAGTCGCGCCCAGCCCCACCAGGCAGCGGGCCCCAAACCAGCGGGGCCAGCGGCTCAGTCGTCCGTCCAGCCGATCCAGGGCCCCGAACCAACCGGACGGCAGGCAGGCGGGTTTGCTGAATCCTCCGCTCATCAGGTAAGCGCAGGCCGCGAACGCCTCCCGATGAAACAGGGACCAGCCCGCGACCCACGCGGGTTGCTCCTGGCGAAAAAACCACCGCGTGGCGTTCCCCTGGGCGGCGTAATACTTCCGCGGCCGCGGCAGGGTAACGTCACCGCGCAACGGCGTTTTCCAGCCCACCGGTTCATGATGCAGTCCCCCATACACCGGCCAGCTCAGCAGGCTCAGGAAGGGTTCAAAGATGATCAGCCGCCCGCGGGCCGCCAACGCGCGCCGGGCCTCGGCCAGGAAAGCCCGCGGGGCCTCCAGATGATGAAACACGTCGAACAAAATCAAGTGCGAAAGGCTGCCGTCCCGGAATGGCAGCTCGTAGCCGTCGCATACCAAGTCAAGCCAGGGATTGGGGAAAAGGTCGCTGCTGATGGCTCCGGGCACATGCTCCTTGAGGTTGCCGATGCCCGAGCCGATCTCCAGGATGGCCCCGGGAAGCCCCCGGTCGATGAGCCGGACAATCCGCCCGTAGAAGGCGGCATAGGCCCGCCGCAACAGGGGTTTCTTTTCCCAGGCCGCGCGGTTGCTTTGGATTTCCGTCTGGTGTTGCTTTAGCGGCGGGTTCATGCGATGAACTTCATGCGGCGGGCGGCGAAGAGCACCATGCGCCAGAGCAACCACCCATGCCGCCACCGATGGATATTGGTTGTGCCATACGTTCGGGCCTGATATCGGATAGGCAGATCCACGATTCGTAGATTCAGCTTGGCCGCCCCAAATAGCAAATCGAAATCGCCGAACGGGTCGAAATCGCCAAAATAGCGCCGCTGC
>CAINCZ010000088.1 GCA_903847195.1 uncultured Acidobacteriota bacterium | reverse complement strand
CCGCTCCGCCTCGACGCGGCTCCGACGTCTGCCCTTCAACTGCCCGCTCGCTTTCCTCATGCTTCGAGTTCAACACAACCCGCCGCACGGCAACAGAATGTCCTTGCTCGGACGGATACCGAAAACCGCCTTGCAGGTCATCCTGCATGAATTCGGTAGCAAGCGACCAATGCTTTATCGCCGTTACCATGTTCTTGCCTACCCCAAAACGAACGATCGCGTCCTGATCGGCAAAGACCCCCTTTGTTTTCCCTGAAGACGTTGTCAGAACGTCATACGCCTTGCGCAACCAGAGTTGCCGAAGAGGGAATGTCTCGTGACCAGAGAACTGCAAAGAGGGAACAATCGCATTCGGAGGAATTAGCACTCGAGAAGTGTACTGGCGACTGCTGCCAGTGGCAACACCCAACTGGGGGAATCCGCCAGTCAGCAGCAACCTGCAGGTGCTCGGTCGGGGGAGGCAGTGGAAGCAGATGCTGTCAGGTACTCCGATCCTTGGTAGACAACTCGGGTCTGCTCGGCGCTTCAACTCTCTCCAACTCCTGCAACACCGCCCATGTCCGTTGAAGCGCGGCCTCCACGTTTGCATATCGGTCAGCGTGGCATCCAACGCGGAAAAGGCTCCCACAATCGCATAGACAGCTGTCGTCATATCGAAGCGCCGTCACCGGAGGCATAGGGCAGAGCGGGGCCTCACTTTGCCGTCGGCCACCGCCGATCAATCTCAGCCATGATCTCCTCAGCCCAGCGGACGGCATCGGCGATCGCGCTTATCGTCGCAGGCACCCGAGCCCCGCCATCGTACTGTGCCAGCCTCCGGGCAGCCAGAATGCTCGCTGCGATCAGCAGCACTCGTTTTCGACCCTCGTCCATTGAAACTGGCATCCGGAGACCTGCTCGTGCAAGACTTGCGCGAGTTCTTCCGGCGAGTCTAACATCTTCGCCTTTTGTTCGCCATAATTAATCAGACACCAGCAACGGGCGAAAGGGGGCTATGGCTGCTCGTGACGCCGCCCACAATCAACGGCAGGCTGGTGCAAAAGGGTCTGGAGAGGCTGCGGAACGGAGGGGCGATGCAGGGGGGTAGGCTCGGGAGTGAAGTGCGACTTTCCAGTTTTGCGCCGCACCCGCAATTGCGCCCTACTTTCAACCCGAATCTCAACCCGAAATTCAAAACCGTTTCTTGTAGTTACAAGCACTTACAGAAACTTGGCAGTCCTTGGAGTTCTTGTAAGTTATTGCAAACATTAGTTGTTAATGCTCTCATAATCCGTAGGTCGTAGGTTCGAGTCCTACCGCCGCCACCAAATGCAAATAGCAGTAAACAAGGCGTTTACTGCATCACGACGGCTCTGGCGACTGCCGGTTCTGCTGTAACTTGGGTGCCGTTCAAGCCGGAGTCGGCTTGTTGGGCCAATTCAGGGGCCTTCCCCGTACTCTCCCCAAGGATCTCCGACCTGGCCGTGGCTGCACGTTCCCCGTCAAGAGCGCCCTGCGCCGGATTGTTCTTTAGTAGATGCATTTGTTAATGTTTCTTATTGCCTCTCCCGGTCTGGTAATTCCCATGAAGAAACTTCTTGCCTTAAATCGCAGCGAAATCGCAATACGCATCCTTCGGGCCGCCAATGAGCTCGGCCTCCGCACGGTAGCGATCTATTCACAGGAAGATCGCCTCGCCCTTCATCGCTTCAAGGCCGATGAGGCCTACCTGATTGGCGCGGGAAAGGGCCCGGTTGAGGCCTATCTCGATGTCGACGGCATCGTTGCCCTCGCGCGGGAAAAGGGCGTGGACGCGATCCATCCCGGCTACGGCTTTCTTTCTGAGAACCCGGCGCTGGCGCGGGCCTGTGAACGTGCCGGGATCGCCTTCATCGGCCCCGGCGCGAAGCTGCTCGATCTGCTCGGTGACAAGACGGCAGCGCGGCGGCTGGCGCAGAAGGCCGGCATCCCGGTGGTTCCGGGCACGCCCGAGCCGGTTAAGGACCCGAAGCAGGCAGCCAGGATTGCCGCTGAAATCGGCTTCCCGCTCATCATCAAGGCTGCGTTCGGAGGCGGCGGCCGCGGCATGAGGGTGGTCGACAAGCCTGCCGACTTTGCCGGGAAGCTGGAGGAGGCTCGCCGCGAGGCCGCAGCCTCCTTCGGCAACGACGCGGTTTTCATCGAGCGCTTCGTCCGGCGCGCCCGCCACATCGAGGTCCAGATTTTAGGGGATCACCACGGCCACGTCCTCCACCTATACGAACGCGACTGCTCGGTGCAGCGCCGTCACCAGAAGGTGGTTGAGGTTGCGCCCGCGCTGGCGCTCGATGCGACCATTCGCGTGGAGTTGCACGCCGCCGCCGTCAAGCTCGCCCACACTGCGGGGTACCGCAACGCGGGCACCGTAGAGTTCCTCGTCGATGCGGATTCCGGCAAGTGGTACTTCATCGAAGTCAACCCGCGCATTCAGGTGGAGCACACCGTCACCGAGATGGTGACCGGCATCGACCTGGTGCGGGCGCAGATCCAGGTCGCGCAGGGCCACTCCCTTCACGGGGAAGAGATGAACCTGCCCGCGCAGGAGAAGATTCCGCTCTACGGTTACGCGCTGCAATGCCGCATCACGACCGAAGATCCGGCCAACAATTTCGTCCCCGATTACGGCCGGATTTCCACCTACCGCTCGCCCGCCGGATTCGGCGTCCGGCTGGACGGCGGTTCCGCATACGGAAATGCCGTTATCACGCCCTATTACGACTCCCTGCTGGTGAAGGTCACCACCTGGGGCAGCGATTTTGAGCAGGCATGCCAGCGCATGGACCGCTGCTTGCGCGAGTTTCGTATCCGCGGCGTCAAGACCAACATCGCCTTCCATGAGAACGTGGTCAACAACGCTGAGTTCAGGTCCGGCCAGGTGATCACTCGCTGGATCGAGCAGACTCCGTCGCTCTTCCAATTCGCGCCCAAGCGCGATCGCGCGACGCGCATGCTGGCCTATCTCGGCGATGTGATCGTCAACGGCAACCCGGCAGTCAGCGGCAAGCCTTTTCCGAAGCGGCTGGACCGTGCACCGGTGCCGCCGCGCATTGTCGGCGCTCCTCCGGACGGAACCCGGCAGCTATTACAGCGTCTTGGTCCCAAGGGATTGGCGGAGTGGGCGCGCTCCGAGCGCCGCCTGCTGCTTACCGACACCACGTTTCGCGACGCACACCAATCGCTGCTGGCCACCCGTGTCCGGACCTACGACATGATGGCGATCGCCAACTTCGTGGCGCATCGCCTGCACAACCTCTTCAGTGTGGAAATGTGGGGCGGCGCGACCTTCGACGTCGCCATGCGCTTCCTGCATGAGTCTCCCTTTGCCCGCTTGCGCCAGCTGCGCGAAGCCATTCCCAATATCTGCTTCCAGATGTTGCTGCGCGCTTCCAATGGCGTTGGCTACACGGCTTATCCCGATAACGTGGTGGCCGAGTTCATCAAGGAATCTGCCGCGCAGGGCATCGACATCTTCCGCATCTTCGACTCGCTGAACTGGCTGCCGAACATGAAGGCTTCCATGCAGGCCGTGCGCAAGACCAACTCCGTTTGCGAGGCCGCCGTCTGCTATACCGGAGACATCCTCGATCCCAAGCGCGATAAGTATTCGCTCGACTACTACGTGCGCATGGCCAAGGAACTCGAGCGCATGGGCGCCCACATGCTCGCCATCAAGGATATGGCTGGCCTGTGCCGTCCCTATGCCGCCGAGAAGCTGGTGAAGACCCTTCGTCAGGAAGTTGAGATCCCGGTCCACTTCCATACCCATGACACCAGTGGACTCAACGCCGCCTCCATTCTCAAAGCGGCCGATGCCGGTGTGGATGTCGCCGACGGCGCCATCGCTTCCATGAGCGGCCAGACCAGCCAGCCCAACCTGAACTCCGTGGTTGCTGCGCTGACCCGTACGAAGCGCGATACGGCATTGGATCTCGACGCTCTCAATGATTGCGCCAACTACTGGGAGGCGGTGCGCGAGTACTATCTGCCGTTCGATACCAGTCCCAAGGCCGGTACCGCCGAGGTGTACATCCACGAGATGCCCGGCGGCCAATATACCAACCTGATAGAGCAGGCAGAGTCCATGGGACTCGGCCTGCGCTGGCACGAAATTGCCCGCACCTATGCCGAGGTCAACATGGCCTTTGGCGACATCGTGAAGGTCACGCCGTCGAGCAAGGTCGTGGGCGACATGGCAATCTTCCTCGTCACCCATGACATGACGATCGAGCAGTTCTGCCGGCTCACACCGGATCACAGCCTTACGCTTCCGGCCTCGGTCATCGACATGTTCATGGGGTCGCTGGGCGAGCCCGATGGTGGCTGGCCGAAGAAGATCCAGCAGATCATCCTGCGTGGCGCCAAGCCCCAGCGTGGCCGCCCGGGCGCCAAGCTCCCGGCCGTTGACCTCGCTGAAACCGCGCTTGCGGTCAAGAAGAAGATCGGCCGCCAGCCTTCACATGATGAAGTGCTCAGCTATCTCATGTATCCGGATGTGTTCGTAAAGTTCGCCCGCAACCACCAGAATTGGGGCGACATCGACGTGCTTCCGACACCGCAGTTCTATTACGGCATGGAGTGCGGCTCGGAGGTCAACGTCGAACTCGAATCCGGCAAGGCGCTGGTCGTCAAGTTCCTCACCGTGGGTGACCCGCATCCGGACGGCACCCGCATTGTCTTCTTCGAATTGAACGGGCAGCCCCGCGAGGTTACCGTTCGTGATCGCAAGCTGGACGCGAAAGCCCCCGTCCGTCCCAAGGCTGATCCTGCGCAGGCCGGACAAATCGGCGCACCCATCCCCGGCGTGGTGTCAATCGTAGCGATTGAATTGAACCAGAAGATCCAAAAGGGAGACCGCCTGCTGGTGATGGAAGCAATGAAGATGCAAAGCACCGTTTATTCGCCGGTGGGCGGAACGGTGAAGCAGGTGCTCGTGAAGTCAGGCCAACATGTCGAATCCAAAGACCTGCTGCTCGTCATTGAGTAGCAGGGCCTGTCGGTAAGAGCGGTGCCGGACAGGGCTTCCGGCACCGCTGTTTTGTTGCCGCCGTTGCGAGGGCATCGGTGGCGCGGTTATTCCAGCAGCTTTCGAAACTCAGCCAGTTGCCGCTCCAACTCTGCGACTCGCTCTTCGAGTGCCTGCATCGCGTCTTGCACAACGGAGATGCGATCGGCCGGGATCACCGCCGCGCTCACGGGATGCGGTGCAGGGTCGGCTACGGCTACGGCCCCGGCGAGCAGATGCATGTAGCGCGGCTCTTTGGAGCCCGGCTGTCGGGGCAACACCTGGGCAAGCGGCGGCTGGCGCTGCATCAGATGCTGCAATGCGGATTGCACATCGCTGAGTTCTTCAAACCGGTGGGCCCGCTCCGTGCGCGCCCGCAACTCGCCGGGCGTCTGCGCTCCGCGCAACAGCAGCACACAGAGCACCGCCGACTCGCCCCGGGTGAAATTGAATACTTCCTGCAAGCGGTGTTCGTACTTCGGCACCCGGCTCTCGGCGCTGCTGACCGCCCCGGCCAGCCCCTTGTCCGATAGATTGCGCAAGGCCAGCCTCACATCGTCTTCATCGAGGCTCAGGACCGGATCGCGGCTCGACTTCTGGTTGCACGCGTTGACGAGCGCGTTCATAGAAAGCGGATAGTACTCCGGCGTCGTCGCTTCCTTCTCGACCAGCGACCCCAGCACCCTGACTTCAGCGGCGTTCAAAACCCAGTCCATAGCCCCCTCATCATATGCCAGAACCGCGCGGCCCCGGCTGCACGATTCCGCATTCTCCGGGCGTAAGAGCCGAACGCAAAAGCGAACTCAAAAGAAAGAGGCGAGGCCAAGGCCTCGCCTCGAAGCACCCCCGTATGGTCAGGGCTTCTTCTTCGCGGCTTTCCCCGGCTGCTTGATGTCCTTGGCAGGCTCTGCCTTCGGCTGCTCCATCTGCGTATCTTTCGGCAGCGGCTTGCGCGGCAACATTTCGTCGCGCATGGCGGTGTTGTACAGGAACGACGCAAGAATGACCGAAGCCTGCATCATGTCCTCGCGCTGCAGCCGGTCGTAGACATCCATGTTGGAGTGGTGGGTGCGCGACATATATTCGACCGGGTCCTGGATGAACTGGAATCCGGGAATGCCGACCGCGTCAAACGACTGGTGATCGGTTCCCCCCGTATTGCGGTTCGTGATCGTCGTGAAGTCGAGATCGCGGAAGGGTTCGCCCCACGCCTGGAAGATCGGATAAACAGCCGAATTCTCCTGCGTGTAGATGCCGCGCAGCTTCCCTGTGCCATTGTCGATGTTGAAGTAGGCCGAGATCTTGGCTTGCTCCGGCTTCAGGATCAGCGTCCCCCGCTCGCCGCGCATGAAGCTGGGAAGATCGTCGGGCGCTCCCGCCGGACGCGGCGGTTCCTGGCGCTTGCCGAAATACTGGCTCACATACGCCCGCGAGCCCAGCAGCCCCTGTTCTTCGCCGCCCCAAAGTCCAATGCGAATCGTGCGGCGGGGTTTCACGCCCAGGCTTTGCAGAATGCGCATCGCCTCCATCGTGACGCCAACGCCGGCGCCGTTATCGGTCGCCCCCGTTCCGGCATGCCACGAGTCGATGTGCGCGCCGACCATTACGATTTCGTCCTTCTTGTCGGTGCCCGGAATCTCGGCGACCGTATTCCAGGAGTCGCCGTTGTTGCTGTCGTCAAACTGAGCCTTCACTTCCGCTTCCACTTCCACCGGAACCTTGCGATCGGCCAGCCGGGCCAGGCGGTTGTAATGCTCGGCCGCCATATAGACCCAGGGCGACCCTTCGGCCTCTCCCTTGCGCCACGCCTGCGAGCCACTGACGAAGATCAATCCGTTGTCGCCGCGGCTGCCTTCGATGATGAGTGCCGGCTTCTCGCTGGTCAGGAACTTGTTCAACTCGCGCTGGAACTGGAACCTCCGTACCAGGTCCTCGCGGGTGAACGTGCGTCCGCCCGGATCGGAAAAGCCCTCGCCCGGAATGTTGTACACGCCGACTTCGCTGAGGCTTTTTTCGTTATACCGCTTGGTCGCAGGCTCGGTGCCTGGCTTAATGCCCCGCACTTCCCCGAGCAGGACGATCTTGCCGCCCAGCGTGCCCTTCAGTTTGTCCAGATCTTCCTTGGTGGTCGCACGCAGGTGCACCACTTGTCCCTTGACCAGGCCGTTCGTTCCCGGCGTCCACGCCTTGGGAATCACATACATCTGCACAACGTCCGGAGCGGTCATGCGGACTTCCGCGCCCTTCGTGCTCCATCCTCGGCCGAACGGATAGGCTTCCACATGCGCGTTTTGCAGTCCCCACGAAGTCAGCGTGTCACGCGCCCACTCGTTGGCCCGCTTCTGGTTCGCTGACCCCGTCAGTCTCTGCCCCAACTTGTCGTTGAGGTCCGCCATGATCTCCATGACCTTGGTATTCCGGAAGCCCTCCTGGCGGATCTTGGTGACCATCTGGAGGTCGGGCTTGTCGCTGCTGGTCTGTGCCACGGCGTATAAGCCGCTCATCAACACCAGAACCAGGGCTGCGGATAACAACGTCTTCGTGCGCAACAATCTTTTCACTGGATTTCCTCACAGAATGCGGCTCCGTCCGGCTGCTCCGGATAGCTCCGCGGGGATGAAGCGGGCATTCCCCCGCATCTCCGTCGCTCTTCCGTTCGCAAGGAAGATGCTGTATTTTGCCACGGCCCGGGGAGTTGCACCACACCAGACCCATGAGGTTTTCATTCCGAGCGCGGCGAGGAATCTGCTTGTCGGCGGGGAAACAGCGGCTTCCTCAGTCGCTGCGCTCGTTCGGAATGACAAAACCGGCAGCATTTCTTGTTACGGTGTGCGCCCGCGCTCGCGCGCATCCAGCGCCTCCGCCAGGATGTCGCCGGCCGAAAACGCCCGGCTTTCGATCGCAGGAATCGTTGCCGCCAGCCGCTCGCGGACCTCCGGTGCCTGCTCCGCCAGCCGGCACGTCCGGCCAGCGATGGTTTCGGGCGTCATGTCTCTCGGATCAATGCAGTAATCGAGCGTGCCCAGGATGTCCTGGTTCAACCCCTTCGCCTTGACGCTGTAGGCAAGGCTCAGCGTCGGCACCTGGCTGGAAAAGGCGGCAATAGTCGAGTGCGTCCGGGCGCCGACAAAGACCGAGCAGCGCGAAATAACCCACTTGAGCTGCGCCGCCGAAAGCTCATGGCCGGTCACCGGGATCGCCGTGCCGGTTTTCCGTTGCACCCGCGCGGCCACCTCCGTCAAAAACACCTCATCGTCGTGCGGCGCCCCAAAGACATGCGGCACCAGCAGGATGTTCTCTCCCCGCGCCCGCATGATCCGGATCACCGCCTCGACGCACCAGTCAGTCCACGCCTCGACGTTGCCCCCGGTCACGTAACGCGCCATCAGGCTGCTGAAGTTAAGCCCGATCGGTCCCGGCCCCGGTCCCGATAGCAGTGGCACTTCGCCCGCTGGAGCTTCGGGCCGCAGGGCAAACGCCGGATCGGCCACCAGGTGGATCGGGGCCGTCAAACCCCATCGCCGCAGGTAGTCGTATGACCTCGTCTCGCGGACGAAGATGCCAGTCAGCTTGTTGAGGTGGGCTTTGGCCACGGGGGCAAACTCCGGATCGGCGTCGAAGGGTCCGACCGACGCTCCCCAGATGAAGACCGGCAGGCCCTTGCCCAGCAAGTAGTCGTCCAGATCGAAATGGCCGTGCGGGCGCCCGTAATCGAGCGAGTAGTTGTCTCCGCCCACCTGGAGTGAAGCCTGCATGCCGGCGACCTCGCGCCGCACAAAGTAATACTTCCCTTCGGTGTGCAATCCCAGCCGCCGGTCACACTGATGGAGCCACCAGGCCTTCGAGTACCGCGGGTACGAGATTGGTACGTGCCGGACGGCGGGATCCGATTCCGTGTCCGCCTCCTGGGCCTGTCCCTTCCAGGAAAACTCCGCCGAAACAAAGCTCACGCGCGGCCCGAAGCTCCGGCGCAGGATGGCGCACGTGCCGCGCAGAATGGCCTCACACCCGCGATTGAGGTAAGCGCTGTTGCCGGCCAGCAGGAAGCGCAGCGCGCGATCTCCGTGTGCCGGCGATGCCCGCTCGCTCTCGTTCACCCCCGCTGCTTTGGTTCGCTCAGTGGATGCCGCCGTGGTATTCACTCAGGCTCTCCCGGCTCCGCGCTGCCGCGCACACACGTTTCCGCCCGGCTATCTCTGAGAGTTCATGTTTTTCCGGGGATAAAGTCAAGTGCGGACTCGTTCGGCTCACCGGCTGACATTCCGTTTGCCGCTTTGCCTGCCGCTCTCTTCCCCACGCCGGCGTAAACTCGGATGCGGGCCCGGCAAACCTCGGGTATGATGGCCGGAATTGTCCGGCGGATTGTGTTGGCCGATACAAAAGCGCGACCCCGGCTCGCCTATGATGTGGGGCCGTAGCCTCGATAGCGTTTGTAAGTAACGTGTCGGCGTGTCTGGCCTGATGCGAGGGTGGTAAGCGGTCCCGATCCGGCAGCGCCTTGGAGCGCATGGCCGCAGCTTTTACGAAGTGAGGATGAGCGAGTGATTACGATTGCAATCGACATTGGCGGTACCTTCACTGACCTGATGGGCTTCGACGATCAGAAGGGTACCTTTGTGGAATCCAAGAGCCTGACCACGCCGTCCGATCTGGTGCAGGGCATCATCGACTGCCTGCACAAGAGCGGCGTGGACTGCTCGGCGGCGGGCGAGTTGATCCACGGATCGACGCAAGCCATCAATACCCTGATTGAGCGCACCGGCGCCAAAACCGGGCTGGTGGTGACCGAGGGCACCCGCGACGTCTATATCATTGGCCGCGGCAACCGCCCCGAGTCCTACAACCTGCTCTTCCGCCGTCACCGGCCGCTGGTCTCGCGCCGCCTGACGCGCGAAGTCTCCGAGCGCCTGCTCGCCACCGGCGAAGTCTACAAGCCGCTCAGGACAGAGAACGTGCAGGAGGTCTGCGACTTCCTCGCCGCCGAGGGCACCGAAGCCGTCGCCGTCTGCTTCCTCCACTCCTACGCCAATCCGGAGCACGAGAAGATCATGGGCGAAGCCATCCGCAAGGCGCTGCCCAATGCCTACGTGTCGCTCTCGCACGAGATCATGCGCGAGTACCGCGAGTTCGAGCGCATGTCCACCACCGTGGTCAACGCCTACATCGGACCCAAGATCGGCGGCTACGTGCGCCGTCTCAACTCGCGCCTCAAGGAAGTCGGTTTCAAGGGCAACCTGCGCATCATGCGCTCCAACGGCGGCGTCATGACCGCCGAGGTCGCCACCGACCGCCCCGTGGCCATGATGGAGTCCGGTCCCGTCGGCGGCATCATCGCCTCGGCCCGTGTCGCCAGCGCCTTGGGCTATCCCAACGCCATCGCCTTCGACATGGGCGGCACCACCACCAAGGCCAGCCTCATCCAGAACGGCGAACCGAGCCGCGCCGGTGGCTACTACATCGGCGGCTACGCCAGCGGCCACCCCGTTATGGAGCCGGTCGTGGACGTGGTGGAAGTCGGCGCGGGCGGCGGCAGCATTGCCTGGATCGACGAAGTCGGCGCCCTCAAAGTCGGACCGCAGAGCGCCGGTGCCGATCCCGGCCCCATCTGCTACATGGGCGGCGGCACCGAGCCTACCATCACCGACGCCAACGTCGTCCTTGGCCGGCTCAACCCCAGGGATTTCCTCGGCGGCAAGATGGACCTCGACGCCGAAGCTGCCCGCCGCGGCGTGAAAGAGAAGATCGCCGACCCGCTCGGCCTCGACGTCATCAGCGCCTCGCAGGCCATCCTCGACATCGCCATCCTGAAGATGTCGCTGGCTGTGCGCGAGGTGTCGGTGGCCAAGGGATTCGATCCCCGCGAGTTCGCATTGGTGGCCTCCGGCGGCGCCGGGCCGCTCCACGTGCTGCCCATCGCGCGTGAGCTGCACGTGCCCACCGTGATCATCCCCCTGTTCCCGTCGCAGTTCTCGGCCCTCGGCATGCTGATGGCCGACGAGCGCCACGACTTCATCCGCACATACTACGGCGAACTGAGCGGCCTCGACTTCAAGAAGCTGCTCGCCGTCTATGAGGAGATGGTCGCCGAGGCCAGCTCGGCGTTGCAGCAGACGCAAGACGTGCAGCACGAGATCAATCTCGACATCCGCTACCTCGGGCAGGAGTTCACCATGCAGGTGCCGGTCACGCTCGAGCAGCTGCGCTCGGGCGACTGGAAGACCATCCGCGCCAACTTCGATCAACTCTACGAGCAACGCTACGCGCACCACTCGCCGGGCGAGCCGGTCGAGATGATCAACGCCCGGCTGGCGGTCACCGGCAAGCGCGCCAAGCTGAACTTCCCGCGCCTGGCCCCGCCCGCCGCCGATGTGCCGCACACCAGCCGCGAGGTTTACTTCAAGGGCACGAAGCCCGTGAACGCCCCCGTCTACCGCCGCGAGGCCTTGCGGGCCGGCTTCACCTTCAACGGACCGGCGATCGTGCAGGAAGACGGAACCACCACGGTGCTGTTTGCCGGCGATGTCTGCACCGTCATGGAAACGGGTGAGCTGATCATCCAGGTTGGAGAGCAGTGATGAACGAGAGACTCGATACCGTTACGCTGGAAGTCATACGCAACGCCATGCCTGCGGTCGCCAACGAGATGGCCAGCGACCTGCAGCGCACCTCGTACAACATGATGATCTACGAGGTCCGCGACTTCTGCACGGCGCTGATCAACACCAAGGGCGAGCTGATCTGCCAGAACGTCGGCGGCGTCTCCCACTTCGTCGCCGATCTCGGCGTGCTCATCACCGACGGCATCAAGCGCTACGGCCTCGACGGCTTCAAGCCCGGCGACGTCGTCATCACCAACCATCAGGGCGTCGGCGGCCAGCACCTCAACAACGTCGCCATCTACGCGCCCTACTTCTATAAGGGCGAGCTGCTGATGTTCTTCATCGTGCGCGCCCACTGGATCGATGTCGGCGGCTCCAGCACCGGCTTCGGCGCCGCCGTGGCCGACCCGTGGCTCGAAGGCCTCCAGCTCGATCAGCTGAAGATCTACGAAGAGGGCGAGTTGAACCAGGTCCTCTACCGGGTCATCAAGGACAACATCCGCTTCCCCGAGTCCTCGCTCGGCGACATGAAGTCGCAGATGGCCGCCTGCCGTCTGGCCGCGCGCCGCGTGGACGAGCTGCTCAACAAGTACGGCAAAGACACCGTGCTCAAGGCGATCGAGCGGATCTTCGACGAGAGCGAGACCAAGTGCCGCAACATGATCTCGCAGCTGCAGGACGGCACTTACGAGGCCGAGGCCTTCCTCGATCACGACGGCGTCAAGCTCGACGAGCCGGTTCGCCTGCACGCCAAGGTCACCATCAGCGGCAGCGACATGACCATCGACCTTTCGGGCTGCTCGCCCGAGCGCAAGGCGTCGGTCAACTCGCGCACGCTGGCCGGCGCTCGTGTCGCCTACAAGGCGCTCACCGTCCCCGGCGATCCGGTCAACGAAGGCTCGTTCCGCGCGCTCCAGGTCATCATCCCTGAGGGCAGCATCATGATGGCCCGCTGGCCCGCGCCGATGTCCGGTTGGAGCGGCGTCATTCCGACCGTGGTGGACACCGTCGTCGCTGCGCTTGCGCCCGCCATGCCCGACAATGCTCCGGCTGCCCACTTCGGACTGCTCGGCGGCGCCGTCGTCTTCTTCGGAATCAACCCGAAGACCGGCCGTCGCTTCGTCGTGCAGAGCATCGAAGGCGGCGGCTGGGGCGGACGCTCGTATGAAGACGGCGAGAGCGGCACCGTCTCCGTCTGCCAGGGCGACGTGCGCAACGGCTCCATCGAGGGCATCGAACTCAAGTGCCCGGTGCTGGTGGAGAACCGCAAGCTAAGGCAGGATTCCGGCGGCGCCGGCAAGTACCGCGGTGGCCTCGGCATCGACATGCGCGTCAGCAACTTCGTCGAGGGCCGCTGGAACTTCGAGCCCTTCCGCCGCATCTTCTGCCCGCCCTGGGGCCTGTGGGGCGGCAAGCCCGGCACCTCGCACAACTATTTCCTGAAGAAGGCCGGAGAGCCCGAGTTCAAGTCGCTCTTCGGCTCCTTCATCCCCGTGCCGCCCGATTCTGAGGCCATCGTCAGCACCGGCAGCGGCGGCGGCTGGGGCAACCCGCTCGACCGCGAACCCGAACGCGTCCGCTGGGACGTGCTCGAGGAATTCGTCTCTCGCGGCGCCGCTCGGCGCGAGTACGGCGTGGTCCTCAAGGACGACTTCACGCTCGACGCCGCAGCCACCACCGAACTGCGCAACCGCATGCGGGCTGAAGCCAAGGCACCAGCCGGCCATTAATCGGTCGCACGTCTGTTCTCATCGGCCCTCACGCTCGCGTGAGGGCCATTTTCTTCCCCACGGTGCCGCACATCTGCCGCCGTTGGCAGATGTGGGGCTGGTCGTCGCACCCCGGCACCCAGCCGCAAGGCAACGCAGAGTCCAGCCCGCAAAGCGGGCGGCAGACGCTAGCCCCCGGCGCAAGCCTGGGGAAAACTCCAGCCGTTGCGCAAAAGCCCCCGCAGGGGGCGACAGAACAGCCGGGGGATGTGGGGTCACGTCGGTGCCCCGGTTCCCACCTTGTCATTACGAGCACAGCGAGGAATCCGCTGTTCCCGCGCCCCGTTCCTTTAGACTTGAATCTGCGCCAGCGCACGCCTTACCATCAGGCCGCGCATTCTCTCGTGCCTAACTGGGGCTGGAAGTCATGAAGAAGGAAGCGGCAGACGTTCCGCAATCCGTCGGTTCCGACCTGCCCGTCTCCGCGGGCGCCAGGTGGCTGCATGAGCAGCATCCGGAGATCCTGAAGTTCTCTCGCGTGGCCGCCTACAAACGCAAAGAGATCATCATCCGCGAGGCCATGCCCAGCAGCTTCGTTTACATCATGCTGCGCGGCACGGCCATCTGCTATAAGACCACCGAAAACGGCATGCAGATGCTGATCATCCTCATCCAGCCCGGCCAGCTCTTCGGCTTCATGAACCTGTTCGGCCGCGGCGTGCAGACGGTCACCGTCGAAACCCTTGAGCCATGCCAGTGCCTGGAAATCGACAAGGTGCAGCTCAAGCACTTCCTGCTGTCGGATCCGAAAATACTCTGGAAGTTCACCGAAGAGCTGGGCTTCGGCGTGGCCAACTACGCCCAGCTGGTGCAGACTCATTCTCTGACCGTCGAGCAGCGCGTCTACAAGAGCCTGATCGCCCTCGGCCAGCAGTTCGGCTTCAAGGCCACTGACGGCATCGAGCTCAGGATCAACCTGACGCAGGAGATGCTGGCCACCTGCGCCCGCACCACGCGGGCGACGGCTGCGCGCATCCTCTCATCGCTCACCCAGCAGGGCATCCTGCGGGTCAAGCCCAAGCCCTGGCGCATCTGCCGGCTCGACCGTCTGGCCGCTCTGCTCAATTCCGGCCAGCGCAGCCCTTAGTTCAGGAGGGTCATCCTGAGCGAAGCGAAGGATCTGCTTTTCAGCAAGCCTAAGCCGCCGGCGGCCCCTTGTAGCTCTGCCGCGGCCCGGTCATCAGTACCCGGCCTTCCTTGGAGAGCGCCTCCACCCGCCAGTAGTAGGTCTTGCCCGGCTCCAGCTTGCCGCGAATCACCTGCAGATCAACCGACGCGTTCGGCGTCATGTAACGGCGCAGCACATTGGTGAAGTTGCCGTCGGTGGCGACGGTGACCCGGTAGACGGAGGCATCTTCCAGCGGCTTCCATCGCAGCACGGTTGCCGCGCCGGGTCGGCTATCCGCCGTCAGCGCGTCTTTCATCGTGCGCAGCAGGCGGCGCATCGGCGCCGGTTTGCGCGGCGTGCCCGAGGCATCTACCGCACGCACCGTCCAGTAAACCGCACCCAGGGGCAGCTTGGCCCACACGTCTTTGTCCACCTGCCAGTTCGGCTCACTCACGTCGTACCACTTGGCGATGGTGGTGAAAAATGGCTTGGCCGAGAAGCCCACTTGGTACTGGTTCACGCCCGGCACGATCGACCATACCAGCTTCGGCGGCGCATCCGAGAGAAAGCGCGTAGCCGCCCTCGGAGCCAGCAGCGTCAGCTCCTGCCACTTGCCCGCGCTGACCACCAGCAGGATCGGCTTCGTCTGCAGGGTTCCGGGATTGGTAATGCGCACCGCCAGCGTATGCTGCCCCGTCTGCAGCGTCGGCAGCGAACTCATCGTGCGCACTGTCACCCGCTGCCCGCCCGCCATCGACGCCGTGAACTGCTCGGCGACCATGCCGTCCCACAGCCACTCGCCGGAAATCACGCCCGTGCCGGTGCCGGACAGAATCGCGGCTGCGCGATAATCGTCCCCCTGCGAAATCAGCGCGCCGTCGCGCGGGCTGGTCACCACGATCCGCTGCACCGAAAGCGGCGCCGCCAGCGAAGTGCTTGCAACCACAAAGACCGAGCGCGTGTTGCCATTGGTGCGCGTCGAGGTGCCGTCGCCGTTCTGCACGTCCACCGACAGCGGCGCAACTGGCGCTTGCGGACCGACGCT
Organism: uncultured Acidobacteriota bacterium; assembly: GCA_903847195.1. Next base: position 12,529 of record CAINCZ010000088.1, on the reverse strand, counting down.
GACCGTCGCCAGGATCACGTTCGCGCTGCGCACCGTTACTCCCGTGACGCTGACGTTCGGATTACCCTGCGGCCCGCCCAACTGCACCTGCGCTCCCGGGCGGAAGTTCGCGCCGGTGATCGTCATGCGTACCTGCGGACTGCCCTGCGCCAGCGACGGCGGTTGCACCGATGCAATCGTCGGTGCGGGGGGCTGTGCGGCGGGGGGCTGTGCGGCGTGCGTAATGGGCGGCCGCTGCCCCGGCGGTGCGGGCGCCGCACGCTGCTGCGCACCTGCCATCGTGAGCAGCCAGAGAAGGCAGACCACGATCTTGACCGCTCGCAGCCACGCGCACCTTAACATAAGCTGCCGACGATGGACCGGGTGAAGAGAGGCCCCTCCCGCCTTAACCATACTCACACCTTTCCCGCAGATTGAATCGGGTTGCGAACGTCTTGGGCCGGATCCCTGCTGTTACGAGGACGTGAGACTTTTATCAGGAGCGCGTGATTGCGGTCAACCTTAAACTCCGCGCCTGTCGTTAGCACATGATAGGTCCGGTTGAGATAGCACCCGATCTGTCCGCTGCTCGGGGGGCGAGGGTAGAGGAGCCTGCCGGCTCGCCGTGTGCCAGGGGGCGTTTTTCTTGAAGGCAGGAGCCGCCCCCATCGAGGCCTGCGCGCCCGTCGATCTGCGTTTACAAGCGAGTTCCCCGGCAATGTGTCGCGCCGATTTCACGATCGTTCCGATTCTCCTGTAACTCTCGTGCCGCAGAAGCGTTCTATCCGTACCGAACGAACTCGGGAAGCCGGGTCCCGCTCCGCAAGCGGCGCCGGGACCATAGTGGAGGGAAGATGAACCTGATTCGAGTATGCAGTCAGTGTGGAGCAAGCAACCGGGTGGAGTTAGCGCGACTGGACAAGGTGGCCCAATGCGGCTCATGCCAGGCGGAACTGCAGCCGGTGGATAAGCCACTGGCGGCTGATGCGGCGCTGTTGGACGGTATGGTCGCAGAATCGCCGATCCCAATCCTGGTGGACTTCTGGGCGGCATGGTGTGGACCGTGCCGCATGGTGGCTCCGGAACTGGAGAAAGTCGCCAACGAGGTAGCGGGCCGCGCGGTTGTGCTGAAGGTTGACACGGAGAAGCAACCGGAACTGGCCAGGCGATTCAACGTGCAAAGCATTCCGAACTTCATGGTCTTCGCCGGCGGGCGGCTGCAACTCCAGCAGGCAGGATTCGTTACGCAAGATGTAATGAAGCAGTGGTTGGCGGAGGCGAGCGTCGCGCTAAAAGGGCAAGCTAAATAGTGCACAGCCCATCGGGCCTTTGCCGGATACACGAATCACTAAGCACCTAGGTGTCATATGATAGCGATGGCGATAGACGGACGGGTGACCTCAAAGAGCTGCCGGCGCTCGCTGTCATGGCTAAGGCACTGTTGTTCTGGACTGAGGAGCGTATGAGAACCCGATTCTGGACGGTGTTTATCCTCGTCTGCTGGCTGGGATTGCAGTCTCAGGCACAAACCGGAATGCCCTCAAGTACTGGGCCTGGCCTGGCCAGTATGGTAAAGGCTGAGGTCGAGGTGCGGGCGGTAGCAGAGACCGCTACGCTGAGCCTGAAGCAGGCAGTCGCACTCGCGCTGGAGAGTGATCCGTTGCGCAAGGCTGCCCAGGCCGACGAGAAAATCGCCAGCGCCGGCGCACGACAGGCGCGAGCAGCACTGTTGCCTCACCTCGTCTTCTCGGAGTCTGCGTTACGCGGTAATGACCCGGTTTACGCGTTTGGCACGCGTCTCCGCCAGGGGCGGTTCACGGATAACGATTTCGCGCTGAACCGACTGAACCATCCGACGCCAATCGGCAGCTTCGTCACCCGCTTCAGTGGCCAGTGGAGCATATTAAATGCACCCGACTGGCTGAATGTGCGCCGGGCGGAAAAGATGACCCAGGCAGCCGCGCAGCAACTCGATCGCGCCGGGCAACAAACGGTAATACGCGTTCTAGCCGCCTATTTCAACCTGCTCCTGGCGACTCGCCAGCAGGAGTTGTCGGAGCAACAGTTGCAAACCGCCGGTTCCGTGCTGGCGCTGAGCCGGGCACGATATGAAAGTGGTACGGCCGTGGAGGCCGACTACCTGGCGGCGCAAGTGAACGACGCGACTCGCCAGATGGAGTTGGTCCGCGCGCGGAACGCCGCTTCGCTGGCACGGTTGCAGTTAACGACCGCGCTGGGTTTGGCGGACGAGCGCAATTTCAAACTGGCCGAGGAAACGGCCGAGCGTCGTTTCGACTTGCCCGCGCTGGCTGAAGTCGAGAAGCGCGCGCTGCAATCGCGTCCCGACTTGAGGCAACTGCGGCTGCAAGCGGAGGCAGCGGAAGTTGGACGCCGCATGGCGAAGTCTGCCCTGGCACCACGCGTAAGCGCCTTCGCCGGATGGGAGCAGGACAACGCCTCGATGTTATCCGGCGGTAGCAATAATTGGACCGCCGGACTTGAACTGCAATTCGACCTCTTTACCGGCGGGCATAAGTCAGCCCAACTACAACAGGCCCGTGCCACCGGCGAGAAACTGGCCGCCTTACAACGGGCCGCCGCCGATGAGGTGCGGATCGAGGTGCGCAAGGCGTGGTTTGAGGCCGATACGCTCCGCCAGCAGATTGCCGTCATGCGCGCCGCCGTCGCCCAAACGGAAGAAGGCTTGCGCATCACCCAGACACGGTATCAGTCCGGCCTTTCCACCATCACCGAGCTGTTGCGCGCCGAAGAGTCGCGGCGTCGCACCCAGACCGAATACTGGCAGACGCTCTGCGGGTATCAGACCGCCCTGGCGAATCTGGACTTGGCCACCGGAACGCTGAGCCCGGGGTCGGCCGTCGTGATGCAGTGATGATTCCTCCGTGCGGTCCAAGGGAGATTGAAATGAAAACGAAACGCGAAATCATGTTTCTGGCTGCGGCGGTTCTGGCCGGCGCGGGGCTGTTGGCGTCGTGCACAGCGCAGAAAGAGGCGGCGGAAGCGCGAGCCCCGGAAGTCGTGCGCGATGTGCAGGTGCTTGAACTGAAAGCCGTGGCCGTGCCCGACGGGGTGGAAGCGGTCGGCACCGTGCGCGCCGTCGAGACCGCGCCCCTTTCGGCGCAAATCATGGGAGCGGTCACGAGGGCCCACGTGCAAGAAGGCGACCGCGTGAAGCGCGGACAGGTGCTGGCCGAAATTGATGAGGCACAGGCACGCACCTCAATGGACCGCGCGCAGGCAGCAGTGGAGAGCGCGGCCCATGAGGCCAGGGCGGCGGAGGCAGACTCGATGCTGGGCGCTTCAACCCTGAAGCGCTATCAGGAGCTGCTGGATAAGAAGGCGGTCAGCCTCCAGGAATTCGATGAGGTGCGGGCACGCGCTCAAGCTTCGGCAGCCCATCGCGAGATGGCGCACTCCGGCCAGGCACAAGCCAAAGCCGCCCTTGCGCAGGCCCGAACGATGCTCGAGTACACGCGCATCCGTGCTCCGTTTGACGGTGTGGTGACCGACAAGCGCATCGAGGCCGGAGCCATGGCCGTTCCGGGCGTGCCGCTGCTGACCGTGGAGCGCGCTGGACGATTCCGGCTGGAAGCCGCGGTTGACGAGAGCAAGCTCCGTTTCATTCGCAAAGGGCAGTCCGCCACCGTAAAGCTGGATGCACTGGACCGGCAACTGGAAGGCAAGGTCAGCGAAATCGTGCCGGCGGCCGATGCTGCGTCGCGCAGTTTCGTCGTGAAGGTTGAGCTGCCGGCAAGTTCCGATTTGCACTCTGGCTTGTTTGGGCGCGCGTTCTTCGTGCATGGCGAGCGGCAATCGCTGCTGGTGCCTGCCACGGCAGTAGTGGAGCGCGGGCAATTGCAAGGCATTTACGTAGTGGGCAGCGATCGCACGGTGGCGTTACGGTACGTGACCCTGGGACGCGCAGCAGGCGACCGGGTCGAGGTGCTCTCCGGCCTGCAACCGGGCGACACCCTCGTGGTGGCCCCTGGCGCGCGTGATCTGGGCGGCAAGCGCATTCAATAGCATTTCAGGACGAGGCGGGCATGAGCACCGATCATCAATCTTACAAACTGAGGCTGGCCGGCAAGATCGCGCACGCCTTCATTACGTCGAAGCTGACGCCCCTGATCATTGTGGCCGCGCTGCTGCTGGGCGTCTTTTCCGTCTTGCAGACGCCGCGTGAAGAGGAGCCGCAGATCAAGGTTCCCATGCTGGACGTCATGGTGCAGATGCCCGGAGCCTCGGCGCAGGAGGTGCAGCAGCGGGTCTCGGTTCCCATGGAAAAACTGCTGCGCGAAGTGCCGGGAGTCGAGTATCTCTACTCGATTTCTCATCCCGGCATGAGCCTGGTGGTGGTGCGCTTCTACGTCGGCACCGACGAGCAGGACGCGATAGTTAAGACCTACAACAAGCTCTATTCGAACTTCGACCGCATCCCCCCCGGCGTGTCACAACCGCTGATCAAGCTGCGTTCGATTGACGACGTGCCGATCCTCGCGCTCACGCTCTGGGGATCCAACTATGATGCCTACCAGTTGCGCCGCATCGCCGGCGAACTCGACAACTCGCTGAAGCAGATCGATAACGTCGCCGAAACTAAGCTCATCGGTGGGCTCTCGCGCCAGGTGCGCGTCACGCTCGACACGCAGAAGCTCGCGGCATATGGCATCACTCCAGGAACGATTGTGCAGCACCTGCAGGCGGCCAACGCACGCGGAGCCGTCGGCAGCTTCTCCCGCCAGAACCGGGAGTACCAGGTGGAAGCCGGCCTGTTCCTCGAGCGGGCGGACGATCTGCGCCGCGTGGTCGTGGGTCTGCGCGACGGGCGCCCGGTGTATCTGGGCGATGTGGCCGGACGGTTAGAGGACGGCCCCTCCGAACCGGACAACTACGTGCAGTTCGCCAACGGACGCGGGGCCGGTGCATCCGAGCACTCTTTGCAGCAGAGCAAGAACACACTGGGCGGCGAGCATCCGGCGGTCACCATCACGGTCGCCAAACGCAAAGGCACCAATGCCACGGTGATTGCCAATCAGGTGCTGGGTAAGGTGAACGGCCTGCGCGGCTACCTGCTGCCCAATGATTTGCACGTGAGCGTAACGCGCAACTACGGCGAGACGGCGAAAGAAAAGTCCGACGAGTTGTTGAAGCACCTGCTGATCGCGACGGTTTCCGTTACGCTGCTCATCGCCCTGGCTCTCGGCTTCCGCGAGGCCGGTGTCGTGCTCATTGCGATTCCGGTTACGCTGGCGCTCACGCTGACGATCTTCTATCTGCTTGGCTACACGCTGAACCGGGTGACGCTGTTCGCGCTGATCTTTTCGATCGGCATTCTCGTGGACGACGCGATCGTAGTGGTCGAGAACGTCGTGCGCCACTTCCGCCTGCCGGAGAACCGAGGCCGCGCCCTGGCCGAGGTCGCTGTCGATGCCGTGGATGAAGTCGGCAATCCCACGATCCTGGCGACCTTTGCCGTGATCGCCGCGATTCTGCCCATGGCCTTTGTGCGCGGGCTGATGGGGCCTTACATGCGGCCGATTCCGGTCGGTGCTTCGGCGGCCATGATCTTCTCGCTGCTGGTAGCGTTCGTGGTTTCGCCGTGGGCGGCACTGCGCTTACTTCGCCACTATGCGGGCGGCGCTGGCGGGCATCAGCATGAAACTGAAGGCTGGACCACCAAACTATACCGCCGCATCATGACGCCGCTGATCTCCCGCGCTGGTGCGCGATGGATGTTCTTCGGCGGCGTGGTCATTTTGCTGCTCCTGGCGTTTGCACTCGTCCCATTCAAACTGGTGCATATGAAGATGCTGCCGTTTGACAACAAGAGTGAATTCCAGGTGATGGTCGACATGCCGGACGGGACTACGCTCGAGCAGACGACGGTGGCGGCACAGGCAATGGGCCGCTATCTTGCCGCGCAGCCCGAGGTCAGCAACACGCAAATTTACGCGGGCACATCGGGTCCATATAACTTCAACGGTTTAGTGCGCCATTACTATATGCGGCGGCAGCCGAACCAGGCCGACATCCAGGTGAGCCTGCTGGGGAAAGATGAACGTCCCGCGCAGAGCCACGACATTGCCAAGCGGCTGCGCCCCGAACTGGTGCGCATTGGCACGCAATACGGCGCACGGGTGAAGGTGGCGGAAGTGCCGCCCGGGCCACCTGTGCTTGACACCCTGGTGGCGGAGATCTACGGTCCAACGCCCGAAGGGCGGCTCGAACTGGCCCGCCAAATAAAGCAAATCTTCCAGACCACGCCCGGCGTGGTGGATATCGACTGGTACGTCGAAGACCCGCAGCCTAAGTATGACCTGCAGGTCGATCTTGAAAAGGCGGCGCTGCATGGAATCACCGCCGCCGAGGTCACGCGCACGCTGCAGATCGCGCTGGGCGGCGCCGAGGCTGGACTGTTGCACACGGCGGCGGCGCGCGAAGATGTGCCCATCCTGGTGCGGCTGAGCCGCGCCGATCGCAGCGGCGCCGAGCGTCTGGCCGACCTCAAGGTGCGGGGCATCACCGGCAAGCAGGTTTCCCTCGGTGAAGTCACCACGGCGCGCGAGACCACCATCGAGCCCACCCGCTACCGCAAGAACCTGCAGGACGTCACCTACGTGATCGGTGATGTTGCCGGGCAGGAAGAAAGCCCGGCGTATGCCATTTTCAAGATGAACGAGGCCATCGGCCGGCTGCGCGCACCTGACGGGCATGGGGTTACCCTCTATAACGCCGAGCAGCCGGAGAGCACGGACCACTACGCGATGAAGTGGGACGGCGAGTGGCACATTACGCTCGAAGTCTTCCGCGACCTCGGACTGGCGTTCGCGGCGGTGCTGGTACTCATCTACGTTCTCGTGGTCGGCTGGTTCGGGTCATTCCGCACGCCGCTGGTCATCATGGCTCCGATCCCGCTGACGCTGGTGGGCATTCTCCCGGCCCACGCCATGATGGGGGCCTTCTTCACCGCCACGTCCATGATCGGCTTCATCGCCGGAGCCGGAATCATCGTGCGCAATTCGATCATCCTGGTGGATTTCATCGAATTGCGGCGCCAGCAGGGCATGCCGCTCGAGCAGGCGGTGATCGATGCCGGAGCCGTACGCTTCCGGCCCATGCTGCTGACGGCGGCTGCCGTCGTGGTGGGTGCGTCGGTCATTCTGTTCGATCCGATCTTTCAAGGGTTGGCGCTATCGCTGATGGCGGGGGAAGTGGCTTCGACAGTGCTGTCGCGCATGGCCGTTCCGGTCCTGTACTACATGAGCGAACGCCGCAGCGCCGCCAAAACCTCGGCAGCAGCTGCGGTGCAAACTCACTAGAACCAGGTGTAACGCCAGATAAGAATCGGCATTTTGTCGATCAGCGAGGCATATCTGTTTAGGAGGATGTTATGACCGTGGAACGCGCGTTGCGGCTGATGGCGGGGATCTTCGTGCTGGCATCAACTGCATTGGGGCACTGGCACTCGCCTTACTGGTACTTGCTGACCGCTTTTGTCGGACTGAACCTACTGCAATCCGGTCTTACCAACTGGTGTCCGGCGATGACCATATTCCGCAAACTCGGCTTGCGTTGAGCCTCGCTGCGGCCAGGCTCGCGGAGTTTCGCTCCTCCGGTGATGAATGAAAACCGTGCTGCAGGTCGAGTACACGCTATCCATGCTCGAGCTCCGCGAGGCGGTGCTAATGGCAAGAGGCTATGCAGTCATATCTGCGCTTGGCTCGGACGACGTAACCCGGCTCGCCTTGAAAATGCCTCAGGTAGACGCGGTGGTGATAGGCCACGGGGCATCGTGGGATGAGCGGAAGGCGCTGATCAGCGACGTTCGCCTGCTTTTGCCAGGTGTTCCGATCCTGGCGTTGCTCCGAAGGGACGATGCACCCTATGCCGGCGCGACCTTCAATTTGCGGGCCGACGATCCTGCAGGGTGGGCAGGCACAATCGATATGTTGTTTGCCTTACCGACCTGATCGTTTCGCGCGGCCCCCATCGCCCTATATGGCAAGGAACGTTGCCCAACCGTGCGCCAGCTCCCCGCCTTCCGAGTCGCTGATGGTGGCCTCGGTGCGGACTCTGCGCCGGTCGCGGGAGACTAGCCAACCAGAAATCTCCAGCGATTGTCCGGCGATGACCGGCCGCCGAAAGCGCACTTGAAGATCGCAGGTCAGGGCCTGAATCCCGGCGCCGATCACCGCCTTGGCCATGGCCTCGTCCAGAACCGCGCTGACAATGCCGCCATGAACGATGCCCTGCAGCCCCTCGCATGCAGTGTCGGGCACCCAGCCGGCGGAGATGCGATTATCCGAGTCAGGGGAAAATGAGATATGCAGCCCTTTCGGATTATCCTTGCCGCAAACGAAGCAGGTAGGCTGCGGTTGGGCCAGCAATTTCTTAATATCAGGTGAGTCCACCGTGTGCTCCCGTCGATGAATGAATCGCGGCTCGGCTCCGAACGGCTCACTCAGCCGAGGCTGGTCGCTCCTTAGGTGCGGGGATGGCGCGACCTCGCGCCACCGGTTCGGATGCTAAGGCAAGACGCGCCTCTGCGGTGAATCGCTCCATTGACTTGGCGAGAAAGCCCAGCACGCCGACCCAGTCCTGCAGGTGTTTCTCGCCCGCCGGCGTCAGCCGATAGACACGACGCGCGCGGCCCAACGACGGCAGCTGCCAGTGGGAGATAACGTTTCCGTTGCACTCCAGAGCCCTCAGCGTGCGGTATAGAGCGGCCCGCTCGATCAGGCCATCGGTGATAGCGTGATCTTCCAGCTCGTTGCTGAGGTCGTAGCCGTAAGACTGTCCCTTCTTCTTGAGCAACATCAGAATGACGGGCTCAACGAAGCGGTACATGTGGCCTAAGGCACACGTGCAGGGATCGTTCCACTCATGGCGGCAGCGTTTTCTGCGCACGTCCGACTCCTTTTAAGTGCCCCGGAGGCGCCCTACGAGCATCCGCAGAAGCCGGTGGGAGCGGACGGCAATTCACCGCGGGCGAACAGGCTCACGATCTCTGCCGCAGTGCCCGCAGTGCGCACGATAACTGGGCGGATTCCGCTGGCGGTGAGCGCCTGCGCCGCACCGGCGCCCATGCCTCCACAGAGTACCGTCTCACAACCCTCAAGCAGCCCGACGAGGCCCGAGTGGCTGTGTCCGCTCTGGCCAGGCTGGTGCGATCCATGGTCACATTGCCCCTGGGCGTGCGCGCTATGGTTATTCGATCTGAGCTCCACATGACTGACCTTCTCGCCTTCGACGTCAAAGACCAGGAAGCCGGCGCTCCGGCCGAAGTGCATGGAAACATGGGTGCCATCATCGGTTGCTACTGCTACTCTCATTTATGTCCTCCTGTTTATCGAGGCGGCGCCGCATATTCATTGCTGCGGACGGTCGCGCTCGTTCTTACACCCTGCCCTCAACGGGCCTTGCAGCCTACTCCCCGCCCATCCTCTTCAACATCTTTACAGCGCGTTGCGCGAGGGACACGGCGGAGCGATTGGCAGAGAATCCCGCCCTCTGCGGCCTCTCCGCCAGGGGTTGAGCAAGGCCCCAACCGAGACCGCAGCGAATGCTGGATTTCGGCTGGCAGGAACCCTGCTTGCGCCCGGTGCGCGGCCCCGCGCCGCGCGGTCCGGTTCCATCTAATCTCGGCATAGCGTTCCTCCTGCCTGTCTGTTGCGCTGCTATTACGATGTGTATAGCATATAGATGCTATCTACACTGTTAGCGTATAAGCATCGCCAGACATTTGCAATGATGAGCGGGGCCGGCCGCTGATGGCCGTCGGCCCAAAGGGGAATTGGGCGCAGGCAAACCGGCAATCTCCGCTCCGGCCTTGGTCCTTCTGCACAACTAGGTGCACATAGCACGCCCAATTTGAAACTCGCCGAAAATAGTGCAAGGCGAAAACAGAAGAAGTGAAGCGCACAGCCCATCTAATCGGGAATGCGGAACTCTGCTATCCTATCCGCCACCGAGGCGTGAAGGCGCCGCCGGCAAGCAGAGTGCCGCTGATGTGCCAACCAGCACGGCTCCGAGGATGCTTGGGGGAAAGGACTTCCTGATGCAGAAGATCAAAGGGCTGGCTTCCATTCTGTTGCTGATACTGTGCGTGGCGGCGAGCCTGCCGGCGCAGGTGGTGGAGCAGCATTTACTGGAGGACGTGAAGGCGAACCCTTCGTGCAGCTATTGCGGCATGAACCGGCAGCAGTTTTCGCGCAGCCGTGTGCTGATTCGCTATGAGGACGGCAGCACGATGGCGGCGTGCAGTCTGCACTGTGCGGCGGTTGACCTGGCGGTGGCGATTGATAAGAACCCGCAAACGATCCAGGTGGCCGATTACGGCACGGGTAAGCTGATTGACGCCGAGTCGGCGACCTGGGTGATCGGTGGCAGCAAGCCGGGCGTGATGACGCAGCGGGCGAAGTGGGCGTTTGAAAAGAAGGCGGATGCCGAAGCCTTCGTCAAGCAAAACGGCGGGACGCCGGCCAGCTTCGACGACGCGATGAAGGCGACGTATGAGGACATGTATGCGGATACAAAGATGATCCGCGAACGGCGCAAGATGCGGCAGCGCCCGATGCCGGGCATGCAGGGGCCGATGCCGTCGCACAGTCACCAGTAAGAGCAAGTAAAGGGCAAGGAGCAGGGGATGAGGCGTGTGCTGATTGCGACGGTGGTGCTGGCGCTGCTCGTGCCGGTCGTCGCCGGGGAGCGTGGGCCGGTGAAACCGCAGGCGCGGGACAAGTGCCCGGTCTGCGGGATGTTCGTGCAGAAGTATCCGGATTTTCTCGCCGAGGTCGTGTTCAAGGACGGATCGTATGCGATCTTTGACGGCACGAAGGACATGTTCAAGTACTATTTCAACTTCGCGAAGTACAACCCGGTGAAGCGGGCGAGCGATATTGATGCGATCTACGTAACCGACTATTACGAACTGAAGCTGGTGGACGGCAGGAAAGCCTATTACGTGGACGGGAGCAACGTCTTTGGGCCGATGGGGAAGGAATTGATCCCGTTCGAGAAAGAAGCCGACGCCAGGCAGTTTGCTGCCGACCACAATGGGCGCGCGGTGCAGCGGTTTGAGCGGGTGCTGCCGGAACTGATCCGGAGCCTGGATTGATGGACATGAGGAAGTCGCAGGTGTTTCTGCTGTTTCTCGCGGGGTGCTGCGTGCTGGTGGCGTTGATGTATGCACACGCCGGATGGCGGCAACGGACGGATGCGGCGGGGCTGGAGACGAGGGCGCGAGTGGCAGGCTACCACGGGCTGACGGATCTGTGCTTGTTCACCGACGCGCGCTACACGCGAAATCCAAGCATGGCGGACTTCAACACGGCCTTCCAGGACTCTCCCTTGTCGCTGGAACATTTTCCTTCGGGATCGGTGCTGGGCATACCGCCGCATTTGAAGCACAGAGGGGCACAGTAAGGACGGAGCGCCGCTAACCGCATGAGCTTTCTGAACCGTCAAACCAACATACTCGATTTCACGCTGTCGTCGCTGTTGCGGCGCAAGGGCAAGAACCTTGCACTCACGATCGTATACAGCTTCGTGGTGTTCCTGGTGGCCTCGGTGGTGTTCTTCGTGCTGTCGCTGAAGCGCGAGGCAGCGCTGGCGTTGCGCGATTCGCCGGAGATCATCGTGCAGCGGATGATGGCGGGCCGCCACGACCTGATCCCGGTCGCCTACGCGGAGAAGTTGCGCGGCATCCGCGGCGTGCAGCGGGTAAAGCCCAGGCTGTGGGGCTACTATTACGACCCGACGAGCGGCGCCAACTACACGGTGATCGCGAGCGACGACCTGAAAGAGAGCCCGGGCGAGGTGGCGCTGGGGGCGGGCGTGGCGCGCACCATGGGATCGTTTGAGGGCAAGGTGCCGTTCAAGGCGCACGATGGTTCGTTCGTCAACCTGAAGATAAAAGGGGTGATGGCCAGCGAATCAGAGCTGGTGAGCTCGGACCTGGTGCTGATGAACGAGGGCGACTTCCGCAAGCTGTTTGCTTATCCGGCCGACTCCGCGACGGACATTGTGCTTTCGGTACGGAACCAGAAGGAGTTTGCGACCATTGCGGCGAAGATTGCCCACGATCTGCCGGACACGCGGCCGATCCTGCGGGATGAGTTGCTGCGCACCTACGACGCGGTCTTCGACTGGCGCGGCGGCATGGTGGTGGTGGTGCTGACCGGGGCGCTGCTGGCCTTCGTCATTCTGGCGTGGGACAAGGCAACGGGACTCAGCGCGGAGGAGAAGCGCGAAATCGGCGTGCTGAAGGCGATCGGGTGGGGAACGGGCGACGTGCTGCTGATGAAGTTCTGGGAGGGTGCGGCGGTGTCGCTGACGTCGTTCTTCGTCGGCGTGCTGGCGGCGTATGTGCACGTCTACTTCGGCGCCTTCGTGCTGTTTGAACCGGCGTTGAAGGGGTGGTCGGTGTTGTATCCAAAGTTTGCGCTGACGCCGTTTCTGAGCGCATTTCACGTGGGCAGCATTTTCGTGCTGACAGTGGTGCCCTATACCGTGGCGACCATCGTGCCCT
>CAINCZ010000087.1 GCA_903847195.1 uncultured Acidobacteriota bacterium | reverse complement strand
GGTGGGGGCGGCGGTGGTGGGGGCTACGGCGGTGGGGGCTACGGGGGAGGAGCGTACGGATAAATGGGCGGATTCATAGTTCCACCGATGCCTCCGGCGCTGGTCGATGCGCTGAAGCGGCAATTTACGCCGGGCGGCCCGAATGCGATGCCGCAGCCTGTGGGCGCACCTGCGAGCGGGATGCCGATGCCGCAACCCGTAGCCACGCCTCCAAGCGGGGTTCCGTTGAACTCTCGCCCTGGCCCGACGTTGCCACAGGCGCAGATGCCCGGCCCGTTGCCGATGAGCACGCCGCCGAATGGGATGGCTGCACCGCCCAGCGCAGCAGTGCCGAAAGTTACCGACGATCCCGGCGTAGTGAAAGGTTCGAACGGCCCCAGCCCCACCATGATGGGGGAGATGCCGAAGACCCCAGACCTCGGCTCCTACTTAAATCCCGCCCTCACACAGTACCGCAACGATCTTTCCGGTTACCAGAAAGCCGACGAAGCCAACCGCATCGATCCCAACAACGTGAAGCCGCGGCTCTGGGAAAGATTGCTCGGGTTCGGTCTGGGCATGACGCAACTCAAGAACCCGGAGAATGCGGCGAACGTCGCGGGCGAAGTGGTCAACCGCCGCAGAACTGGCGCAGAACTGGCGCGCAATACCGCCTTAGCTCCGTGGACGCAACGCTTGCAGCAGGACAAGGAAGGAATTCCGCTGGCAGAATCGGCAGCGAGAACAGGTTATCAACAAGGGCAATTAGACCTCGATGCGGCCAAGGAGAACCGCGAACGATTCACGGCCATCACCAATTCCGAATACAAAGACGCGCTGACTGCAATCAAAGACGAAGTAGCGAAGGGCAACATCGAGAAGGCGCAGAACCAGCTTGACCAGCAGCAGAAGGTGCTTGAAGAGAAAACCGAGCGCGACAAAGACTGGTACCAGATGCAGCACGCCATGCTCGACATCCGCCAGCAGCTCGCCGACGCTCGCGATCGCCAAGTAGACAAGAGCGACAAGCCCAAACCCGCGCAGATCAGCGCGACAGAGAACGCGAAATCGCAGGCCATCGCCAAAGCGCACCCGGCTTACACCAAAGCCACGCAGGGACTCCCAACCGATCCCAAAGCACAGTGGACGGAAGAGCAACTCGGGCAACTGCAAGCGGCGAAAGATGCCTACAACCAAGCGGCGCAGGACGCGGAAGACGCTTACGAAAACAAAGTCACAGAGATGGGGGGCACCGCGCCGCATCAGGACGTGACCAGCTCGCCGGAGTGGACGGGGAAAGGCTCGCCGGGAGCGCCAACCTCATCTGGTTCCGCGCCCGCCGCCAAGCCGGCCGCAGCCAGTGACAACGGCGTTCCCACAACGATGGGGCCGAAAGGCGAGACCCCGGTAAAGACCGCCTCGCAAGGCGCAACCAAAATTGGCTACTACAAGTCCACCGGCCAGTGGATGCTCGTGCCGCAAAACAATTCAGGAGGAAAGTGATTTTATGAGCCAAGGCAAAGCAGTGAAGTTTCAGCACCGGGTTGC
>CAINCZ010000086.1 GCA_903847195.1 uncultured Acidobacteriota bacterium | reverse complement strand
ATCTCGAACGTTCTCCGGAGCAGCTCGCTCCATGAAATATAGTGCGAGAGCGGCAGGGTCCGCGGGGACTTGTCTTTTTGCTGGGGCGTCGACTCGGGCACGGGGGCAGGCACGCACTGGCTGCGGAGGCTGCTATGGGCGGTCGTCACATAATGCCGGAGAATGTGTCCTTCCGGCCAGCGTGCATGAAATCGCGGTAGCGCCGGGGGTAGCCTGCCATCCGAAGTGGAGGATGGCTCATGCGACAAAGAGACAAGTTCGAGATCCCGGAGGAGATGGCGAAGGTCAGGCGCGATATCGAGGAATGGCGGTCGACGCGCACGAAGCGTTGTCGGCTGCCTGAACGGCTGTGGGAGGCTGCGGCGGCGCTGGGGCGTACGCACGGCATTTACCGAACGGCCCGGGCGCTGCACGTGAGCTATGAGTCGCTCAAGCATCGAGTGGTTTCGGGGACTGGCGGACGCCAGACGGACACAACGAGGCAGACTGCGGTTCCGTTTGTCGAGTTGCGCCCGTCGCCGTTTGCCACAACGCCGGCCCCGGCGCGCGGACCGGAAGTGGAGCTGGTGGGTGTGCAGGGCGAGAGGATGGTGATCCGGCTGGCTGCCAACCAGCACCTGGATTTGCCGGCACTGGCCAAGGCATTCCAGAGCCGCGGGGCATGATCCAGATCACGCCGCAGATGCGGGTGCTGGTGGCGGTGGAGCCGGTGGATTTCCGGCGCGGGATCGATGGTCTGGCGCGTGTGTGCCGGGAGACGCTGGGGGCGGACCCGTTCGGGGGCGCGGTCTTCGTGTTCCGCTCGCGACGGGGCAGCGCCATCAAGCTGCTGGTGTATGACGGGCAGGGATTCTGGCTGTGCCACAAGCGACTGTCGCAGGGACGGTTCCGCTGGTGGCCGTCGCGGGCCGGCAGCGCAGGCACATCCCTGCGCGCGCACGAGTTGCAGGTTTTGCTCTGTGGTGGCGACCCGGGCTCGACCAAGGCGGCGCCGGTGTGGCGCGAGATCGGGGCTGTTGGTTGATGGGCAGGGTCGAAAATTTGACTATGGCCACAGGTGGGCGTTCTTGTGGTCATCCTCGCCATCGCGCACATACCACTGGCTCTGGCGCCACTCTCTCCGGCGGCTGGCGGCAGGATGGGTCTGGCATGAAGCGGCACCGCTGGCACAGGCCACCGACCATGCGGCGAGACCTCGGCCTGGACGAGTTGCAAGGCATCGTCGACCGCGCGAAGACGGTGCTCTGTGAATCGGACCACGCGACGCTGGTGCAGGCGGTACAGACGTTGGCGTTCCTGACCCAGGAGTTGCAGGCGAAGGGTGCGAGCCTGGAGCGGTTGCGACGGATGCTGTTCGGGGCGCCGACGGAGAAGACCAGCCAGGTACTGGACGACACAGCCAGGAGCCCAGGTCCTGATGCGGGGGCCGCGCCAGGTGAAGGCACGCCTGGCAACGCAGGTGAAGAGAGTGCCTCTGGGTCCAAACGACCGGGTCACGGCCGCAATGGTGCCGCAGCCTATACCGGGGCCACGAAGATCCCAGTGCCGCACCCCTCTCTGCACGGCGGCGATGCGTGCCCCGAATGCCAGAAGGGGAAAGTCTATTTGCTCTCAGCCCCGGCGGTGCTCGTGCGCATCGTGGGCATGGCGCCGCTGTCCGCCACGGTGTACGAGCAGGAGCGCCTGCGCTGCAACCTGTGTGGCGAGGTCTTCACAGCTCCGGCTCCCGAGGGCGTTGGCAGCGAGAAATACGACGAGACAGCCGGGGCGATGATCGGCACCGTCAAATACGGCGCAGGCTTGCCCTTCAATCGCCTGGAACGGTTGCAGGCTGGCATGGGCGTTCCGCTGCCTGCCGCCACGCAGTGGGAAATCGTTGAGCGTGCGGCCGACCGACTCGAGCCGGTTCACGGTGAGCTGGTCAACCAGGGCGCCCAGGGCTCGGTCCTGCACAATGACGATACGCCGGCCAAGATTCTCGAACTGATGGCTGATGCCGACGACGAGAAACCCGCCGAGGGCGTGACACGGAAGACGGAAAGAGCAGGCCCTGATGCCGGAGCCGAGAAGCCAGAGCGCACGGGCATGTTCACGTCGGGCATCGTTTCGGTCGTCGGTAGCCACCGTGTCGCCCTGTTCTTCACCGGACGGAAACACGCCGGTGAGAATCTCGCCGATGTCCTGGCCCGACGCTCGCAGCAATTGGCCGCCCCCATTCAAATGTGCGACGCCCTCGCCGCAAATACCTCACCTCCGTTGCACACCATCCTGGCCAATTGCCTTACCCATGCGCGCCGCCGCTATGTGGATGTCGTCGCCGACTTTCCCGAGGAGTGCCGTTTCGTCCTCGAAACCCTGCGCGAGGTCTACCACAACGACCAGCTCGCTCGTCAGCGCGGACTGTCTGCCGAAGATCGCCTGGCCTTTCACCAGGCCGAAAGCGCCCCGCACATGAAGTCGCTTGAGGATTGGATGAAGGCGCAGTTTGAAGAGCGCAAGACCGAGCCGAATTCTGGCCT
>CAINCZ010000085.1 GCA_903847195.1 uncultured Acidobacteriota bacterium | reverse complement strand
GCCTGCCGCAATGGGGCATGGACAAGATTAAGACCGAGAATGTCTTTGTTGATAAGAGGCTCTTGGCGTTGCTGCCGGATTGGAAGAACACCGCGGCCGATCCCGCCGCGCCACCGGTCAGCCCGGCCGTCTCTAGTGAACCCGTGGAGGATGTAGAACTGATTCCTTATGGCTGCGCACGTTTGCGTGTGACCGAGCTGCCCACGTTGAAACAGTAAGGCGCGCACCCTGGCTCGGTACAAGGGGATCAGCTCTACAGAATGGAGCGTGTGTATTGAAGGCTCCGGGAGAAGTTTGGTCATGATTGACTCGCTGAATGAAAAATGAGACGAAAATTAAGTGCATCGTTGCGCATCGCGCAAAAGGCAGACGCGTGGATGTCGTTGGAGGGGCGGCACTCTTGTCGCTCCCTGCCCGGCGGCAGGAGTGCCGCCGCTCCGTTTGGTGGTCGCGGTAGAAGCAGGGGCTTGCGATAATTTCGTTTGAACAGTTCAGTCAAGAAAGGACATCAGTTATGAGCAGCAGAATTCTTGCCGTCGCGCTTGCCGTGAGTGGGGCTGTCGGTGTGGGCGGCGTGCGTGCAGCGGCGCCGGATGCGGACTTCTATCAGGTGCGCGGCGGCATACCGAACAGCCAGTACTTCTTCAAGAACGACAGGGTCGGGAACCAGTACCTGTTCTTCATCGGCGACTCCGTGCTCGCCGGCACGGGGTTGAAGGATGCGAACCTGCGCTACTCGGCGCAGATGGTAAAGGGCTTCAAAAAGTATTTCCCGCAGGCGGGGATGAACGAGACGCGCCACATGCAGCCGGGCGGCAGCTGGTTCGGCCTCTATCGGGTCAGCCGGGGCCAGCCGGTGTTCGGCGAGGTGATCGCGAGCGGCCACCTGGCGATCCTCGATTTCGCGGCGGACGACCGGAACGTCCCGCTCGATCAGGCGAAGCTGGCGCTCGAAGGGCTGGTGCGGCAGGTCACGCTCTACCGCCCCACGCACAGCCGCATCCTCGTCTACACCCTGACGCCCGAGATGCTCCAGGACTACAAGGAGGGCAAGACGCCGGAGTATATCAAGGCGGGCGAACAGATCGCGGAGCACTACGGCATCCCAAGCCTGAACCTGGCGCAGTACGCGGCGCAAAAGATCAACGCCGGCGAGATCTCCTTCGAAAAGTTTTCCGCCGACGGCATCAATCCGACCGATGCGGGTGCGAAGGTCTATGCCGAAGCCGTCGCGAAATTCGTGGATGCGCTGATGGCTGCCTATCCAGTGCCGGACAAGCCCAAGAACTACACGTTGCCCGCCCCGCTGTTCCCGGAAACGGATGACAACGGCCGGGTCATCGCTTACGAGGATCAACAGGTCAAACGCTCCGGCAATTGGAAGCCCGGGCAGGCCAGCCCGATCGGCCCCTTCCGCCACGTCCTCGTCACCGCCGAGCCCGGCGCGACGCTGGCGCTGAAGTTCAAAGGCTCGGAGATCGGCATCATTGACGTCGTGGACAAAGACAGCGCGGACTACGAATACGCCGTCGACGGCGCGGCGTTCCGCAAGCTCGCCGCCCCGAAGGACGTGTCCGCCCCGACGATGCGCCCGGTTTCGCTGGCCCGCGGCCTGGATCGGACAGCTGACCACGAACTCGTCCTGAAGGTCGCCTCGCCCGGCACCGCGCGGATGGGCGGCTTCCTGCTCAACGGCAGCGTAGCGGACGCCTTCGCCGGCCTGAGCACGCTGGAGAAGATCGATGCGGTCTATGCCACGATCGATCCGGTGGTTTATCAGCCCCCGGCCGGCCGCTTCGCAAACATCCCCAAGTCGATGAGCAAGCTGCGCGACGGCGGCACGCTCCGCATGGTGCTCCTGGGCGACAGCATCATGGGCAACACGTCCGGCTCGTCGTTCGAGCTGCTGCTCATGCGCGACTATCCGAAGTGCAACCTCGTCAAGATCGCCTCGCTGCGCAGCTCCACCGGCTGCAAGTACTACCAGGCCGAGAACCGCGTCCAGGACTACGTGCTCAAGCACAACCCGGACCTGCTGGTCATCGGCGGCATCTCCAACGGCGGCGATGCCGAGGCGGTGCGTTCCGTCATCAAGCAGGTCCGCGCCCAGAAGCCGGACACCGAGGTGCTGCTGCTGACGCCGGTCTTCGGCTCCGTCAACGACGCGCACATCAAAACCTTCACGCGCGAGATCGACACGACGACGAGCAACTTCCGCTTCAACATGCAGAAGGTGGCGGCGGAAGAGAAGTGCGCCTTCTTCGACATGACCGGCCCTTGGTGGGCAT
>CAINCZ010000084.1 GCA_903847195.1 uncultured Acidobacteriota bacterium | reverse complement strand
GGTACGCTGCGCCGGCCAGTGGTATGAAGAACTGAAGAAACTTAACGAGGACCTTTGCCGCGACTTGGTCCGCGTGAGCGATCTGGCGAATCCCGATGCCCAGGTCGAGGTGGCGGCTGACGTGTACGGAAGAAGGATCACACTCCATCGCGCTGCCGGGCCAATTGAGGTAGCGCGAGATTTTGCTGCGGCGTTGCAGCGCGATATTCTACGCATCGCCCAGGCTGAAGAACTTGTAGTCAACCGCCCCAAACTTCGTTCTGTAGACGACCGAAGGCTACCTCCTGTGTCAGAGGAAGGAGACAGGACTGTGTCGAAGAAGCATGTTTTCATTTCGTATTGCCATGATGATCAGGCTGAGGTTGCGCAACTCCGCAATGAGTTGGAGGGCGCAGGCGTCAAGACCTGGTGGGATCAGGATATTCTGCCCGGCCATGATTTTAAGTTCGAGATACGCAAGGCCATGAAGGATGCCCATGCGGTGGTGTTGTGCCTGTCGGCCAAGACTCAGACTCGTGTCATGTCAGGCATTTATCCGGAGGCGCTGGATGCGATTGGCGTATACCGAGAGCATGCGCCCGGCAGCATCTTCCTCATCCCCGTGCGTCTTTCAGACTGCGCCATCCCACCAATCGAGATCGATGCGACACGAACACTGGACCGGATTCAGTATGTGGACCTTTTTCCGGCAGGGACAAGAGCTCATGGAGTTCAGCGTCTCTTGCAGGCGGTCGGACTAACGCCAACACACCCTTAGCAGCCCCGATGTCATCGGCCGGCGCAGCGTCGTCGGGGCCATCCATAGCGCCATTGGTTTGCCAACTCCCCTCGCCGCCAGCCGAGTTCACTGGGCGAAAGAGTGAGTTGAGAAAGCTTCGGAAGGAAGCAGAGGCGGGCAGTATCGGCATCTTCGGCGTTCGCGGGATGGGCGGGATTGGCAAGACGGCGCTGGCGCTGGTTCTGGCCGACTCGCTTGCGGGCCGCTATCCCGATGGGCAGTTCTATCTCGATCTGCTGGGCACGAGTTCCAACCCGCTGACGGCCGAGGCGGCGTTGGCTCATGTGCTGCGGGCGTATGCTGGGGAGCAGGCCAAGTTGCCGGATGATCTGGGCACGCTGCAAAGGTTCTATCGGCAGACGCTGCACGGGAAACGTGTGCTGCTGCTCATGGACAATGCCCGCGATGCGGCTCAGGTTGGGCCGCTGGTTCCGCCGGGCGGGTCGCTGCTGCTCGTGACGTCGCGATGGCAGTTTGAACTGGCCGGGATGCACGGGATGGACCTTGACCGGCTTCCGGCGGCCGATGCCCGGAGGTTGCTGCTGGCCATTTGCCCGCGTATCGGCCGCGATGCCGACAAGCTGGCGCAGCGGTGCGGGTACCTGCCGCTGGCGCTGCGGCTGGCCGGGAGCAGTCTGAAGGCACGGGCGAGTCTGGAGGTGGTGGAATATCTCCGGCGGCTTTCCGATGGCAAGACACGGCTCGCGGCGTTGGACCAGTACCGCCACCAGACCGACCAGCAGCTTGGCGTTGCCGCTTCCCTGGAGCTGAGCGTTGACCTGCTTGATGGCGACATGCAAGCGCTCTGGGCCATGCTCGGCGTCTTCCCCGGTACGTTCGACGCTCCGGCGGCGGTGGCCGTTTGGGCTATGGAGGACGCCGGCGCGGTCGGGGAACGGCTGGAGGATCTTCGCGGGCATAGTCTGGTCGAGTATGACCAGAACACCCAGCGATGGAACCTGCATGATCTCGCCCGTGACTTCGCGGCGTCACGCCTGGATGCCGGGCAGGAGCAGGCAGCTGCGGGACGCCACGCTGCTCATTATGTCGGCGTGCTGCGTTCGGCCAAGGAGTTGTACCGAGATGGAAACGAGCACTTTCTCACCGGCCTCTCCCTCTTCGACCGCGAGCGTCACAACATCGAAGCCGGCCAGTCTTGGGTTGCCGAGAGGGCTGCAACAGACGACATCACGATCAAGCTCGCCAATGACTACCCTGCGGCAGGC
>CAINCZ010000083.1 GCA_903847195.1 uncultured Acidobacteriota bacterium | reverse complement strand
CTGGCTTCTCATAGTCCGCCAGCAGCTCATCGATCACTTTCGGGTCAATCGCCATACGATCTCCATGTTCTTATAGGGAAGATCGTTTACACAAAAAGAATTACACCCTCGCGATGAGCGCCCAACTGTTGAGCGCTGCGCGTTGAATGTAGCCAACTGCCAGCGACGGCTTATCCGCATGCTACTTCTTGCGGCGTTCTTGCTCTTGTTCCATCAACGTTGCGAATTCATACCAATTCAAATGAAGCCGATTCTTCTTAGCTTGCTTGCCCCACCACTCAAACGAGCCCGACCCGATCTTTATCGTGCCGAGTTGCGGTTTCCCATCTTTACCGAATACGGTTATCTCGGCTCCAGCACCTTTTCCTGTGTTCTTGCCGAGGCTGAACGTCTCTAGCAGCTTGACTTTAGCTACCTGCCGTTTTTGCTCCGCTACTGTCGGTGTCATCGCTGGAGGTTGAATCAGCTCTCGGATAATTGCAAGAAGATATTCAATCCGAACAGTTATGTATTTGGCACATCCACCTAACGCGAAAACAGCGTTGCGCGGAATTCATTGGGGTCTTCGCTACGAGCGTGCACTGTCCGACTGCACCGCTGTTCACGGGCCGGACGTCTCACAGAATCGTCTTCCCAAACACCGAGCAGGCCAGCTCGACCGCCAGCTCGGCGGTGCGGTTGTGTTCGTCGATGATGGGGTTGACTTCTACTACTTCGAAGCTCGACAGCCGCCCGTGGTCGGCGATGACTTCCATGGCGAGGTGGGCTTCGCGGTAGGTGGCTCCGCCGCGGACCGGGGTGCCTACGCCGGGGGCGTCTTCGGGGTCGATCCAGTCCATGTCGAGCGAGACGTGGTAGCCGGAGGTGCCGCGTCCGGCGATGCGCAGGGCTTCTTCCATGATGGAGCGCATGCCGCGTTCGTCGATGTCGCGCATGGTGAAGACTTCGATGCCGGCGCGGCGGATGTTTTCGCGTTCGGCCGTGTCGATGTCGCGCACGCCGACGAGCGCGCAGTTCTCCGGGGCGACCTTGGGGCAGAAGCCGAAGATGTCGCGCAGCTCGGAGGGGTCGAGTCCCATGATGGCCGCCAGCGGCATGCCGTGGACGTTGCCGCTGGGCGAGGTGGCGGGGGTGTTGATGTCGCTGTGGGCGTCGAGCCAGATGAGGCCCAGCCGCTGGTTGCGGCGGCGGTAGTACTCGGCCACGCCGCTGATGCTGCCGCAGGCGATCGAGTGGTCGCCGCCGATGCCGAAGGGCACGTCGCCGGCTTCCATCGCCGCCAGCACGGCCTCGCCGTAGGCGGTGCAGATGGCGGTGATCTCTTTCAGGTACTTGGCCTGCGGATTGCCTTCGGTGCGCTGCTCGGGTCCGAGGACGCCGATGTTGCCGCCATCGTCAACATCGTGGCCGAGCGCTTCGAGGCGCGCTTCGAGACCCGCCACGCGCACGGCCGAGGGTCCCATGTCGACGCCACGCCGCGTCTGTCCGAGGTCGATCGGCACACCGATGACGCGGATGGCGCGCGGCACGATGCCGGGCCGGACCACGGGGCGCGATACTGGACGCATCTCCTGCATAAAGACCGTCGTGCCACCCCTGCGTTGCGAACTGACACAGTGCAGGGGCTGAAAACCCCCACCCTAGCTCCGCCCTTCGGGCTCCGCGAGGATGGGGCACCAGGTTAGTCGAGCGGCCTGCCTACGGATACAGCCGGTGCAACATGCGGGCGAACGGGATGGTCTCGCGCACATGCTCCAGTCCGCAGATCCAGGCCACGGCGCGCTCAATGCCCATGCCAAAGCCGGCGTGCGGCACGCCGCCGTACTTGCGCAGATCGAGATACCACTTGAAAGCCTCTTCCGGAAGCCCATGCTGCCGGATGCGGTCGGTCAGCAGCTGGTAGTCGCCGATGCGCTGCGAGCCGCCGATCACTTCGCCGTAGCCCTCGGGCGCCAGCACGTCGACGCAGAGCGCGTACTTGGCGTTGAGCGGATCGGGCTCCATGTAGAACGCCTTGACCGCCGCCGGGTAGCGATGCACCATCACCGGGCGGTCGTACTGCGACGAGAGATAGGTTTCGTCGGGCGAGCCGAAGTCGTTTCCGTACTCGAAGGGATGCTCGAGCAGTCCCTTGGCGTGCGCCTGGTTGAGCATCTCTGCCGCCTCGTCATAACTGATGCGCGGGAAGGGCGCCTGGATCGCCTCCAGCTTGGTGAGGTCACGGCCGATGGTGACCAGCTCGGGGCGGCGGCGCTCGAGCACGCGGGCGACGATGAAGCTGATGAAGGCTTCGGCCAGGTCCATGATGTCTTCGAGGGTGGCGTAGGCGACCTCGGGTTCGACCATCCAGAACTCGGTCAGGTGGCGGCGCGTCTTGGACTTCTCGGCGCGGAAGGTGGGACCGAACGAGTACACCTTGCCGAGCGCCATGGCCGTGGCTTCGATATAGAGCTGGCCCGATTGCGTCAGGTAGGCCTGATCGTCGAAGTAATCGACCGGGAAGAGCGTGCTGGTGCCTTCGCAGGCGGCAGGCGTCAGGATGGGCGGATCGGTGCGGGTGAAGCCGCGGTCGTCGAAGAAGTCGTGCATCGCCTTCTGGATCTCGGAGCGGATGCGCAGGATGGCCGCCTGGCGGGGCGAGCGCATCCAGAGATGGCGGTGCTCCATCAGGAATTCGACACCGTGTTCCTTGAGCGAGATCGGGTAGGGATCGTCTTCCGGCACCTTCTGTACGACGGTGGCGGTGGCAACGTCCATCTCGAAACCGCCGGGGGCGCGCTCGTCGGCGCGGACGGTGCCGGTGATGGTGAGGGCCGATTCCTGCGTGAGGCCCTTGAGCGAATCCCACACCTCGGGCGCAACCTGTTTCTTGAGCACCACGCCCTGCAGGATGCCGCTGCCGTCGCGCACCTGCGGGAACAGCAACTTGCCGCTCTCGCGCAGGTTATAGAGCCAGCCGCGAATGGTGACCTGCTGGCCAACGTAGTTGCCGATTTCTCGGATGGTGACGACCGGGACATGGGGTACCACTTCCGGAATTGTGCTCATCGAAGGTCCCTTCTGACCTGTGTTCCCTGGCCGTCGAAGACGGCTCGCAGGGTGGAACCGCGCCCGCTCACCTGATTCCGGGCAGCGCGGCTAACAGAACATTATGCCACTGCCCGGGGGAGTAGGGTGGGCCAAGGCAAAACTTGGGGCGGGGAGCCAGTTCCGGTTGGCCTTATGCTGCGAAAGCAGCGGGGCCTGACTTGCACTCCGCGATTTCTGCAATCTTGTGGAGCATGCCCTGGAAGATGTAGTAATGCACCGGGTAAAGCGCATACCAATAGAGAAGCCCTGCCAGTCCGGCAGGATCGAAAATTGCCGTTTGGCGAATCACGGAACCCAGGCTGGTAGGTTCAACCTCGAACTGAAGCCACGCACGACCCGGCACTTTCATCTCCGCGACCAGACTGAGCCGGCGATCCGGCTCAAAGCTCTCTACCCGCCAGAAATCCAGCGCATCGCCAACGGCCAGGGTGTGGGGATCGCGGCGGCCCCGACGCATTCCCACGCCGCCAACAAGGAGGTCCAGGAAGCCGCGAAACCTCCAGAGGAAATTAGCGAAGTACCAGCCATTTGAGCCTCCAATCCGCTGGATGGGAGCAAAGGCTAAGGCCGGTGGAACCAGTACATGGATGGTGCGGGAATCGACCAGCCTGGTCCCCAACCGCAGGCCGCCCCACGATGGGTTTTTCCCTCCGGAGGAAAGGGCATCGGACCAGAAGGTCTGCGCGAATTCCTGGTCTTCGTTGTGCAAGGCTCTCCCGATGGCTTCGCTCAGCGACTTTGGCTTGATCGCAAAGGTCGTCAGCGCGGATGGATCACAGACCAGCGTCGGGTTTTTCATGCTGTCGATGAGTTTGCGTCCGATGCGGGCATAGATCGGAGTGACCAGTCCCAGCCACAGACTCGATAGGCGCGGCGTCAGGATTGGAACCGGGATCATCCAGCGACCGAGGCCGCACTGGCGCGCGTACTCCTGCATGATTTCGCCATAACTCACCTGGTCGGGGCCGCCGATTTCGAATACCGCAGACTGCTCGACCGGCAACCGCAGCGCATCCGTAAGGTAGGCAATCACGTCTTCGACCGCGATCGGCTGGGCTTTGACCGCGACCCAGCGCGGACAGATCATGACCGGCAGGCGCTGCACCAGGGCGCGAATCATCTCAAAGGAGAGGCTTCCGGAGCCGATGACGATCGAGGCGCGAAATTCGATGGTTGGAATCCCGGAGCTTCGCAGGATGTCGGCAACCTCATGCCGGCTTCGCAAGTGTGCGGAGAGAGCCTGGTCATCGTTTCCCAGTCCGCCCAGGTAGATAATGCGTTGCACTCCCTGCTCGCGGGCAGCTTCGGCGAAGTTCTGCGCGGCTTGCCGGTCTTCCTTTTCGAATTGCCGCGGGGAACCCATGGAATGGACGAGGTAGTATGCCGTTGATACCCCGGCCAGCGCCGATGCGAGCGAAGTACGATCCAGGCAGTCGGCTTGAACCACTTCGGTCGAGGCAGAAACCCGCGAGCGAAGAAACTCAGGACGCCGGGCGAGGCAGCGGACAGGCCAGCGGGCAGCTTCAAGTGCCTTGAGGAGACGCCCGCCGATGTAGCCAGAAGCTCCCGTTAATAGAATCAGCGACCGATGGTCTGTGCCCATTGGGATTCCTCAATTCGCCCGCTTGCTCTAAATCGGCTCCACTTTAGCATCACCCACCTGAGCCCTCCTGTCCAGAATTGACCAAAAGGCGGGTGCGCAGGTTTGCGCCGTTTCTTTCGGCGCTAATTTCGGGCCACCCGCCTGCTGCCGAAGCTCGCGGAGAACGTGCTGCTGCTGGCCGACAATGTGCTTTCGCATCCGGATGAAGTCGCCGACTACCGCCAGATGGTCGAGCAGTTGCCGGAATTCGTTTGGACGGTCGTGCCGGTGGGCAAGGGACTTCATATCGCGTGGCGCGGATGAATGCGTGCGGACTCGCGTATTGACACCCAGTTGGTACCGGCGGAAAAGAGGACCCACATCTGCTAACTACGGCAGATGTGGGGCACCGTCGGAAGAACAAATTGGGCACTTACTGGCAGCGGCGTTCTATGAAATCAACCGCCGCACTCATGCCCAACTACAGGGCTTGAATGGGCCACCCGCCGATCCAGTTGCAATCGATGGCGATCGGCACGCCGGTGTTTTTGAACGAGAAGGAAGCCTACCGGGTGAACGCGGTCAACGAGCGCAGCCTGCGGGCATGGAATTTCTGGGTGGCGCAGTCGGAGGTGGTGTCGGCTCCGCTGATCAAGGCGATGCCGAAGGAAGGTGGAGAGGCGGGGAAGTAGGTGATTGAGTAATCTGGTAATTGGGCAATTGCGGAACAGGCTGATCCCACCCACGCGCCGAAATCAGGCGCGAGGGTGGGGCACCCGGCGGAATGGACTACGTCCTCAGGTTAGCGCCGAAAGACGCGGCGCAAACCTGGGCCACCCGCCAGGGTTCGGGAACGAATGAGGCCGCCGCCCAGGGAGGGTGGCAGTCTGGATGAGGCCGTATCCCCAGAGTCGGAACATCGCCGACTCTGGGCCACCTGCGTCTCTATCACGGTTTGATCGTAGCCAAGAACGCTGCCACGTCGTTTTTTACGAGATCGCTAAACGGCCAAGGGCCTCCAATAACCTCGTCATGAACCGTATTTACAAACTCTTGGAGATCCTTGAAGTACTTCTCACAATCGTCATTGGCAAACTCTCCCAGCCTAGTGTAGTGCGGCGTAAATAGTGAACAGTATAAGCGAGCGGCATCATCTAATACACTGGAGCGAAGATGATGCGCGTGGCTCGACCAGTGGTTCTGAGTGCGGAGTGGCAAGCGATCCT
>CAINCZ010000082.1 GCA_903847195.1 uncultured Acidobacteriota bacterium | reverse complement strand
GAGCAGGTGGTTGACCTGAACAGCGACGCCATCTTCGACTATCCGTTCGTGTATGCGGTGGAGGTCGGCCATTGGGAACTCAGCGACGCCGAGGCCAAGAAGCTGCGCGAGTACCTCGACCGGGGCGGTTTCCTGATGGTGGACGATTTCCATGGGACCTACGAATGGGACGTCTTCATGGCGAGCCTCACAAAGGTCTTCCCAGACCGTCCGGTGGTGGACATTGATGATAAAGATGCCATTTTCCACGTTCTCTATGATCTTGACGAGAAGGTCCAGGTTCCAGGCATTCAGTTTCTCAACTCCGGCAACACCTATGAGTATGACGGCATTGTGCCCCGCTGGCGGGCAGTCTACGACGACAAAGGACGGATCATGGTCGCCATCTGCCACAACATGGATCTGGGAGACGCCTGGGAGTGGGCCGACTATCCCGCCTACCCGGAGCATTACGCCTCGTTAGCCTTCCGGATCGGCATTAACTACATTGTTTACTCGATGACACATTAGCCGGGCCTGAGCAAACGTTCAATACGATGTTCGAATTTTTCTTCAAGTATCCAACCACTGTATTCGCCAAGGGAGACCTGGTGTTCCTCTCGCGGCTGCCTCTGTGGGTGCTGACCGTGGCGATCATGGCCGTGGCGGCCGTGCTCGGCTGGCTCCTGTGGCGCAGGCGCAGCGGGAAGGCCGGCGCGGTGGAAGGGTTGCGCTGGGCTGCGATCTGGCTCTTGCAGGCGGCCATGGCGGCGTTGCTCCTGTTGATGCTTTGGCAGCCGGCCATGAGTATCGCCACGCTCAAGCCGCAGCAGAACATTGTGGCAGTGGTGGTGGACGATTCGCGCAGCATGGCGATCCGCGAGGATGGAAAGACGCGCATCGAACGGGCCCGCTCGGCACTCGATGGCGGTGTTCTGAGCGCGCTCGCTAAGAAATTCCAGGTACGGCTATATCGTTTCGGCAGCGGCCTGGAGCAGGTGCAGAAGACCGATGAGTTCAAGGGAACGGTCGAGTCCACGCACATTGGGACCGCGTTGAAGCA
Source organism: uncultured Acidobacteriota bacterium (assembly GCA_903847195.1). The sequence goes on along the minus strand of CAINCZ010000082.1, from coordinate 523 downwards.
GGTGGCATCCGAAGCCACCAGCCTGCCCATCGGAGCGGTGGTGCTGGTGAGCGACGGCGCCGATAACACCGGCGGCGTGGACCGGGAGACCATCGCCGAGGTTCGCCGGCGGCGCATTCCCGTACACACCGTGGGCATCGGGCGGGAGCATTTCGAACGCGACATCGAGATCGCCGATGCGGCGCTGCCCGCCAGGACGCTGGCGGATTCGCGGGTGAGCGCCCAGGTGACGCTGCACCAACGCGGGTTCGAAGGGCGGAAGGTGCATGTGGTCGTCTCCGAGAATGGCAAACCGCTCGCCTCGCAGGAAGTAACCTTGGGCAAGACCGGCGAGCCGCAAACGGAGACGCTGCTCTTCAATGCGGGAATCGCGGGCGCCAAGACCCTCGCAATTTCCGTCGACCGTGTGGACGGCGAAGAGAATCAGAAGAACAACTCGGTCATGCGGTTGATCAACGTCGAAGCGGCCAAGCCGCGCATTCTCTACTTTGAAGGCGAGCCGAGGTGGGAGCACAAGTTCGTC
>CAINCZ010000081.1 GCA_903847195.1 uncultured Acidobacteriota bacterium | reverse complement strand
GCTTGGTCACCTGGCAGCGGATGTCGTTCTCCGAACCGTTGGTGTGCAACGGGATCTCTGGATGGTCGAGCACCATCAGCAGTTCGGCCTTGTTGGCGTGCAGCCGCTGCAGGAGGCGATCGAGCGTGACGAAGCCGGTGGTGCGCAGAAAGATGCGGTCGAAGCGCGCCCGCATCTCGCTGCGCCGGCGCGGAGTTGGCGCGATGCGATACGCCTTCAGGTCGGCGTAGAACCACCAAATCAGGCCGCGGACGAGTTGCTGGGCGGCACGCTGCTGGTCGGTGAACGTCTCCAACTTGTGCACCAGCCGCTCCGCATGGATCCAACACAGGGCGTGCGTGCCGACGTTGAACTGACCGGCGTCATCGCTGACGATGACCGCCTCGTTCAGGAACCCGTGCTCGGCAATGGCGCCCCACAACGCGCCCTCGGTAGCGACCCGCGTCGGGTCGGGGGTCACCTGCAGAGCGGTGATGCCGAGTTGTTCCAGATGGCGCTGCCAGGCGGTCGGGTCGGCAAACCGCCGCTGTGCGTGCCCAGCCAGTCGCTGAATGACCGTCCCGGAGAGGCCTTGCTCGCGCATGTAGTCCAGCGCCGCTGCGTTGACGACGTAGTCGGTGAAGCCGGCGCGCAGCACCTCAAGGAAGTTCAGCCGGCTTTTGCTGCCGGTGGTGGCGAACCAGGCGAAGCTGTCATTGCCGATCTGTGTGCAGACAGCGTTGGCGCCGCGGTGGCGTGCGCCGGTGTCATCCACCGTGATCCAGGGCGCCGTCTCCAGCCCCGCCCGCAGCACGTCGCGGTTCTCACCGAGGAAGTCGTCCTGTCGATCGATCAGCAGCCGCATCACCTCGCGCTTGGAGATGCTGATGCCGACCGCCTGCAACTGGGCAACCAGCCGCTCCACGGTGACCTGGCCCTGGTGGTACTGCATCAGCACGAAGCGGCGCAGTTCCGGCCCGAAATGGCTGCTTGTGCCCTCGGGCAGCGGCGCCACGATGGTCTCGCCCGAAGGCGTCAGCCAGCGTTCGCGGCGGTACCGCACCACCCGGGCCGTGATCACCAAGTCCTGCACCTGGTACGGCTCGTAGCCCTTGAACTGCGATCCTTCCGGAACCGCCACTCGGATCATCTTGGTCTCGACGCCAACCCGTGGCGTTACCTTGCCGCGGCCGCGGTGCTTGCCCCGCCTGCCCTGGCGCTTCGGCTCGGTCGCATTCTCCATGCCGCTCGGCTTGATCACCGGACGGCCCTTCAGGCCCTTGAGGCGGGCAATCTCTTCGCGCAGTGCCATCACCAGCTGCTTCAGCTCGGCCACTGCACCCCGCAACGCCGCGACTTCGGCTTCCAGCTCGGCGCGCGGCAGATCGGAGGGGTCGGTGGGCGGCGACATAACCCAAGCGAATCGTACCCCACCGCGTCGGCGCAAGCTGGGAAACACCCGTCGCCCGGGGTTTTGCCCCGGTTACGTGGGAGCCAGACAACTCTCTGATAACTCGCACTATTTGGCCAAAACACGGGATTGGGTTTGGAAATTTGTTC
>CAINCZ010000080.1 GCA_903847195.1 uncultured Acidobacteriota bacterium | reverse complement strand
TTGCGCGTTGCCATTCTGTCGTTCAATCTTCTGCAGCACCTCGTCGACCGTCTTCCCATAGGTCCAGATCGGGTTGGTGCCGTCTTCCAGGTCGATCACGCGCGCAAACGTCCCCGCCTCAATCGGCTGCCCATTCGGTCGCGTGTCGGTCCAGTACGCCTTCATTGCTTCGATTCCTCGTCCAGCGCCTTCACTTCCGCATCCACCAGCACGGTTACCTGCTGCGCCGCGGCCCGCAGCGCGTTCAGGTAGGCCCACTGCTGGGCGATCTTCTCGGCATTGCCGAGCGGATCGCTCTGGCTCATAGATATAACACTCTTCCTGTGCAAAAATAAAGTTCTTTCTAAAAGCCGCTGCAAAACCACCCACCCATCCGCCTGCCGCAGCTCCTTCAAATGCAGCCGCTCAACCCGCGTCAGCTCCCGCTCCGCGTCGTGCTTCGCCCCGTCCTCGACCGCTTCGCGGTGTAAAACCGGGCTTCCCGGGCTCGCTCCGGCCGCGCTCCGCTGGATCTCCGCCAGCTCCTCGTTCAGCGGCGTCCCTTGGTGGAACTTCTCAAGCGCGCTCTGCCCCATCGGCCTCTCCAGTCACTCCGCCTTCGCCGCGCGCAATCAGGCATTCCTTCGCCATCGACTTCCATGCGCCCTGCGTCACTCCAACTTCCAGCCCGGTGTAAATCGCCACCAGCGTTGCTGTCTCCAGCGGCGGCAGCGGCGGATCGCCAAGCGGAACAGCTAAAATGGCCACTACGCCACCCCCGGAATCCCGTTCTGCAACTCCTGCATGTCCGTGTTCCTGTCCACACGTCCCTCCGCCAGCGCAAACTCATTCTCCATCGGCACTTCTCCGGCCACGTGGTCCAGGCTCTTCTCCACAATCGTGTTCTGCAGGTCCTGCTTGCCCTTCTCCTGCACCTCCTGAATCTTATTCGCGCCGCGCAGCTTCTCCAGCGTCGCCGCCGCCTGCACCCGCTGCGCGTTCGGATTCAATTGCGCCACCTGCTGCTTCTCCTGGTCGGTCAGCGGCACAATGATGTCTTCCGCGCCCTGCAGTTCGCTCACCCGCAGGAAGATTTTCTCGATGGCCAGGAAATTGATCGTCCAGCCCTTCTGGTGCATGTACTCCATCAGTTGCGGCTGCTGCAGCAGTTGCAGCAGGAACGGGATCAGCTGCGAGATCGCCGCCTTCGCCGCCAGCTTCTGCCCCGCCAGCACCTTGATGTTGAACTCCATGTCCAGGAACTTTTCAACGTCGATGCTCTTCAGAATCGCGTCGCCGAATTTTTTGCTCAGGATCGCACGGATCTCGGCAATCGGCATCACGTCGATCACCTGCTGCCACTTGAACCGGTTCCAGCGCACGATGATGCCTTCAAGATGCGCAATCGGGTCGCTCACCTGCGCATCCGCCTGGCTGGCCGCGCGGTTCGCGCCCGTCGCGGTGCGGCTCATCCCCTGCGTGCTCGAAATCTGGCCCTGCATCGCTCCGGCGTTCGCGCCCACCTCGTCCTCGCCGCCGCGCAGCGCCATGTCCATAATCTTCCACGCCTCGGCGGGGATGGCCGGCTTCTCCGCATAGGCCATCACCTTGCGCACGTCGCCGCCCGGCCCGGCGTTCAGCCCCCACATCGTCCCCAGCCCCATCACCACGTTCTGTGTGGGTGCGTTGCCGTCGGCGGTGTTGTACAGCAGCGGGCAGTTGGTCCAGTACGCAATCATTTTCAGCACTTCGTTCAGCACGCCCTGGTTCATCCGCTGGTCGCCCGCATTGATGCGCCCAATCCCCAGCCCGTACAGGCTGTTCTTGATGTTCCACCAGTTCGCGGTGTAGCCGGAAGCGTGGTCTCCAATCTCGTGCGGTCCATTGCGGATGATCTTGAACCGGCCTTCGAACACCAGTAGCTCTTTCACGTCGCCTGTAGGCTCGCCCGGCTCCCACGTCCATTCAGCCAGCTTCATCATCGGCTTCTCGAACGGGTTGGCGCTGGCGTTGGTCTCCGGTTCCGCCGCGTGCAGCACCGTCGTGTTCTGGATGTTGCTGTTCTGCGCCGTGCGCGTCCCCGGGCTGGCGTCGCCATACGGGTTCGCCAGGAAGTACCGCACCAGGTCATCGTCCTCGGGGATGTCCTTGTAGCAGTCCAGTTCCCGCATCCGTTGCAGGTCCTGCAGGGTCACGTAGTCGATGTCGATGCGGTGGCTCGCGCTCAGGTCGGGCCGGTTCGGCGTGCGCGCCTTCTCGTCCCAGATCGTCCAGCCCAGGTCGCGGAACTCGAAGTACGGCCAGCTTTCTGTCACCTCTTCGGTTACAACCTTGAAGTCGTCAGACTCCCACGTATTCACCACCGCCGGCGCGCCCACCGGCATGTCGATACTCACCGGCGGCGTGTTGCGCTTGCGGCTCTTCTTCTTTACCGTCTTCTCGTCCCAGCGCGGAACGCCGATGCCCGTCCCTTGCAGCGCCATGCACTCGATCAGCAGCCCAAAGTTGTATTCGAACTCCGCGCGCTGGTCGAGCACCGTCAGGATCTCCGTCGCCGCGTCCAGGTAAGTCTGCGCGTCCGCGTCGCCGGCCAGCTTGCCTGTGGCCTCCAGCATGAAGGGCACTTGGTCCGCGAAGATCCCGCGCCGCACCTGCGTGCTCATCGTATTCGAATTCTTGGCCACGTTGAACCGGCTCACCCGCGCGGTCCCATTCAGGCTCACCCGCCAGTCGCCCTCGAAGTTCGGGCTCTGGTGCAGGTAGTCGATGTACTGCCACTCTGCCAGCCACGCCTTCTGCTCCAGCCATGCGGAGTCGCGCTGGAAGTCCGCCCACACAATCGTCGCCGCGGCGTTGTCGTCAAACTCCGGCTCGCTCACGCCGCCCGGCGCCACCGTCACCTGCGTCTTCGCAATCATCGGCGTCAGCGTGTTGCCGATCGGCATCCCATCGCCGTTCGCCTTCGCCGCAATCTCCAGCAGATCAGCCATGTGCTTCGCACCGTTCTCGACCGCTGCGCGGTGTAAGTTTCACCACGCT
>CAINCZ010000079.1 GCA_903847195.1 uncultured Acidobacteriota bacterium | reverse complement strand
TGGTCGGCCAGGGGCAGGATATCGGTTTTGCGTTCGCGCAGCGGCGGAATGAAGATGGGGAAAATATTGAGGCGGTAGTAGAGATCCTCCCGGAACTTGCCTTCCCGGATCAGGTCTTCCAGCGACCGGTTGGTGGCCGCCAGCACGCGCACGTCCACGACAAGCGTCCGGTTGCTGCCCTGTCGCTCGAACTCCCGCTCCTGCAAGACGCGCAGCAGCTTGATCTGGGTCGCGGGCGACAGGTCGCCAATTTCATCGAGAAAGATGGTGCCGCCGTGGGCCATTTCAAAACGGCCTTTGCGCACCGTGATGGCGCCGGTGAAGGCGCCTTTTTCATGGCCGAACAATTCGCTCTCGATGATGTTCTCGGGCAATGCGGCGCAGTTGACCTTGACGAACGGCTGTTGTGCGCGCGGGCTGTTACAGTGGATGGCCTCGGCGACCAGTTCCTTCCCCACCCCGCTCTCCCCGCGGATGAGCACCGTGGCACTGCTGCGCGCCACCTGTTGAATCTGTTGCAAGAGCGTCCGCAGGGCCCCGGAGTTCCCGATCAGCCGGTGGTTCTTCAACCGGTCCAGCAAGGCGCCCTGCAGCCGCAGGTTTTCCGCCTCCAACTCCCGCAGCTGCTCCCGGCTGGCCTGGCGCAGGCGCACGGCCTGAGCCAGCAGCGAGGCAATGATGGACAACAAACGGATGTCCTCGGTGCAGGCGATGTCATCGGCGAACAGCCGGTCGGCGCTGAGCGCGCCGATGGTTTCCTCGCCGAGCCGGATGGGCACGCAGATAAAGGAGATGTCTTTGCGGTCGCGCGCGATGTCGCGGCGCCGCGTCTTGGTCCGGTCCAGAAACAGCGGCTCCTTGGAAATCCGGGGCACCACCGCGGGCTGGCCGGTTTGCACCACCTGGCCGGTCACCCCTTCGCCCAGTTTGTAACGGCCCCGCATGCGTTCTTCCGGCGAAAGGCCGTAGGCGGCATCAATGGTCAGTTCGCCCGTCTCGCGATTCAGGATGGTGACGGTGCCGCGCAGCATGCCCATGCGCTCGGCCATCATCTGGAGCAGCGGTGCCACCACCTCGCCGAGGTTCAGGCTGCGATTGAGCAACTGGGTGATGTCGAATAGCAGCGAGAGTTCCCGGATCTCCCGACGGGCTGCCTGGAGGGTCTGGACACCCAGATCCTTCTCCCGCGGCAGCTCCTGCGGGATCGCTGACGGGTTCGGGTTCATCGCGGTGGAGAGGGGGAAGAAAGCCCCGCGGCGGGAGGGCGGTCTCGCCGCGGGGCCGGCCTTGCGGCCTAGATGGCTGAGGTCAGAAGGCGTAGACGGCGGTCACGCTGCCGACGAAACGATCCTTGTGGCCGTAGAGGCTGTCGGCGGCATCGCGGATGTCGCTGTCGGGCAGGAACACGAACTGGATGGCGGGTTTGATGACGACGCCGCCCGGCAGGGTGATGGGCAGGGCGAGGCCGACGATCCCGTCATTCAGAGCAGTCTTGCTGTCGCTGAAGTAGTACGCGTTATACTTCGCGCTGCCGGCGCCGAGCGAGGCGGAAGCGACCAGGGAGGCCTTGTCCTTCACGATCTCGAAGCTCTGGCTGACTGCGAGGTTGGCGTAGAACCCGTTGGCGGAGTCGAAGTCATAGTTGACTTGCAACGTCGGCGCCAAGATCAGGTTGGGCAATCCGATCGACGCATAGACCTCATGCGTACCTGGATAGGCCTTGCCCAGACCATTGGTGCCGATCGGCAGCGTCTGGTTCGGGAACAGATACTGGATCAACCCGCCGCTGACGGCGATGGGGAAGTTGGTCGGGCCCAGCGTGGTGGCATAGGACGCGGTCAGATCCACCTCGCTGAACTCGTTCTGGTTGTCCTTGGCATAGCTGCTATAGGAGCCGTTGAGGTTGTAGTTGGCCCACGTGTTCAACGAGAAACCGTATTTGGACACCGTCAGGCTCGGCTGGACCACGGCCTGATCGTTGAGCACCTGGCCGCGCCAGACGTAGGACGAGAGCACCGGCAGATCCAACTCGCCGGTGACCTTGGCCTCCTCGGCACACGCGAGGCCGGTCACGGCCAAAGCGGCGAGTGCGATACTGGTCATATTCGTCTTCATGTTACTGTCCTTTTTGTGTTGAGCAGACCGGCCGCTGGGCGGCCAACCCGCGGGTTGTTTTCAGCCGATATCCAGACTTATCGAAGCCCGGTTGATGGTCGCGCCTGATTCCAAGCTTGGCTTTGCCGCCGTGGATCTCATTTTCGCTGTTGCTCGCATCTTAAACTCTTTCCTTTCAGACTTGCCTGACGAACACCGGGTTCGTCACGCTGGCATGCATTAGCACGGACCATGCCAACGCCTATAATAGCCGCCGTGATATATTATTATCTTGTTTACAATAAGGTATTTGCAAACTTTTAGTCGCACACCGAGCGTTAGCTTCTATGTAACTGTTATGTATTTAGTAATTTGTTTTGTTACTTTTTTGTAATCTGCTACTTTCTTTTTTACATAATTCGATCATGACGGAGTAAACTTCAAGGCACGCCGGCGGGCCAGGGTGCCGCATCGTCAGGTGACGCGTGGCCGCGCAGCGCCGCGGTGGCGGTTCGTCGTGCGGGGCGCTCCCCCCGTCCGCGGGTTTTCTTTCGTGCGACCGGGCAGGTCAGTGCGAGACGGCGCGCAGGCGGATGAGCAGCACAATGACCAGGATGATGAGCGAGACGAGCGGAATGGCCATGACGAGCAGAATCGTGTGCATGTTCCGGAAGAGGGAGGGACGGCTGCTGGCGGGCGGCTGCAGACGCTCCGCGCGGCCGGTGACGACGACGGCGCCGATATCGTCGAGGTCTTTTTTCAGCTCGGCAATGGTCTGATAGCGGTCGTGCGGCTGGCGCGCCATGGCGTGCAGGATGACTTCCTCGGCGTTGGCGGAGCACAGCAGGTTCAACTTCCGTGGCGCGACGGGGTCGCCGATCAGCCGCGCGTTCATGATGACGAAGGGATTTTCGCCCTCGAACGGCGAGGTGCCGCTGAGCATCTCGTAGAGAATCGCGCCGACGCTGTAGATGTCGGTGCGCGCGTCACCGCGCTTGCCCTTGACCTGCTCGGGCGCCATGTAGTCGGGCGTGCCCATCGCGGGCGTGAAGCCGGTGAAGGTGAGCCGGCGGCCCTGGACGGACTTGGCGATGCCGAAATCCATGATGCGCAGCGTGCCGTCGTAGCACAGCATGATGTTGGCCGGCTTGAGGTCGCGATGGATGATGTTGAGCTTGTGCATGTGATCAAGCGCGTCGCAGATGCGGCTGCCGATCTTGAGCACGTCCTGCTCCGGCATCGGGCGGACGGTCGTCATCAGGTGCGAGAGCGTGTAGCCCTTCAAATACTCGGTGACGATGTAGGGCCGGCTCTTGTGCTCGAACGGGATGAACTTGAGCAGAAACGGATGGTTGAGCTTGCGGCCGATCTCCTCCTCGCGCTGGAAGCGCGCGAAGAACCCCGGGTCGCTCTCGTACTGCATGTGCGGCACCTTGATCGCCACGTCCCCGCCGCCCTCGCGATCGGTCGCGCGGTAGATCACGGCCATGCCGCTGCGGCTGATGACCTCCGCGATCTCGAACCGGTTGTCCACGACCTGGCCCGGGTAAAATTCGCCGGCGGCCACGGGCTGCGTCTGCTCGTGATAGATGGGCGCGCCGCGGTAATTGCTGACGGCCTCGACGCGGTCGATGCGGAGCACCTGGACGGTGATGTTGTCCTGCGCGCCGCGTTTCTCGGCGAGCGCCACGAGCTGTTTGACGGCCTCGTCCGGCGGCACCCGGCAGACGATGTCGCTGATCTCATGGTCCACCACGCAGGTGTACAGCCCGTCGCAGCACAGCACCACGTAGTCGCCCTTGGTGACGGTCGCCTCGTCGCAGTCCACGCGGATCATCGGCTCCTGCCCGACGCTGCGCGTAAGCAGCGAGCGCTGGTCGCTGGCCAGCGCCTCGCGCTCGGTGATCAGGCCGAACTTCTTCTGCATGCCGACATAGCTGTGGTCCGTCGAGAGCTGCTTGATCAGCCCCTTTTGAATCACATACACCCGCGAATCGCCCACGTTGCCGACGGTGACCTTGTTGTTCCGCAGCACCGCGAGGGCGACGGTGGTGGCCATTTTCGACTGGCCGTGGCTGGCGACATTTTTGTCGTAGATGGCCAGGTTGGCGGCGTTGACGGCCTGCGTGATGATTTGCGCCGGATCCGGTCCGCCCGGGGCCTCG
>CAINCZ010000078.1 GCA_903847195.1 uncultured Acidobacteriota bacterium | reverse complement strand
TTTTGTTCTCACCTGATGATGAAGCGCGGCTCTCCCCTAGCCTGCTGACCAGATCTGATGGAGGGTCTGATCGCAACTTGCGCGGGCAACCGCGTCCAAATGTACTATTCGAGGCTGGGTTAGCTCTCGGGCGACATCCGGACAAGACCATCATCGTGGAAGTCGGAAAATTGCGGAACTTCACTGACATTGCAGGTCGACACGTGGTGCGCCTGACAAATGATTTTTCGAAGAGAAACGCTCTCGCAAACCGCCTGGAGTCCCTCGGCTGTACCGTTGATCGTAGAGGCACGGATTGGACGAGCGTTGGGGATTTCACGGTCTGATAAGCTGCCGGGCGCTCTATCCTCGCGCCCGCCTTTGGCGCGTGGGTGGGATGCTCTGCAGAGACCCTACTCTTCCCGCCACTCAGTCCCGCAAACTCGGCACTGCCACTTATCCGAGCGAATCGGCAGCGGTACCCCCACCGCCCATCCGAGCGTCAGTCCGACCCCTTTGTTCATCGCCTCATAGCTGATATCCACCGAGCCGCACTTCGGACAGCGGGGCTGCTCAAACTCGCCATCCCCCTGCAGGTCGAAGTTCTCCGGAATGGGCTGCTCCAGAATCTCCAGTGCCGCCGCTTCATCTTCCGGCTTCACCTGCAGCTTGATGCCGCCGAGCAAGTTTGAGATGAACCAGTCCAGCCGCACCATGTTGTCGTCGGCCAGAAAGCACTCGATTCCCGCCGACTCCAGCAGTCCCTTGGCCAGCAGCGCCGCCGGCAGATCGCGGAACTGCGCCAGGGTCGTCAGCTTGCGCTGCTCCAGCGTGTCCTCGACGATCAGGGCATCGGCCGTCGCCGCTTGCAGCCCGCGCCGGTCCAGTTCGTCTTCCAGCAACTCCCAGCTCTCATCCGTCAGCGTCCCCGCATCGCGCGACAGCTTCTCTAACTCGCCGTCGCTCATTCCGGCATACCGCTCGGCCAGACGTGCGCGCTCCTTCGCCGGATCGATCTGGGTCATCGTTGCCTACTTGCGGCGCCAGCGGGCGCCGTCTTTGGTGACTTCCACCACGATCCCGGACTCGTTCAACTGCGCGCGAATGGCGTCGCCGCGCGCGAAGTTCTTGGCCTTGCGCGCCGCCTGCATCTCAGCCACCAGGGCATCAATGTCGCTATCGCCCATCCCGGAGGCCTTGGCCAGGTCGCGCGCCTCGGGGGCAACCTGCTTGCCCTCCGCGTCGGCCCAGCCGATGATGCGGCTGACCTTGTCGGCATCATCATCTGTCAGTACATCAAAAATCTGGTCGAACTTACTCAGCGCATCCAGCAGCGGCTTTACGTCGTCCTTGCGCATCTGTCCGGCATCGGCGGCGGCATTGCCTTCGCGCACCATGTCGAAGATCGCCCCAAGTGCCTGCGCGGTGTTCAGATCGTCGGCCAGCCCTTTACGCATCTCTTCGATGGTCTTGTCGGCCAGCGCGCACAGCGTCTCGTTCCTGCCCTCGGCAAACGGCTCGCTCTCGATCCTCTTCTTGAAGATGCGCAACCGGTCCACCGAATGCGCCGCCTGCGTCAGCCCGTCAAAGGTGAAGTTCAACTGCTTGCGATAGGGCACCGCCGTCAGCAGGAAGCGGATCGACGAAGGCTTGTGCCCCATCGCCACCAGGTCGCGCAGGGTATAGAAGTTCCCTGCCGACTTCGCCATCTTCTCGCCCTCGACCAGCAGGAAGCGCACGTGCATCCAGTGCCGTGCAAACTGCTTGCCGGTCAGCGCCTCGGACTGCGCGATCTCGTTCTCGTGATGCGGGAAGATCAGGTCCTCGCCCCCGGCGTGCAGGTCGAAACTCTCGCCCAACTCCTGCATCGACATCACGGAGCACTCGATGTGCCATCCCGGACGCCCGGGGCCGATCTCGGTCTCCCACTGCGCTTCGCCGGCCTTCGGAGCCTTCCACAGCGCGAAGTCGCGCGCGCTGTCCTTTTCGTATTCGTCCACATCCACGCGCGCGCCGTCTTCCATCCCCTCGAAATCCTTCTTCGAGAGCTTGCCGTAGGACGGAAACTTCGCGATGCGGAAGTAGTAAGAACCGTCGTCGGCGCGGTAGGCGACGCCCTTCCCCACCAGTTGCTGAATGAAGTGCGCCATCTCGGGAATGTGCTCGGTCGCACGCACGATCGTCTCGGGACGCTCGATATTGAGCGTCTGCATGTCCTCAAGAAAGGCCGCTTCGTACTTCTTCGTGTACTCCTGCACCGTCTTACCGTCGCGGGCGGCGTTGCGGATGATCTTGTCATCCACGTCAGTGATGTTCATGACGTGCTTCAGCGCGAACCCGCTCTGCGCCAGGAAGCGGCGCAGCACGTCCACCGCGATAAAGGTGCGGAAGTTGCCGATGTGGCCGTAATCGTAAACGGTGGGGCCGCAGGCATACATGCGGACGGTGCGATCCTGACTGGGAGCAAACTCCTCCACCTTACCCGAGAGCGTATTGAACAGTTCAATGGACATGGGATCCCGAAATACGCGGATTATGGCAGCATTCTAACAAACCGCGGCGTCCCGGCTGCATGCCTGCCGAAATCGACCGTGCCGATGTGGAGATCGTAAAACGAGATTATGCAGATGCGCCGCGCTAATGCGACCCGTTGCCACGCGCCTGCCACTCCCGGACCTGTCGCCCTGTTATCACGGCGTAATGGATGCCGGAAAGCAGCGTGAAGAACAGCGTCGCCCACAGGAAGCCGCGCCGCGTCCAGTAAACCCATGCCGAGTGGTCCACCTGGTAAAACAGCACGAAAAACACCGCCGCGATCTGCGCGACCGTGTTGATTTTCCCGAAGACGCTCGGCCGGAACTGCCGGTAGTTGATCGCCGTGTAC
>CAINCZ010000077.1 GCA_903847195.1 uncultured Acidobacteriota bacterium | reverse complement strand
GTCCAGATCGATGTACTGGTACGGCTGGACATTTCGCGCGAGGAACTCCTTCACGCGCAGCATGGCGGCGCAATAGCTCGACCCGATGAGCACGGCATCGCCGACCCCGCGCGCAATCAAATTCACCCGGCGCAGAATAAAGGCGCGCATCAGGATTTCGCTCAGCTCGCTGTCGGTCTGTACCAACCCCAGCAACTGCTTTTGATCCAACTGGATGACCTCGCCCGTCTCGCCGGCCCGCGCCCGCACAAGCGCAGGTCGGCCGGAAATCATATTGATCTCGCCGGTGAACTCCCCCGGCCGATGGGTGACGATAATAGTTTCCGAGTCGCCGGAGGGCTGAGCGATCTCTATGGTCCCGCGCAAGACCACGAAAAACGGCACGACCTGCTGTCCCGCTTCGACCAGCACCTCACCTTGCTGGATGGCGCGCAGGCGTCCATGCGCCCTGATGCGCGCAACCTGCGCCGGCGTGAGAACAGGGAACAACTGCTCGGCCCGTGAAGGCGAGACCGGCCTGACTGACGAAATCATTTCGGCCATAGCAATGCGCCCGCTGAAAATATGATCTTGGAGTGTGGTTTCCGATTTATCGTTCGGTGCGAGTGCGGTCAGCCAAGAACGAACCACCCTCCAGATGAGGCTGCTGCGCGTTAGAACCCTTCAACACGATCATGAGTCAAATTTGAAGTGCATTGACAAGCGTGAAGCCAAGTGCCGCATCGTCCGCAATTATTGCGGCAGCTTCGCTGCCGCCGCCCGAGAAGGAGCACTCGTTATGGCAATCAAGAGACGCGGATCGGCCGCCTGGCAAGGTGGAATCAAGGATGGCAAAGGCGCCGTATCTACGGAAAGCGGCGCACTGAAATCCTATCCCTACGGCTTTGGCAGTCGCTTTGAAGGGCTCCAGGGCACAAATCCCGAGGAGCTGCTCGGCGCGGCGCATGCCGCCTGCTTCACCATGGCACTGTCGCTGATACTTGGCGAGGCCGGGCTCACCGCCGAGAAGCTCGAAACGACCGCCGAAGTCACCTTGGACAAAGTGGACGGCGGCTACGCGATCACGGCCGTGCATCTCACCTTGAAGGGCACGGTTCCCGGTGTCGACGCAGCAAAGTTCCAGGAGCTCGCGGCAAACGCAAAAACCGGTTGCCCCGTATCCAAGCTGCTCAAAGCCGCCATCTCGCTGGACGCATCCTTAGCTATGTAACGCGGCATCGATCGCGGCTTGCAATAGCTCAAGCCCGAATGACACGTCCTGTACGGCCCCGTTGACGAAGAAAGTCGGCGTGGAGCGGACCCCGCTCTTGTCCCCGCTCTGGAGATGTTCCTGCACGCGCTGCAGATAGAGGTGATCGCCCATCTCGTACTCGTAGCGCTCCAGATCCAGCTCGGCGCGGGCTGCGTACTGGCGGAGGCTGTTTGCTTTCAGATGCAGCTGGTTCTCGAACAGGAGATCGTGCATGGTCCAGAACTTATGCTGCGCGCCCGCCGCTTCCGCTGCCTCCGCTGCGAGTTCGGCATGAGGATGCACTTCGCGTTGCGGGAAGTGCCGGAAGACAAAACGCACATCGTCGCCAAAATACTCGAGCAGGATCTTCATCGCGGGATAAGCCTGGCCGCACGACGGGCATTCGAAGTCTCCGTACTCGACCACGGTCACCTTGGCCGAGTGCGACCCCTTGAAGTGATCACTATGGTTCACCGGGACCGCAAGCATTGGTCGTTTGCCTTGTAGCATCATTGGCGTTCCCCCAATCGCGGATATAGCGCTAAGGCGCTGACTGCGTTTGCGACGGCGCAAGTACAGAGACATAGCAATTCGGCACGCCGGAGGCGCACGAGTTCCCGGGACGGCGTTTTATTGCTTAGCAGATTCACGCCTATTCCCGCCGACCATGAAGCAGGCACTGAGCGAGCTCGCAACGGCCAAAAGTGCGGAAATCGACATCACCCATCGGAAGCCATAAACGAATGAACTGCCGACCGCGGTCTTGATGGCGCTCTTCTCGCCTTCTGTGGCCGAGGGCGGCAAGGTGATAGCGGCCAAGCGGTCGCGTTGCGCATCGACTTCGGCCAACACCGTTGGTGATAGCGATAATTCCCGTGTGTGCTGTGTCAATGCATGATCGAAGGTGTGGCTCATGACGATGCCCAGCAAGGCAATGGCCAGAAGCGCCGCCGCCCGTGATACCGCGTTGTTGACCCCGGACGCCGCGCCGGTGAGGCTGGCGTTCCGCCCATTCATTACCGTCGTCGTCAGCGGCGCGACGGTAATGACCATGCCGAAGCCCAGTACCAATGCGGCCGGGAAAAAGGTGATCCAGTAGCTGCCGCCGATTCCCGGAATTGCAAACAGCGCGAAACCCGACGCGGCGATCGCGGGCCCGATCACCAGCGGCCTTCTGGCACCATATCGGTCCACCAGTCCGCCGGCCCATGGCGAGAGCACGAACATGATGAGAATGAACGGCACCAGAGCCGCACCTGCTGCAGTAGCCGAATAGCCCTGGACCTGAATGAGATCGAGCGGAACAAAGAACATGCTTCCGCCCAGCGCTGCATAAAGCAACAGGGTCAACAAGTTGGCAGCGCTGAAATTGCGCGATTGGAATAGCCGCAACGGCAACATCGGGGTCGGATGCCTGTTCTCGACGATCATGAAAGCGGCGAAGAGCAGGGGTGCCAGCGCAAGCGTAGCGATCACCCGGACATCCTTCCACCCGAGCGAGGACGACTCGATCAATCCGTAAACCAGACAGCCAAGCGCGACGCTGACCAGCACGGCGCCCAGCCAGTCCAACCGTGCCGAGCCACCATTGCCACCGCGGCTCTCGGGCACGTGTCTGAAGGTCAGGAACAGTACGGCCAATGCGAACGGCACATTGATGAAGAACGCATAGCGCCAAGAAAGATATTCAATCGCGAGGCCACCGAGAATCGGACCCAGCGCGGCGGTGATGGCGGTGTAGCCGGACCACGTGCCGATCGCCTTGCCGCGCACGTTTTGAGGGAACGATGCGCTGATCAGGGCCAGACTTCCCGGCACCAGCAATGCGCCGCCCACGCCTTGCACCGCCCGCGCCCAGATGAGCTGTTCCATCGTGCCCGCGAGCGCGCAGGCGATCGATGCCGCGCCGAACAATGCCACCCCGATGACAAATACTTTTCGGCGACCGAAGCGATCCCCTGCGCTGCCGCCGAGCAGCAGCAAGGCAGTCAGCAGCAAGGTGTATGACTCGACCACCCATTGCGCTTGGCGCATGCTGGCATGGAATTCGTTCTGCAATGCGGGCAGCGCCACATTGACCACCGTGCCGTCGATGAAGACCATGCCCGAAGCCAGTATGGTGCTGGCCAGAATCCACGGTCGTGCTTTCGGCTGACACGGCGAGACGGCGGGTATGGCCTGGATTGCCGCTTCGTCGCACGGCGACAGGGTTGCCAAACTCATGGAGTTCTAACCTTTGCGCGACCGCGCCCGGCTCACGTTTGCTTAATACTCTGCGAATGCATCATCCGGATAGCAGTACAACCAGCGCTCGCCTGGCTCGGCTGAGGCGATGACGGGATGCCCGCTCACCTGCGCATGCCGGGTGGCGTGGCGGTTGATGGAATTGTCGCAGCAAAGTGTCGCGCCGCACTCCTGGCACGTTCGCAGATGAACCCACTCCGCCCCAATCTTTACGCACTCTTCGCACTCGCGGCGCTTCGCGTGCTTGATGTCTTTGATGGTGCCGATATGGGAACATGCTTCGCCGGCCATGATGTTCTCCGAGGGTGACGATAAGCGTTTGGACTCGGTGGAGGGCCGAAGGATTCCGAAAGTCGCACACACCGCGTGCGCCGGTCGACGCAGCCTCGCAAAACAGCAGGCTAAGAATTTACGGCTAATTGCGATCTAAGGTTGGACGAGGAATATGTCGAGGTACCCGCCGCTCAGGTTTCGCAGCC
>CAINCZ010000076.1 GCA_903847195.1 uncultured Acidobacteriota bacterium | reverse complement strand
GTCGTCTTCCCCAGATCAATACCGACGGAAGCGATATGCATAAGATGATCCTCCGGTGTAAACTGCTGCTCGATCATCCCACTGCGGGCCGATCAAGGCGGCGGACCATCTCATTAATCGCCATTACGTTAATGACCAAGCAAACTTCAGCGGTACGTTTCGATGAGGCCGGGATGGTGCTGATGGGCCGCGATGCCAGCGGCACCTTGCAGACGGAATTGCGATGGAGCGAGGTGAGCCGTGTGGTGGCTTACAAGCGCGACTGCTGGGGCATCGACCTTCTGTGCATGGCCATCGGTACAGTTGCTGGCGCGGTTGAAATCAACGAAGAGATGGACGGGTGGGCTGCGCTGACGGACGCGTTGCCGATGCTTCTTCCCGGCACGCTGGACAAGTCGCAATGGTGGCAGAGGATCGCCCAACCGCCGTTTGCAGCCAATGTCACGACTCTATTCTCAAGGTAGTTGTCGTAACATCGCCGTTACGCTAACCACTCAACTTCACGGGGGTGAGATTCTGTGGGCCAGGTGCCCCAGGTTAGCGGCCCGCATCTGGCAGCTAATCTGGGAATCCACTCTGCACCCTACTTCCCCAGCATCGGCAGCACGTTCGACACGCCCGCCAAAAAGATCGCTCCCACCACGATGCTGTAAACCGCGCTCGCCCCGGCCACCCAGCGGAACACCGTCTGCCGCTTCGTCGAGAACCGGAACAGCCCGGCCGCAGCTCCGCAGATCAGCGAGTTCATCACGATCAGGCCCACGATAAACGCGCCCAGCCCCATGATTCCCTTGCCCACGCCGCCCAGGTTGGCGGCCAGCAGGAACAGCAGCAGTTGCGTCGGCGTCTCGGCGCCCAGCCCGTGAATGATGCCCACCACGAACGCCGGCGCCCCGCCGATGCCGTCGGCAAACAGCCGGTACCGCGGTCCCGGATCGGCCTTGAACACCCCGCGCACCTTCCACGCCACCCACAGCACCGCGTCCACCAGCACCGTAATGCGGGTGCGCGGCCCGTGATGATGCCCGTGTCCCCAGCCGAAGACGCTCGCGCCCAGCACGTAAACGCCCAGCACCAGCAGCGTCAGCCCCACGATGCGCTCCATCACCGAGTCCACGCCTTCCGGCAGCGTCAGCTGAAACAGGATGACCATCATCCCCAGCACCGCCACCGTGGCCGCGTGCCCCAGCACGTACACCAGGCCCATCTGCATGGCCTTGCCAATGTTTTTCTGCACGCTGGCGATGTCGGTGATAGCGGCGACGTGGTCGTAGTCGAAGCCGTGGCGGAAGCCTAAAACTGCTGCGGAAAGCAGTGCTATTTCCAAAGTCAGGGGAGCTGTGGGGACCGTCAAACAATACTCCTGGTCGGCCGTCTGCCTCACGCCGCGAAACAGCGCACGCTGGCAGGCGTACCTCTATTCTCCCAAGTACCCGCGATCGCTGCAAGTCGCGCCCGGCCCGCAGACAGGAAAACCCGCGTTGCCCGGAGCTTCTCCTCGGCAGAGCGGGTTCAGGGTAATGCGGGTTCTTCCGTTGCGCCCGACCTTGACGGGCGAACTTAACCCACCCTAACGCGCGCAGGACGCGCGTGAGGGTGGGGCACCCGGCCCGCCCTCGCTCCGGCCCGGCGCATCGGCCCGCAAACACAAAACCCGCTCTCGCCGGAGCTTCCCCGGCGCAAAGCGGGTTCTGAATCAGCCGCCACCCTCGCGGGCGGCCACCCTTTACTTCTTGTACTTGCCGTATGACTTCGTGGTCTCGAACATCGCCTTCAGGTTGGCCGGCGTCGTGTGGTCCAGCACCAGCGCCGTAGCCATCGCGTAGCCGCCGCCCGGAGCGCATTCGTCGATCAGCTTCTTGCACTCATCGGCTACCTGTTCGGGCGTGCCCGCGTAGAGCACCGCGCCGCTCACGTTGCCGCCGATTGCCGACCACGAGCCCATCTTCTTCTTCGCCTGCACCATGTCGATCTGGTCGAAGTTCCAGTAGCAGGTGCCCTTCGCGAAGCCCGAATCGGCCATCACGTCCAGCCGGTTGTTATAAATGCCCTCGACGAACTGCCACGGAATCATGCCCTCGTCAATCAGCCCCTGCGTCACCTTCTGATGGCTCGGCCAGTAGAACTTGCGGAAGTTCTTGTCCGACATGAAATCATCGGCTCCCTTGTGCAGCGGGATGAACACGAACGGATTATTCTGCGCCGTCGCCGTCTCCAGGCCCAGCTTGATCGCGATCGGCACCAGCCGGTCGAGCGCCGCCAGCAGCTTCTGCGGCTGCCGGAACATGTCGAACATAATGCCGGCCGTGCCGCGCAGCGTGTCGCCCAGCCAGTCGAACGGAGCCTTGGTGAAACCACCCGGCAAACGCGGCAGGCCGTACTGCGTCAGTGCCCAGCCCTCGGCCGACTCCACCGCCATCGCCCACGCGAGCGCTTCCTTGCCGGCGTCCATCAGCGCCTGCAGCGCCTTCTGCCCATCGGGCAGTCCGAGCGGCACCAGGAAGGCCGGAGCCATCGGCATTTCCATCGTCGCCCAGATCGGCGGCAGAATGCCCAGCCCGGCCAGCGACTTGAACACCCGCGGCATATAGCGGCGCAGGTAGAAGGCCTCCGGATCGGCGATCAGATCGTCGTACTCGTCGGCCAGCATGAACTCTTCTTCCACCACCTGGTAGTTCCGGTCCTTCGCCACGCCGTGGCTCGGCCACAGGTAGGCCCGGTAGTCCAGGGCATCGAACACGCGTCCCGGATTGAACGCTCCGGAAAACATGTTGTACTCGAGTCCAAACTCTCCCGCGAATTTCCGGTAGGTCTCGGCAAACTTGCCGTAGTCGTACATCACCTCGTAAGGTGACAAGCCGCCCCACACCCCGTAATAGCCGCCGATGAAGGGCACGATGGGCACCTGGTCCGGCTCTTTCAGCGCAATCACGTCGGCCAGACGCTGCGTGTGCCGCTGATAGGTTGCCTTGGCTTCCGGACCGCTGAACTCGCGGCCCTCTGTTGACATCCAACTCGCCAGGCGCGCCTGCCGCCGTTCCTCGTGCGTTAACTTGCTCCAATTCTCAGGGCGGACAAACATGATCTTCCTCCGTTGTTGATCGGCACAGCAATCGTTCTTGTCGTTCCGTTACGACGAATCGCTCACATCAAACCACCGGAAGTGTATCGCAGCCGAAGCGTTTGTCCAATCCTGTCTCGGCGCGAATTGCTTGATCCTCATGGCTTTCGCTGGCCCCGGCATTCCCCACCTTGTAGAATTCTGTTGAACGTCGGCCGGTCTGCCGATCAGGGCGCGCACGAAAGCAGGGATTGTCGGGTGAATATCAGCCGCATTATCGGAATCGCCGTCGTGGTCGTCTCCATCATGGAGTTCGTCACGCGCGGGCGGCTCCCCGCAATAGGCATGGTCATTGCCCTGGCGATCGCTGTAATTATTTCGTGGAATCTCCCGGGGCACCGCCCCATCCCCGGCGTTGGCCAGCCCGGCGATACGCCCGGAAACCCCGCAGGTCCGGGCTCCGGCGATCCTTACTCCATCCTCGGCATCTCGCCCAACTGCTCCGACGAAGAAATCACGCGCGCCTACCCCGCGCTGGTCAAGCAGTGGCATCCCGATCAGCTGGAAGGCATGGCGGCTGAGTTGCGCGAGCACGCCAACCAGCGCCTCGCGCAGATCAATCAGGCCTTCGACCTCATCCGCCGCTCCCGGCGCAGCTAGCTCCCGCTCGCCTCGGCCTCGGCTTTCGGCAGATACTCCTTCAGCGGCCCCCACGTTTCCTCGTCGCTCGCCAGCAACGCCATCAGGTACACGTTCACATCCTCGGCCGCAAACTCCGCCCGCAGATGCTCCACTGCCGCCTTCAACACCTCGGGCTCAAGGTTCACCGTCGTGTTCGATTGGATCACGCCCTTGTTGTGAGCGATCTTCAGGTCATCGAGGAACTTGGCCAGCATCGCCTCGTGGCAACCGAACAGGTAGGCGCGCATCAGCGACCCCGCCAGTTGCTCGTCGATTCCGCCCACCGAAATCAGGTAGCCCGCCATCTTCTCCGGCGGCAGCTTCAGCGCCTTTTGCGGACGCAGCTTCAATCGCATCGCGATAATGCCTGCCGCCATCCGCTGTTCGGCGGCAAAATCGCCGCCCGCGCACAGCACCTCGGCAGCCCTGCGCCGCCGCTCAACATCCATCTGCTTCCAAACTTGCAGAAACGACCAGCCTGTCGCCAAATCGGTCACCATCCCATCAGGAATTCAGCGCGCCTCGCCGCCTTCGCTCGTCCGGTCGCGCCGCTCGTCATTTATCTTAGCTGCTTGCCCCGCTTCGCGCACCCCGAGCAACGCATCCGCCCACCCGCCGCCCCGTAACCCGCGTCCCAGACTGCCCTGCTACCGACTGGTGGTACAATCCACCTAGTTGGGGTCTGGGTGTGCGGTTCAGTCTCAAGATAGTCGCCTTCCTGCTGGCCGCCGGCCTGCTTGCCGGATCGGTGCCGCTCTACGCGCTCTGTGCGCCTGAGGAAGAGTCTGCCCCCACAGCCCATCACTGCCCCATGTGTCACGAGACGCAGGCGCAAGCAGATCAGTACGACCGCATCGAACTCCTGCCGGCGGACTCCGATTCCCCCGCTCCCTGCTGCACGCTCAAGAAATCTCCCGGCGCTCCGCAGTCCGCATTTGGCCTGGCGCCGTCCGTGAGCATTTCTGGCGTTCAGGTGGATGAAGTTGCCGGTGTGGTTCCGTCCGTGCTCGCAGCCCGCAGCCCGATCGCCTCTGCCGCGCCCGTTCTCGATCTTGGTGGCCCACCCCAGGCCGTGCTCTGCACTTTTCTGATCTGATCGTGCTCCACCAGCCGTAGTGCTGTCCCCGGCCCGCACGTTAAGTGAACGGCTCTTAAACCTCGGCACCTGAAAACGAGAGATTCCGATGAGGAAGCCCCTGCTGATTGTCGTCAACGTAGTGCTCGCCCTGGCTGCTTTTGCCCAGGACAAGCCCGCTGCGACTGACTCGCCCGCTCCGGCGCCATCTGCCGCCGCCGTGCTCCGCGTCGACGATGTCGTTCGCGAAGCCCTGTCCCGCAACCCGTCCATCTCCGCCAGTATGCATACCGTCGCCGCGCAGCGCGCCAAGGTGCCGCAGGCCCGCTCCTGGCCCGAGCCGAACTTCGGCGTCGGCTGGATGGGCAACGCTCGCCCCTTCAGCGTGCAGACGGGCGACCCGTCGAGCTACCGCAGCGTGAGCGCCATGCAGAACATTCCCTACCCCGGCAAGCTCGCCCTCCGAGCCCAGGTCGCAGGCAAGGACGCCGACATGAGCCAGTGGGAGGTCGAATCCGTGCGCCGCCGCGTGGCCTCCGATGTGAAAGCCGCCTACTACGATTACTGGTTCTACGGCAAAGCCATCCAGACCGCCGAGCGCAACCGCGAACTGCTCTCCAAGCTCTCGCAGGTCGCCGAAGCGCGCTACCGCGTAGGTCGCGCCGGCCAGCCCGACGTGCTCCGCTCGCAGGTGGAAATTACCATGCTGCTGCAGAAGCTCACCACGTTCGAGCAGATGCGCGCCACCGCACAGGCCCGGCTCAACGCGCTGCTCGCCCGCGATCCGAGCGATTCGCTGCCGCCCGCAGCCGACATCGCTTCGCAGGTTCCGCTCGCCTATGGCCTCGACGAGATCTTCGCGCTCGCGCGCCAGGCCGACCCTGAGTACCAGAAGCAGCAGACGGCCATCGAACGCAGCCAGCTCTCGACCCGCCTGGCGCAAAAAGACTACCGGCCCGACCTAACCGTCGGGTACATGTACGAGCAGCGCCCGCAGATGCCCGACATGCACGGCTTCACCTTCACCGTGAACCTGCCCGTCTTCTACCGCACGCGCCAGCGCGAGGCCGTCAAGCAGACGATTGAGGAAGGCCGCGCCTCCGAGAGCGCCCGCGCCAATCGCCAGAACGAACTCTACTTCGACCTCAAGCAGAACCACCTGGCGCTCCAGGCCTCCGACCGTCTGCTCAAGCTCTACTCGCAGGGCGTGGTGCCGCAGTCCTCCCTGGCGCTGGAATCATCCATGACCGCGTACCAGGTCGGCACCGTTGACTTCATGACCGTGCTCCAGAACTTCACCACTGTTCTGAACTACGAAACCGATTACTACCGCGAGATGGCGAACTATCACATCGCCCTCGCCCGTCTGGAAGCCCTGGTCGGAGCCGATCTCTCGGTTCGTCCCTCGGCCCCCGCCGCGGCCCCGGCGCCGCGCGCCAATTAAGGAGCGCACTCGTATGGCTCAGAAGAGAATTCTCCGCATCTCCGCTCTCGTCGTAGCCCTCGTGCTCGTCGCCGGTGTCATCTACGGCGGCAAGTTGCGCGCAGCGCTCCAGCACGATCACTCCGCGCATCAGCCGAACGCAGCCGCTCCTGCCGCCCCCGCGCAGCCCGCGCCTGCCGCGGCTCCGGCCAAGCCTGCCCAGCGCCAGATTCTCTACTGGTACGACCCCATGCACCCGCAGTACAAGTCCAGCAAGGCCGGCATCGCGCCCGACTGCGGCATGGACCTAGTACCCAAATACGCAGATGAAGATGCGGGCGGCGCCATCGTCATTCCCGAGAATAAGCAGAAGCTGATCGGCGTGCGCACCGCCACGGTCGCCCGCGAATCGCTCACCCGCGACGTGCGCACCACCGGCCAGGTCAC
Organism: uncultured Acidobacteriota bacterium; assembly: GCA_903847195.1. The sequence goes on along the minus strand of CAINCZ010000076.1, from coordinate 36,378 downwards.
CGCCGACGAAACCCGGATCGCCCGCATCCACGTGAAGGTCAGCGGCTTCATCGACCAGGTTCATGTCGCCTACATCGGACAGCTCGTGCACAAGGGCCAGCCGCTCTTCACCTTCTACAGCCCCGACCTCGTCGCCACGCAGGAGGAATACCTGATCGCCAAGCGCGGCGAGAAAGCCCTCGGCTCGTCGCAGTTCGCCGAAGTCGCGCAGGGCTCGCAGTCGCTGCTGCGCTCCGCGCGCCAGCGCCTCAAGCTGTGGGACATCAGTGACGACCAGATCGCCAAGCTCGACTCCACCGGGCAGGTCAGCCGCACGCTCACCTTCTACTCGCCCATCAACGGATTCGTTACCGACCGCAAGGCCTTCCCCAACACCTCGGCCACGCCCGACACCGAGCTTTACACCGTCGCCGACTTGTCCACCATCTGGGTCAACGCCGACATCTTCGAGTACGAAGTTCCCTTCGTGAAGCTCGGCCAGGCGGTCGAGGTTCGCCTCACCTACTATCCCGGCAAGACGTGGAAGGGCCGCGTCGGCTACATCTATCCCACGCTCGACCCCACCACCCGCACCGTGAAGGTCCGCGTCGAGCTGCCCAATCCCGAGTTCCAGCTCAAGCCGCAGATGTTCGCCGACGTCAGCCTGAAGGTGAACTACGGCACGCCAATCGTCATCCCGCAGGAGGCCGTGCTCGACAGCGGAACCGAGCAGACTGTGTTCGTCGTGCGTGATGGCAACCACTTCGAGCCGCGCAAGATCTTCACCGGCGCCAAGATCGACGGCAAGATCGTCGTCCTCTCCGGACTCAAGCCCGGCGAAACCATCGTCACCTCCGGCAACTTCCTGATCGATTCCGAAAGCCGCCTGAAGACCTCCACCGGAGCCATGCAATGAGCCGCGCCCTGAATCACCTTCGCCATCAGGTTCGCCATTGCATCTGCCTCAACCCGTCTGTCACGGTTGCCGAGGGCCGGAGCCTATGATCGACCGCATTATCGAAGCCAGCGCCAGGCATAAGTTCCTGGTATTCCTGCTGATCGGCGTTGCCACCCTGCTTGGCTGGCACTCGCTCCACAACACCAAGCTGGACGCGATCCCCGACCTGTCCGATACGCAGGTGATCGTCTACGCCAAGTGGGACCGCAGCCCCGACATCATCGAAGACCAGGTGAGCTATCCGGTCACTTCGGCGCTGCTGGGAATGCCGCGCGTAAAAGACATCCGCGCTTTCAGCGATTTCGGTTTTGCCTACATCTACATCATCTTCGAAGATGGCACCGATATTTACTGGGCGCGCTCCCGCACCCTCGAGTACCTCAACTCCGTCAGTGGACGCCTGCCCAAGGGGGTCAATCTCGAACTCGCCAAGGACGCCACCGCCGTCGGCTGGGTCTACCAGTACGCTCTGGTGGACGAGACCGGCCAATACTCACTTGAGCAGATGCGCACAGCCCAGGACTGGTACCTGCGCTACGCCCTCCAGTCCGTGCCCGGCGTCGCCGAAGTTGCCGCCGTGGGCGGCTTCGTCCGCCAGTACCAGGTCAACGTCGATCCCAACAAGCTGCTCGCCTACAAGATCCCCATCAACGCAGTGGTCGACGCCGTGCAGAAGTCCAACAACGACGTGGGTGCGCGCCTCGTCGAGCAGTCCGGCCGCGAATACATGGTGCGCGGGCGCGGCTACATACGCTCGCTCGATGACGTGGCCGGCATTGCGCTGATGGTCAACCCGCAGACCGGCACCCCCGTGCTCGTGCGCGACGTTGCCACCGTCACCTTCGGCCCCGACATCCGTCGCGGCGTCTCCGAGATTGACGGGCGGGGCGAAGCCGTCGGCGGCGTGGTCATCATGCGCTTCGGCGAAAACGCGCAGAAGGTCATCGCCCAGGTCAAGGCCAAGATCAAAGAGGTCGAACCCTCGCTGCCTCCCGGGCTGAAGATCATCCCCACCTACGACCGCTCCGACCTCATCGACCGCTCGGTCGACAACCTCAAGCACACGCTGATCGAAGAACTCGTCATCGTCAGCATTGTCATCCTGATCTTCCTCTGGCACTTCCCCAGCGCCATCATCCCCATCGTCACCATCCCGATTACGATCCTGCTGGCCTTCATCCCCATCCAGATGTCGGGCATGACAGCCAATATCATGTCTCTCGGCGGTCTGGCCGTCGCCATCGGCGCCATGGTGGATGCCGCCGTGGTCGTCGTCGAGCAGACCCACAAGAAGCTCGAACAGTGGAACGCCGCGGGCCGCCCGGGCAAGTATCAGGACGTGATCATCTCTGCAGTCAAGGAAGTCGGCGGACCCAGTTTCTTCGCCCTGCTGGTAATCGCCGTATCCTTCCTCCCCGTCTTCGCGCTCGAGGCGCAGGAAGGCCGCCTCTTCAACCCGCTGGCCTTTACCAAGAACTTCGCCATGGTCATCGCCGCCGTGCTGGCCATCACGCTCGATCCCGCCATGCGTCTGCTCTTCACCCGCATGGACAACTTCAACTTCCGCCCGCGCTTCGTCGCGCGTATCGTCAACGGCCTGCTGGTCGGCAAGATTCACAGTGAAGAGACGCATCCCATCAGCCGTCCGCTGATGCGGCTCTATCACCCCATCGTCGAATTTGTTCTCAACTACCGCTGGCTGACCATCGGCCTTGCCATCCTGGCCATGGCCGTCACCGTGCCCATCTACACCGGCCTGCCCGCCGTTCCCGCCGTCGGCTTCAAGGGAATGCCCAGCCAGCTCGGCTCCGAGTTCATGCCGCCGCTCGACGAAGGCAGCCTGCTCTACATGCCCACCACGATGCCGGGCATGTCGGTCGCTGAAGCCTCGCGCCTGCTGCAAACGCAGGACCGCATCATCCGCAGCTTCCCCGAAGTCGAGCGCGTCTTCGGCAAGGCCGGACGCGTTGAAAGCGCCACCGATCCCGCGCCCTATTCGATGATGGAAACCGTCATCACCCTCAAGCCGCACTCGCAGTGGGCCAGGGTTCCGCGCTGGTACTCCTCCCGCGCGCCCGAATGGGCGCGGAGTTTCCTGCGCCGCTTCTGGCCCGACCACAAGAGCACGCAGGATCTGATCTACGGCCCCGGCGGACTCAACGAAGCCCTCACCATGCCCGGCGTCGTCAACGCCTGGACCATGCCCATCAAGGCCCGCATCGACATGCTCAGCACTGGCGTGCGCACGCCGGTCGGCATCAAGGTCCTCGGCTCCAACCTGACCGAGATCGAGAAGATCGGTGAACAGATCGAGACCGTGCTCAAGCACGTGCCCGGCACCACCAGCGTCTTTGCCGAGCGCACTGCCGCCGGATACTTCCTCGACTTCGACCTCAAGCGCGACCAGTTGGCCCGCTACGGCCTCACCGTGGATGCCGCCAACGACGTACTCATGTCCGCCATCGGCGGCGAGCCCGTCACCACCAGCATCGAGGGCCGCGAGCGTTACGCCGTGAACGTCCGCTACCTGCGTGACTACCGTACGGATCTCGAATCGCTGAAGCGCGTGCTCATCGCCACGCCTGCCGGCGCGCAGATTCCGCTCGGCCAGATCGCCGACATCAACTACCGCACTGGACCCGGCATGATCCGCGACGAAAACGGGCGCCTCAGCGGCTACGTCTTCATCGACGTTGCCGGGCGCGACATCGGCAGCTACGTCACCGAAGCGCGCAAGCTGGTCGCCGAACAGGTCAGCGTCCCCACCGGCTACCGCCTCGTCTGGAGCGGCCAGTACGAATCGATGGAGCGCGTCAAGGAGCGGCTCAAGCTTGTCCTGCCCGTTACCATCTTCATCGTCTTCCTGCTGCTCTACTTCAACACCGGCTCGGCCGTTAAGACCTGCATCATCCTGCTGGCCGTGCCCTTCTCGGCCATCGGCGCCTTCTGGCTGCTCTACCTGCTCGGCTACAACATGAGCATCGCCGTCTGGGTCGGACTCATCGCCTTGCTCGGCGTCGATGCCGAAACCGCCGTCTTCATGCTGCTCTATCTCGACCTCGCCTATCACGACGCCATCAAGCGCGGCCAGATGAACAGCTGGGACGACCTGCGCGAATCCATCGTCCACGGCGCCGTCAAGCGCCTGCGGCCCAAGGTCATGACCGTGGCCTGCATGCTCTTCGGCCTGCTCCCCATCATGTGGTCCACCGGCGCCGGAGGCGACGTCATGAAGCGCATCGCCGCGCCCCTGATCGGCGGCATCATCACCTCCTTCATTCTTGAACTGGTGATCTATCCGCCCATCTTCGCCATCTGGAAGTGGAACTTCGAGGTCAAGCCCGCGCTGGAAGGCCGCCGCCCCAGTCTGCTCCAGCCGGTCACGACCGGCGAGGTGCCCCATGCATAGCCTGCGCCACGCCTCTGCAATCTGGCTGCTGCTGCTCGTCGCCAGCGCGGCCTCGTCGCACGCACAATTGGCCCCCGCCGCCAGCTCCGTGGATGAACAGTTCGCGGCCCTGCATCATCAGCTGACCGCCGTAGCCGATCAACTCGCATCCGCGGGTGCCCCATTCAAGCCCGCTGTTGGCTTGAGTGGGGTTGTTTCAGGTGCCCCATTCAAGCCCGCCGTTGGCTTGAGTGGGGTTGTTCCCGAGCCCGCTGCCTCCACCGCTCTCGCCCGCATCAACCAGCTCCGCCCGCTCCTCGAACCCATCCTCGCCGAAGAGGGCGTGCCCACTACGCTCACCGCCGTCGCCCTGGTCGAAAGCGGAGGCCGCGCTACCGCGCTGTCTTCCAAAGGCGCGCTCGGACTCTGGCAACTCATGCCGCAGACCGCGCGCCGCTTTGGCCTCACCGTGACCGCCGCCACCGACGAGCGGCTCGACACCGTCAAGTCCACCCGCGCCGCCGCCCGCTACCTGCGCGAACTCCAGCAGCGCTTCGGCAACTGGCAACTCGCCTTCGCCGCCTACAACGCCGGTGAACAAACGGTCGAGCGCGCCCTGCGCCACAGCGGCTCCGCCGATTTCCTCCAGCTCAGCGCGCATCTGCCCGCTGAAACCCGTGCCTACGTACCCGCCGTTCGCTCGGCCATCTCTCGCTTCGAACGCGAGCAACCCCTAACCTCTCCACCCGGCGCGGCCCGCTCCGCTCCGGTCGTCTTTGCCCTGGCCGGCTCCGCCGACTGAGTCTCCGGCGCTATCCGCCCGGGCCGAAGCTGCGGTAGCATATTGTTCGTCAATGCAGGGTTAATAAAGAAGTGCCACGAAACGATCGAACCCACGCAGAAAGGAAACCTCGAATGGTCCGCAAGCATATCCTGAAGGTCTCTGCCGTCCTCGCCCTGTTGGCTCTCGCCGCCACACTCTCCCTGGGTGCCACCCAGACCATCACCGGCGTCATCAGCGACGACATGTGCGCCAAGGCCGGTGTCGGCAACAAGCACACCATGGTGCCCAAAGGTCAGAGCGACGCCGACTGCGTCCGCGAGTGCATCAAGGCCCACGCCAAGTTCGTCCTCTTCACGCCCGACAAAAAGGTTTACGTGCTCAAGGGCGACGTGAAGCAGTTCGACCAGTACGCCGCCAAGAACGTCACCGTCACCGGCGACGTCACCGGCAACACGCTGACCGTCAAGACCCTCGCACCCGCGAGGTAGCGTCGGAAGCAGAACAAAAGGCCCCGTCCCGGCTCGCCTTGCCGGAACGGGGCCTTCCCTATCTACGGCAAGCTCTCGCTAGCCCGCCTGCACCCTGCGCAACTCGTCATCGATGAGTTGCTCCAGCAACTCCACTGGATACAGTCCTTCCACCCGCTGCTGTCCGATGATGAACGTCGGCACTACGTTCACAAACTGGCGCGCTCCCTCCACCAGCACCTTGTGCTTCGCCGTGTACGCGCCGCTCTCCAGCGCCTCCGTGAACTCGGCCTCCGGCAGTCCCACCCCGGCGGCCAGCTTCGCCAGCACTGCAAGCTTCCCGATGTCCTCGCTGCGCTGAAAAAACGCCTGCATCACCGCCGTGTTGTATTCCCCGGCCTTGCCCTGCCCGGCGGCGAAATACATGCCCTCAAACGCCAGCCGCGTGTGCGGTTGCGGGTCCACCGTCGGCTGCTTCATCGTTACCTTCATCCGCTCGGCGGCCGGGTAGACCGACTTGGCCCAAGCCCGCTTCAGGTAGTCGCTGTCGGCCCGCAAAGTCGGCTCTGGATAAGGCCGCAACTCGAACGGCCGGTAATCAATCGCCACCGGCTTCCCCTTGATTGCCTCGCGCAGCGGAAACTCCGCCAGGAAGCAGAACGGTCACACGAAATCCAGGTAGGCGATGATCTGCACGCCGCGACTCTTCTCTGTCATAATCTTCCCCTCCCGCAACTTCGCCCGAGTCTATACCACCCGCCGGTCCGCGTCGGCCCTCTCCCCCTCGCCCACCTGATTTCTGTTATGTTTACAGGTTCACGGCCCCGGAAAGCGGGGTGCCCGCAAGGAGTCTCTTTTGGCTGAAAACAGCTCCGCCATCCCGTCGCCCGCGCCGCGTCCTCTGCCCGGCAAGCTCTACCGCTGGATCGTGCTGGTCTTCGTCAGCCTGGCGATGTTCGGCAACTATTACTTCTACGACGCACTCAGCCCGCTGGCCGACGTGCTCCAGCACCAGCTCGGCTACAGCGACTCCAACATCGGACGCCTGAACGCCTTCTACTCGATCGCGCCGATTGCCACCGTGCTGATTGGCGGCATCATCATCGACCGCATCGGCACCCGCAAAGCCACGCTGCTGTTCGGTGTCATCTGTCTCATTGGAGCCATCCTCACCGCCTCCAGCCCGAGGTTCGGCGTCATGGCATCGGGACGCCTCGTATTCGGCATGGGCGCCGAATCGCTCATCGTCGCCATCACCACCTGCTTGGCCAAGTGGTTCCGCGGCAAGGAACTCAGCTTCGCCATGGGCATCAATCTCATGATCGCCCGCGGCGGCACCTGGATGGCCCAGAACTCTCCCTCCTGGGCCGGCTGGGCCTACAACTCCTGGCAGACTCCCTGGATCATCGGCGCCTGCTTCGTCTCCCTCTGCGTCATCGGACCCATTCTGTATTGGGCGCTGGAAGCCCGCGCCGAGAAGCAATACGACCTCGGCCAGGCCGGCGAGGTCGACAAGTTCGTACTCGCTGACATCTTCCGCTTCGGACGCTCCTACTGGTATCTGGTCGCGCTCTGCCTGCTCTTCTACTCGGCGATCTTCCCCTTCGAGACATTCGCCGTGAAGTTCTTCATCGACGCGCACCACACCAGCCGCGAACTCGGCGGCTTCATGCTCAGCGTGCTTACCCTGTGCACGATTTTCGGCACTCCGCTGTTCGGGCTGCTGACGGATTACCTGGGCCGCCGCGCTACGCTGATGCTGCTCGGATCGGTGCTGCTCGTGCCCGTGTTCCTGATGATGGCCTACACCGGCATCTCCCTTTACGTCCCGATGGGCATGCTCGGCCTCGCTTTTGCCCTCGTGCCTGCCATCATCTGGCCTTCCGTGGCCTACATCGTGGACCAGAAATCCCTGGGCACGGCGCTGGGTTTGATGACGATGATCCAGAATGTGGGTATGTTTTCCTTGAATTCGTTGCTCGGCTGGGCCAACGACCACTCGCACGCCAGCGCGGCCAATCCGTCCGGCTACCATCTCATGCTCCAGATACTGACCGTCATGGGCGTGCTGGCGGTTATCTTTGCCATTTTGCTCCGGGTGCGTGAGACCGGCCCGCGCCGCCACGGACTGGAAACCATCACCGCCCGCGGGTAGGCCTTGCTGCTTGGCGGCCGGACCTGGGCGAGAAAGTTTGCAATCGGATGCAAAACCCGATGCCCTCTTGGCTCCGGCGCGCATCGAAGTAATATGCCGGGCAATGCGCACCCCCGGCCCGCTTGCGGTATGTTCCGCCGGCAGTTTCGACAGGCGCAAAATGGGGCGAAGCGGGCGAATGAGTGCATTAAGCACGACGGTTCCACAACGACCGGAAAAATTGACGCAGACGAAAAAAATCCTCGCCTCGGGACTCTCGGAAGCTGAAGCGATTGGACGCGCTCAGCAGGGTGACGACGGCTGTTTCGAGTCGCTCTATGGCATGCATAAGCGGCGTGTCTATTCCCTGTGCCTCCGTATGACCGGCAACACCGCCGAGGCCGAGGACCTCACGCAGGAAGCCTTCTTGCAGCTTTACCGCAAGATCGCCACCTTCCGCGGCGAGTCTGCTTTTTCCACGTGGCTCCATCGTTTGGCGGTCAACGTGGTCCTGATGCATCTGCGGAAGAAGTGCCTGCCCGAGGTCTCGCTGGAAGAGACCATGGAGCCGCAACAGGAAGACGTACCCCGCAGGGACATCGGCGCTCGCGACAACGTTCTGGCCGGTTCTATCGACCGCGTCAATCTGGAACGAGCCATCGAGAGCCTGCCCCCGGGCTATCGCATCATCTTCGTGCTGCACGACATCGAGGGCTATGAGCACAACGAAATCGCCGAGATGATGGGCTGCTCGACCGGCAACAGCAAGTCGCAATTGCACAAGGCGCGCATGAAGTTGCGCGATCTCCTCAAGACCAGCAGAGTCCGAAAAAGCCTTTAAGCGGTGAGGAGACTGGCGGTTAGAGTTAGGATTGAGGGAGAGTTTTTCGTCATGACCTGCGCGGAGTTCCAGAAGGTTCTGCCGTTCATCATCGATACGGGCGGTAGCTCGGAGCAGGAAGCCCACCATGCCTCCTGTCCGGTGTGTCGCGACCTCGTGATGGACCTGAGATACATCGCCGAAGTGGCCAAGCTATTGGTTCCAATGGAAGAGCCGTCGCCGCAGGTTTGGGAAGGGCTGCAAAAGACGATCCAGCAGGAAAAGCGCACGGCCGGTACCCGGGGGCGTCTTCTAAGCCGTTCGCGGTCCAACGCCGGAACCTGAGCGCCGCTAGCCGCTCCCCTCAATTTCTCCCAGGCATTATGTCGCCAACCGTCCGGACACGCCTTTCCGTAACCCTCCGCAAACGGCAGAACTTGCCATTCCCGCCGTTTTCCCCCACTATCTTCTCCAGTGAGCAGTCTGGCCCAATCCACCGCGCAAAGCCGCGTCATCGTTCTTGTCGGCTTCATGGGCGCCGGCAAGACCACCGCCGGACGCCGCCTCGCGCAGCACCTCGGCTGGCGCTTTCTCGATCTCGACGACCTCATCGAAGAGCGCGCCGGATGCGCCGTGCGTGACATCTTCTGCCAGTCGGGCGAAACCGCCTTCCGCCTCCAGGAATCCGAGGCGCTCGAAGCTCTGGTCGCCGCACCCGGGGATGAACCACTGGTCCTTGCCCTCGGCGGCGGCGCTTTCGCGCAGCCCCGCAACGCCGCGACGCTGCTCGCCTCCGGCTGCCCCATTGTCTTTCTCGACGCCGCACCCGAAGAGTTGCGTCGCCGCTGCTCGCTTCACGGCGACACGCGGCCGCTGTTTCAGGACGCCGCCCAGTTCGAACAACTCTACGCCAGCCGCCGCGCCGCCTATCTGGCCGCCCCGCTGCGCCTCGACACCACCGAACTCTCGTTCGACCAGGTCATCTCTGAACTTCTTCGCCTGCTCGCGTTCGACGTTCCGCAGCCCGCTTCCGGCGGCATCGCCGCCCCAGATCAGGACCGGCCACAATGATGAAACGCACGCTCCTCGTCTTCGCCCTGCTGCTCGCCTCGCTCCCCTTCGCCCGCGCGGCGGCCAAGCCCGAAGAGAAGGCGCGCGAGGTCGATAGCGGCATCTTCATCGTTTTCGTCAACGGCCAGCAGGTCGCCACCGAGACCTTCCGCATCGAGCAGGGCGCGGCTTTCAGCACCATCACCAGCGAATTCCGCTCCGAAGCCGCAGCCGGCAAGAGCGCCTTCCGCTCCCAGTTGCAGGTCACGCCCGCCGGCGACCTCAAGCACTACGAATGGCGCGAACTCAGCCCCGGCAAGGCGCAGATCTCGGTGGATCCCGCCGAGGGCCTGCTCAATGAGCGCATCCAGCCCAATCCGCCGGAAAAGCCCAGCGTCCAGCCGCTCTTGCTGCCGCCCTCCACCATGATGCTCGATGACTACACTTTCAGTCACCGTGAGGTGCTCGCCTGGCGATACCTCGCCCAGGCCTGCAACGGCGCGTTGAAGGACTGCCACCCGGCCCGCGCTGACTTCGGCGTACTCGTCCCGCAACAGCGCAGCTCGCTGCTCGTCAGCGTGGAGTATGCGGGGCTGGACAAAGTCACCATCGGCGGCACCGAGCGCCAACTTAATCGCATCGACCTCCGCGCCGACGATGTCGCCTGGTCGCTCTGGCTCGACGCTGACCTTAAGCTCATCCGTATCCTGATCCCCGCCGAGCGCACGGAAATCTTGCGCAAATAGCTGGCCGCCCACCTTCGACGCGCGGCGTTCAAGTTACCAGGTTGCTCGCCGCCGCCGGGCTTTCGCTCCGACTGCATTCTCGCGCCGTCGTCGCGTGCTTCGTCCAGCGTCTGCGCCTTAGCCGCGGTAAAACCATCGGCCTCGTCCACCTAGCAGTCTTCGTCGCGCTACAGTTACTTTGGTACCATCGACCGCAGCGTCGGGTCAGTGTACGTTCGTAACATGCACGCCACCATGCCAACTCGGGTGTCGAGTCTCAGGACGATCTCGATGAACTACCTTACCTGCCCTTATTGCAACAGTGCGCGAGTCCGCCGCTCCAACTACGGGATGACCGAGTCGATCGGCCGCAGGTTGGCCCGGATTCTCGCTGGACAGCGCTGGTACCGCTGCCGTGATTGCGAAGACGTCTTCACGGCCGAGCGCAAAGGGAAGATTGCCGGCTGATTTCCGGCGCTCGCGGACCGATGGCAACCCCCACCCTGGAAGTTCGTAACGGCTTCGATAGCAGTAGCGCTAGCTCTATGCCCGAAACGCTCCGGTGCGTGGTGGAGTTGCAACACAGCGCGCGCCCGGGTCGATTAGAGCAGCCCAACGCCCAGATGCCAAAGACCGTACAATCTTGCACCCGTCTTGCGGCACTGGGCTTCCGGTCGCGTTGCGCTTTCCGGAATTTCCCATCGTGCTTTGCTCCTGCGCCATCGACAAGGCTCTCGTGCTTCGTGTACTGTTGCATTCCGCAGCCTATTCCATGTTCCGGAACACAGTTGTGAACCCGATTCCCAACATCCCGTTGACGTGTCCCTCCTGCGACAGCAGCAACATCCGCGTTTCCAGATATGGCAAGACTGTTTCGCTGCTGAAGCGGCTGGCGATGTATTTCTCTGGCCGCCGCTGGTACCGCTGCCTGGAGTGCGATGAGGTCTTCACGGCGGAGAGGATCAGCAACAAGTCCGGCTGAGACCGGTTTTCTAAGCGCACACGCAGTTCCTACGATGCCGCCGCCTCGCCGCCTCCCACGCCCATTTCGCCTTCCCACTTCGCCACCACGCAGGTTGCCAGACAGTTGCCGATCACGTTCACCGCTGTTCTGGCCATGTCCATCAGTTCATCGATGCCGAGCAGGATGAACACCGGCTCCGTCGGCAGGTCGAACATGCCCACGGTACCGAGCAGAATGATGAGCGACGCGCGAGAGACTCCCGCCACGCCTTTGCTGGTCAGCATGAGCGTAAGCATCATCAGCAGCTGTTGCCCCACGCTCAGGTGCACGCCTGCGGTCTGCGCCACGAAAATGGAAGCCAGCGCCAGGTAGAGCGTCGAGCCGTCAAGGTTGAAGCTGTAACCCGTGGGAATGACGAAGGCCACGAACGGCCGCGGAACCCCGAAGCGCTCCATCGCCTCCATCGCCCGCGGCAGCGCCGCCTCCGAACTCGTCGTGGCGAACGCAATGGAAACCGGCTCGGCGATTGCCCGGGCGAAGCGTCGCACCGGCACCCGCGCAATCAAGGCCACCGGCAACAGCACCAGCAGCAGAAATGCAGCCAGCGCCAGGTAGAACGTGGCCAGCAACTGCGCCAGGTTCAACAGCACGCCCGCTCCCGTGGAACCCACCGCGTAGGCGATGGCCGCTCCCACGCCGAAAGGCGCAAACCTCATCACGATGTTGGTGAACTTGAACATCACCTCGGCCAGCGACTCCGTGACGGCCAGCACCGGACGGCGCTTCCCCTCCGGCACCAGCGCCAGCGCCACGCCGAACAGAATGCTGAAAACCACCACCTGCAGGATCTGGTTCTCCGCCACCGACCGCGCAATGTTCTCCGGAAACACGTGCAGGATGACCTGCGTCGCCGTCGGCCGCACCACCGCCATTTGCTCGCCCGGCGGAGGCGGCGGCAGATGCACGCCCACCCCGGCCTTCGAGATATTGATCGCCACCAGTCCGATCACCAGCGCCAGCGTGGTGACAATCTCGAAATAGATGATCGCCTTCAGCCCCATTCGGCCGACCTTCTTCAGATCGGCGTGGGCCGCAATGCCGCTGACCAGCGTCGCAAACAGCAGGGGCGCGATGATGACTTTGATCAGGCGCAGAAAAATCTGCGAGATGACGCGCAGTTGGACGGCAACGTTCGGCCAGTCATGACCGAGTTCGCCGCCGATGGCCATGGCGACCAGAATCCAGGTTGTGAGCGAGCGGCGCACGCAGGCCCATCCCACCAGCGCCGCCACACACAGCCAGCGCGACCCCGTGAGCACGCTCGCCGGCAGCGCCGCCAGGCGATAATGCGCCAGCAGCCCGAGTGCCGCAGCCAGCGCCAGCAACGCCAGCGTGGCGCCCGCCCATCGTCTCTGCATCCGGTCCGTCATTCAGTGCGGGGTCCCGCAATTTCCTTGCGTAATTCAGAAGGGTCATCCTGAGTGAAGCGAAGGATCTGCTTTCCCTGCGATTGAAAGCAAAAGCAGCTTCTTCGCCGCTTTCAGCCGCTCAGAATGACCCCGTCAAAACACTTCTTGCACGAATTCCTGGGACGCCGCTCAGGTTGCAATCGCGGTGCGGCGATCACTGTCATGCGGCGCAGTATACACTGCCGGACCGCCACCTGGATGCGCTTCAAACTCAGCCGGCCCACATCCCACAATCGACGAAACCGCCGGCGTGCCGCTCTTAAATTTATTGGCTTAACGTCAGTGAGGAATCTGCGGCGTGTTGGAGCCGAGCAGCGGCTCCGGCTGGTCTTTGAGCATGTCGGCCTCGCGCACCCGCCCGTTGGGTTCGACCTCCATCGTGCTGGCATTCACGAGAACCGATTTGAGGGTGCAGTACTCGGTCCAGCCTTGCCGCGTCGCCAGCACGCCGTATCGGTCGCCGGAGATGCGACCGCACTCCAGGCACCACCACATTGCGCCTTCCGGTGCGACGTCTCTTAGTTCGCGCCCCGCCATTGTCCCTCTCCCCACCTGCGTCGCAAATGAACTACTTCGCTCGACCACCGATTGTAGACCCGCTGGTCTAGCCCCTCACTCCTCACCGCCGCCTTCCGCCCGCCAACGACAATTATTGTCATCGAAATGGGCCGTCGGCACGGCAGGCCAACCACAATCGGCGACCACCAGCCGTCCTCTTTGGGTACCAAAAGCCACTAAGGTACATGGACTAAAGATACATAAGTTATTGTTTTTAAGGGACTTACAAATTGACAATTTGTGTCACCAAAACCTAGCATCAAGTTTCCTTCACCGGACACTGCGCCGTTCGGCAAGGAAGACTCGGGCCTGCGCCGCCCGCAGGCAGCCGCCACTTCGATAGCTAGGGGTACCACTGGAATGTCCCAGCGCCTGGGTAACCTGTTAGTCCAGGAAAGGATCATCACCCCGCAGCAGCTTCAGGCTGCGATGCAACGGGTGCGCGACACCGGAAGCCGTCTGGGCTCGGTGCTCGCCAAGCTGGGCTATGTCTCCGAAGATGATGTTGCCAGCTTCGTCTCGCGTCAGTACGGCATTCCGGCCATCAACCTGGCTTACTTCGAAATCGACCCCACGGTCGCCAAGCTGGTTCCGGTCGACACCGCCAGGCGCTACCAGGTGCTCCCCCTCAGCCGCGTCGGCTCCACTCTGACGCTGGCCATGGTCGATCCCACCAACGTCTTCGCGCTCGACGATATTCACTTTATGACCGGGCTCAAGGTCGAACCGGTCGTCGCCTCCGAAGCCGCCGTGCTCGAGCGTATCGACAAGCTGTACGGCTCCGGCACCCAGCAGGACCTCGAGCAGGTCCTCCAGCAATTCGGCGAATCCTCCGACGGCGACCTGGAAGTCAAGGGCGACGCCGAAGAGATGGCGCTGGCCGAGCTTGAGCGCGCCGCCGAAGAGGCGCCCATCATCAAGCTCGTCAACGTCGTCCTGAGCGACGCCGTTAAGCGCGGCGCCAGCGACATCCACCTCGAGCCATACGAGCGCGACTTCCGCGTGCGCTTCCGCATCGACGGCGTCCTGCAGAACATCATGTCGCCGCCGCTCAAGCTGCGCGACGCCATCCTGTCGCGCGTCAAGATCATGGCCAAGCTCGACATCAGCGAAAAGCGCCTGCCGCAGGACGGGCGCATCATGCTAAAGATGAACCTCGGCGGACGTCGCCGCGAGCTCGACTTCCGCGTCTCCACCCTGCCGACGCTCTGGGGCGAAAAAATCGTCCTCCGCCTGCTCGACAAGGAAAACCTGCGCCTTGATATGACGCAACTCGGCTTCGAAGCCGAGTCGCTCGAAAAATACGAGCGCGCAATCCTTAAGCCCTACGGCATGGTGCTGGTAACCGGCCCCACCGGATCGGGCAAGACCAACACCCTTTACTCCTCGATCTCGCGCCTCAATCAGCCGGGCGTCAACATCCTGACCGCCGAAGATCCGGTTGAATTTCATCTGCCCGGCATCAACCAGGTCCAGATGAAAGACCAGATCGGGCTCAACTTCGCCGCCGCCCTGCGCTCCTTTTTGCGGCAGGACCCAAACATCATCCTGGTCGGCGAAATCCGCGACTTCGAGACCGCCGAAATCGCCATCAAGGCCGCGCTCACCGGACACCTCGTGCTCTCCACGCTACACACCAACGGCGCGCCCGAGACCATCAGCCGCCTCATGAACATGGGCATCGAGCCCTTTCTCGTGGCGACCTCCGTACAACTGATATGCGCCCAGCGACTGGTACGCAAGATCTGCACCGAGTGCGCCGAAATTCTCCCCATGCCCTACCAGGCGCTGGTCGACGCCGGCTTCACTCCGGTCGAAGCCAAAGAAGTCCGACTCAAGCGCGGCAAGGGCTGCGGCAACTGCCGCGACACCGGTTACAAGGGCCGCACCGGCCTCTACGAAGTCATGGAAGTGGACGAAGAAATACGGGAACTCATCATGGTCGGCGCCTCGGCCATGGAGCTGAAAAAGAAGGCGATCGAGCGCGGCATGATCACCCTGCGCCGCAGCGGCCTTATCAAGGCTGCCGCAGGCATCACTACGCTGGAAGAAGTGGCGCGCGAAACCATTTCCTTGTAGCGGCGCCGCGCCCTTGGCGGAAAGGAAGCAAGACGATGGCGGTAAGCCTCAGCGACCTGCTGAAGACGATGATGGAGCTGAGCGGCAGCGATCTGCACATCACCACCAACACGCCTCCGCAGGTGCGCGTGCATGGCACCCTGCGCCCGCTCGAGATGCCTGCGCTCACGCCGGCCGACACCAAGGCCATCGCCTATAGCGTGATGACCGACACGCAGAAGCAGCGCTTTGAGGAGCAGCTCGAACTCGACTTCTCCTTCGGCCTGCGCGGCCTCGCCCGCTTCCGCGCCAACGTCTTCAACCAGCGCGGCGCCACTGCGGCGGTCTTCCGCGTGATTCCCTTCGAGATCAAGGGCTTCGATGCCCTCAACCTGCCGCCCATCGTTGCCAAGCTGTGCGACAAGCCGCGCGGCCTGGTGCTGGTCACCGGACCCACCGGCTCCGGCAAGAGCACCACGCTTGCCGCCATGATCGACAAGATCAACAGCGAGCGCCACGAACACATCATCACCATTGAAGACCCGATCGAGTTCCTGCACCAGCACAAACTCTCGGTGGTCAACCAGCGCGAGGTCAACTCCGACACCAAGTCGTTTGCCGGCGCCCTCCGGGCCGCGCTGCGCGAAGACCCCGACGTGGTGCTCATCGGCGAAATGCGCGACCTCGAAACCATTGAGTCGGCCCTGCGCATCGCCGAGACCGGCCACCTGACCTTCGCCACGCTCCACACCAATTCGGCGGCCTCCACCATCAACCGCATCATCGACGTCTTCCCGGCCTACCAGCAGCCGCAGGTGCGCGCGCAGTTGTCGCTCGTGCTGGAAGGAATCCTCTGCCAGACGCTGCTGCCCAAGCCCAACGGCGCCGGACGCGTGATGGCGATGGAGATCCTGATCCCCAACGCCGCCGTCCGCAACCTGATTCGCGAAGACAAGATTCACCAGGTTTACTCGGCCATGCAGTCGGGCCAGGACAAGTTCGGAATGCAGACCTTCAACCAGGCGCTCGCCGCACTCTACTTCCAGCAGCACATCACGCTGGAAACCGCCATACTGCGCTCCTCTCTGCCGGACGAATTGCAGGAGATGATCGCGCGCGGCAACGCGCAGAAAGCGAACCCAGGCGGCGCCTACAAGGCAGGCAAGCGATAGCCGCTAACCCGTGGGCAGTAAGGGCACCGTAATCCGGGGCCCCCAGCGAATGCGGCCTTTTCGCTCGCTGGGGTGGAAAGGAACTCTATGCCGTTATTCACATTTTCGGGCAAGGATGCCAGCGGCAAGCGCGTCGCGGGCGAGCGCGTCGCCGAGAACAAGCAGGTACTCGCCGCGCAACTGCGGCGTGAACGCATCACCCTGGCCGGGCCCATCAAAGAGAAGGGGAAGGAGTTCGCCCTGCCGACGCTCGGTCGCCAGTCCGTCTCCGCCAAGGACCGCGCCGTCTTCTTCCGCCAGTTCGCCGTCATGATCGACGCCGGTCTGCCCCTCGTGCAGTGCCTCGACCTGATGGCCAGCAACCAGGAGAACACATCCTTCCAGCGCACGCTCACCGGCGTGCGCACCGCGGTCGAGGGCGGCTCCACCCTGTCGAACGCCATGCGCGCCTACCCGCGCGTCTTCGATGACCTCGTCGTCAACATGGTCGAAGCGGGAGAAACCGGCGGCATCCTCGACATCATCCTCGATCGCCTTGCGACCTACACCGAGAAAGCCGTCAAGATGAAGCAGGCGCTCCGCTCCGCCTTGATCTATCCCGTCTCGGTGATCTCGCTCGCCTTACTCATCGTCGGCGGACTGCTGAAGTGGGTCGTGCCGATCTTCACCAAGCTGTTTGAAGGCCTCGGCGTCGAACTCCCCGTCCCGACCGTGTTTGTCATCCGGTTGAGCGAACTCGTCGGCGCGTTCTGGTGGTGGGCCATCCTGTTCGTCATCCTCCTGTTCTTCGGCATCAAGCTCTTTCGTAAGGGCGAGCAGGGCCGCCTGATCTGGGACCGCATGATGCTCAACCTCCCGATCATCGGCATGTTGCTGCGCAAGATCGCCGTGGCGCGCTTCTCGCGCACCCTGGGCACGCTCATCACCTCCGGCGTGCCGATTCTCGAAGCGCTGGCCATCACCGCCCGCACCTCCGGCAACGCCGTGATCGAAAGGACGTTGCTCAAGGTCCGCCGCTCCATCGAAGAAGGTCGCACGCTGGTCGATCCGCTGAAGGAAAGCGGTGTCTTCCCCAACATGGTCACGCAGATGATCGGCGTCGGTGAAGCCACCGGCTCCATGGATGCCATGCTCCAGAAAATCGCCGACTTCTACGAGAACGAAGTCGATGCCGCCACCAAGGACCTGCTGACGCTGCTCGAACCGGTGATGATCGCCGTTCTCGGCGTCTTCGTCGGCGGCATCGTGATTTCGCTCTACCTGCCGCTGTTCAAGATGATCGGCAAGCTGGCCGGATGAGGGCTACTGGCGGAGCACAATGGCGCTTCCTCGAGGGCGGCGCAAGTTAAGAACTGCAGTTAATCAGTAGAAGATGAGGTAACCGGCCGATGATGACACCATTCAATGAACAGGCGTGGCTGAGCTGGCTGGTTCGCGTCCGCGTTCTCGTCATCACCTTGCTGCTGGCGATGCAGTTGGCCATCGAACGCGCACGGCCCGCCGCCTCCGGACGCATCCCGTTCCTGGCCGTCATCATCGCCTGGTACTCCGTCGCCGTATTCTTCCTCCTGCTGCTGCACTGGTGGAACGACCAGCGCGTGCAGGCGCGCCTGCAGATACTCACCGACCTGGTCTTCGCCACCGCCGTCATCTACGTCACCGGCGGCATCGACACCCTGTTCAATTTCATCTACCCGCTCATCATCATCATGGCCGCCATCATGCTGCCGGTGGTCTGGGCATTCCTCACCGCCTGCTTTGCCTTCGTGCTCTATGGCGCGGTGATTGAGCTGAGCTACTTCGGGGTGATCCGTTCCTTCGGTGTCACCCATCCCGATGAAACCGCGCTCCAGGCAGCCATCCTCGTCAACCTCGTCGCCTATGTCGCCGTCGCTTATCTGACCAGCCGGCTGGTCTCCAAGTTGCGCATCGTCAAGGGCAAGCTGGAAGAGGCCAGCGGAGCGCTCGAATCGTTGCAGGTGCTCCACGAACGCATCATCGACTCCATGACCAGCGGCGTCATCAGCACCGACCTCCAGGGCCACATCGCGGTCGTCAACCCTGCCGGCGCGCGTATGCTTGGCCGCACCCAGCAGGAACTCATCGGCATTCCCTTGAGTGACGTCTTTGGCGAAACTCTGCCGTCGGTCGGCGGACTGCGCGGCGAAGTTCGCTACCAGCGCCCGGATGAAGCCAAATCCGAGCAGAAGACGTTCGGCATCGGCGTCTGCTCGTTGCGCTCCGGCGAGGGCGAAGTCCAGGGCCAGCTCTACACCTTTACCGACCTGACGGAAATCCGCCGCCTTGAGCGCGAACTCCAGATGCGCGACCGCCTGGCCGCCGTGGGCCGTCTCGCCAGCGGCATCGCCCATGAAATCCGCAACCCGCTCACTGCCATCGCTGGCAGCGCGCAGATGCTCGGTGAATCCTCCGGCCTTGCCGACGACGAACTCCAGCTCCTCAAGATCGTGCGCCGCGAGTCGGAGCGCCTCAACCAGATCGTCACCGATTTCCTCTCCTACTCGCGCGATCAGCGGTGCCGCCTGGCGCCGCAACCGATCGCCCCGCTGCTGGAGGACACCATGCGGCTGCTGGAAAACCGCCCCGAGTGCCTCGGCGGCCCCATCCGAATCGAGTGCGACATCCCCTTCAGCGATTGGCGGGCCATGCTCGACGCCAACCGCGTGAAGCAGGTCTTCTGGAATATCTCCGACAATGCCTTTCGTGCCATGGCAGCCGGCGGCACGCTCCGCGTCCGGCTCTGGGTCGATGGCGGCAGCGTCTACGTCAGCTTTGCCGATACCGGCATCGGCATGAAGCGCGAGCAGATGGAGGCGATTTTCGAGCCGTTCCACTCCGGCTTTGCCAACAGCACGGGACTGGGTCTGGCCATGGTCTACCAGATCATGCAGGCCCACGAAGGCAGCGTGACCGTCGAGTCGCACCCGGGCAAGGGCAGCACCTTCACCCTGCAGTTCAAGCGCGCCATCCGCGAAGAGCAGCACCTGGCAGTCATCCTGGGAGGTTCTGAAATTGGGCAGTATTCTGATTTGCGACGATGAAGTTCACATCTGCCGGATGCTTGAGATAGCCTTGCGCCGCGCCGGTCATCGTGTCGATACGGTGACCTCGGGCGAAATGGCCAAGATCAAGCTGGAAATCGCGCCGTTTGACGTTTTTATCAGCGACGTGCGCATGCCCGGGGTGGATGGAATCGAGATGATGCAGTTCGCCTCGTCCCACTGCCCCGATACCGAGCGCATCATCATCACCGCGCATGAGGATTTTGAAGCCACCCGGCGCATCGCCGAAGTGGGCGTCTGCGCCTTCCTCGTCAAAGGCGGATCAAGCCTGCCCTCGGCTACCGTCACTGCCGTCGAGCAGGCGCTCGAAAAGGCGCGCCTCCGCCGCCAGAACTTCGCCTTCCGGCGCGACGCCGCCCAGCACAACTCCCTCGATAACCTCGTCGGCACCAGCCCCGCCATGCACAAGCTGAAGAGTACGGTGCGTACCATCGCACCCACCAACAGCACCGTCCTCATCTACGGCGAGAGCGGCACCGGCAAGGAACTCGTCGCCCGCGCCGTGCACGACTGCTCGCCGCGCTCCAGCGATCCCTTCGTCAGCGTCAACTGCGGAGCCTTCCCCGAGACCCTGCTGGAAAGCGAACTCTTCGGCTACCTCCGCGGCGCCTTCACCGGCGCCACGCAGAACAAGCGCGGCCTCTTCGAAGCCGCCAACGGCGGCACCATCTTCCTCGACGAAATCGGCGAAATGTCGCCCGGCATGCAGGTCAAGCTGCTGCGCGTCTTGCAGGAGCGCGTGGTGCGCCCGGTGGGCGGCACCTCCGAGAGCCCGATCGACGTGCGCGTCATCGCCGCCACCAATCGCGAACTCGAACAGATGGTGGCCTCCGGCTCCTTCCGCGAAGATCTCTTCTACCGCATCAGCGTCATTCCCATTCGCGTCCCGCCGCTGCGCGATCGCGAAGACGATGTCGTGCAGCTGGCGGGCCACTTCCTCAAGAAGTTCTCCGCCATCATGGGACGCTCCGTCGCGCGCATCACCACCGATTCGCTCGACCTGCTCAAGGGCTATGACTGGCCCGGCAACGTACGCCAGTTGGAGAACACCATCGAGCGTGCCGTCGCCATGGAATCCACCAACGAGTTGCACGTCGACATTCCCTCCGAGGCCCCGAAGCCCCGCTCCATGAAGCTGGCGGTCGGCGTCGGCGGATCGCCCGGCATCTCGATTCCACCCGAGGGACTCGACATCGAGCGCTACGTCGCGCAGATCGAACGCTCCCTGCTCCAGTCGGCCCTCCGCCGCGAAAACGGCGTACAGACCCGGGCGGCCGGCGTGCTCAAGCTCTCCTACCGCAGCTTCCGGCATCTGCTCAAGAAGTACGACCTGATCGAGCGCGACTGACCGTCGCAGGATCGTGTTAGATTAACGAAGCAATGCTCTCCATCTGGCGATTTCTGTGGCATGCAACTCGCGGACACCGGCTGGCGCCCTGGCGCTCAGCCTATCTGCGCTGGCGCATCGAGACTTATTGCGGTGTGAGGATGCAGAAATCGGACTTCCTGGAATTCTGGGGATTCATCTTCCGCGAACGCGTGAACCTGTGGCGCTTTCTCAAGTGGTCCGCCCGGGTGCAGGATCTCGCCCGCGACAAGCCGAAAAATCCGTAATCACCCGCCGCCAAACCGCCGCCTGATCTCCCCCGCGCGAAAGTCAAAGATCGCCGCCACCTCCCGCCGCACCATCAGCGCATGCGCCACCTCCCCCAGCAATCCCAGCGGCAGGCTGTACTCCACACGATCTGTGATCAGCGTGCCGCCCTCCTGCTCCTGGAAGCGATGCTCGTGGTGCCATCGGCGGTACGGCCCTGAGACCTGTTCGTCGATGAAAGCGTACGGCGGCTCCCACCGCACGATCCTGCTCGTCCAGCGCAGCGGCACGCCATGCCAGCGCAGCAGATAGCGGATCAGCGTGCCCGCTTCGATCGTGGACGTGCTCAGGCTGAGTACTTTGAAGTTGAGCCACGCGGGCGTGATCTGCTCCAGGTTCTCTGCGCGCGAGAAAAAATCAAAGACCTCGGCCAGCGGCCGCCGAATGAACTGCTCGCGCTCCAGCAGGTGCACGCTCATGGCTGTATCCGCAGCACGAACCCGCTCCCGCGTCCTGCCGCGAGCAGTTCGGCCGCCGATTGCAGGTTGGCCGCAATCTCCAGAAAGCCCATGCTGCCCAGCACCAGGAACACATCTCCCGGCAAGCCTTCGCCAAATGTCGAATGCAGCGTGCTCACCTCGCCCCTGCCGACCGCCAGCGTAAACCGTGGCGTCGCCTTCGCGAACAGCGCGGGCACGTGCTCCGGACGCAGGTTGGTCGCCAGGTTGCCGAACTTGTCCACGCGCAAGACCTCGCCCCGCAGCGTCTGGGCGTCCACCCGCTGCGGCGCTGGCAAAATCAACCGCACCGCATCCGTCACCGGGTCCCCCAACTCAGATGCCGCTACACCCCGCGCCAGATGGGCCGCCAGCGGAGCAAACACGTCACGCCCGTGAAACGTATTGCTGACAACGGGCAGGAAATACTGGCTGCGGTTCGCGTGCCGTACCACCGCGTTCGGCTCGCGTTCCAAAATCAATGAGAGCACGCCATTGTCGGGTGCGACAAAACCATGCCCGCCGGCTTCGACCACCAGCGGACGCCGCGCCGTGCCCACGCCCGGATCAACCACCATCACGTGAATCGTCCCCGGCGGGAAATACGGCGCACTATGCGCCAGCGTGAGCGCCGCCTCCAGCACGTCATATGAAGCGATCGCGTGCGTAAGATCAACGATGGCAGCGTTGGGAGCCAGCGAGAGCAGCACGCCCTTCATCACGCCGACGTAGGAATCGTCGAGTCCGAAGTCGGTCGTGAGGGTAATCACCTGCATTGGCGGCGAAAGTAGCAGTGCGTCGTACACAAAGTCAAGCGGGCGGCCGGAGGGGCGGCCGCCCGCGAAAAGAGAACGAAGGGGAGGCGCGGACTACTGCAACACGACCTGATCGTTCTCCTTAAGCCCGCTCAGTATCTCGGTCTTGGCGCCGTTCGAGATGCCAACCTGCACCGGCACCTTTTTCTTACCGTCCTTCATCGTGGGATCGGGAATCTCCACGAACGCGCGCTTGTCCTTGTCGTAGATCAACGCGCCTTCGGGCACATGCAATACATTGTGGTGCTCTTCCAGGATGATCTCGGCGTTGGCCGTCATCGCCGCCTTCAACTCGCCTGCCGAGTTGTCGATCGAAACCCGCACCTCGAAGGTCGTTACGTTGTCCTTCTCCGCGCCCATCGGTGAAATTTTCGTCACCTTGCCCGCGAAAGGCTTGCCCTTGAACGACTCGATCTTGATCCGCGCCGGCTGTCCCAGGTAAACCTTCGCGATGTCGCTCTCGTCCACCTTGCCCTTCACATACACTTCGCTGATGTCGCCGATGGTCATGACCAGCGTGGCCGCCGAACCCATCACCAGGATCGAGCTGATCGCATCGCCCACTTCCACCGGACGCGAGAGCACTTTCCCGCCCATCGGAGCAATCAGCGTCGTGTAACCGAGTTGTTCCTTGAGCTGCGACAGATTGGCGCGGTTCTTTTGCACGTCGGCGCGGCACTGCGCCACCTTCGCGCGTCCCACCGTCACGTTCGCCAGCGACACGTCGCGCTTGTTCACCGCCAGTTCATAGGCCTTCTGCGCGTCTTCGCGCGCCGAATCCGAAACCACTCCGTCCTTCTGCATCTGCACGGCCCGCTCGTAGGCCCGCTTCAGCAGCGGCACATCGGGCGCTTCGGCGTCCACCTGTGCCCGCTTCAAATCCGCCTCCGCCGCGTTCAGCGTAGCCTCCGAGGAAGCCAGCTGCGCATCCTGCGAACGCACGCTCGCCAGGATTTCGTCGCGGTCAAGCTCGGCCAGCACCTGCCCCGGCTTCACCGTGTCGCCTTCTTCCACGTGCAGCCTCTTCAGAATTCCGCTGGCCTTTGACTTGATGTCCACGCTAATGATCGGCTGGATCTTTCCTGTCGCCACCACGCTCTTCGCCAGGTCGCCGCGCTCGGCCTTGGCCAGCTTCGCCGGATCGATCTTTGTTCCGCTGCGCTTAAAGGCCACCACCACACCGACGACGACCACTATGAGTACGATCAGCCCGACAATAATCAGGGAGCGCCGCCGTTTCTTCTGCTGTGCCTTGCCGTTGCCGTTCGCCACTCGCTTGCCTCCTGGGGCCTCAGCCCGCTCTCGAGCAGGAGCCAACCTGCCCGGCCGGGTTATTTATGAATACGCTTTCCGTTTTCTGATACGCAGGCGGCCGCTCGCCAGTTCCAGAGAAATAGAACATTCGCGCCTTGCTGAGGGCCGGCGCCGAACCGCCCACTGGGGTGAACCCCGCATTATACGTCGCCCGTGCGTCCCCGGCTGCCCGCCACCCTACAGAGCTGTGCGCAACGCGATGATACAATTCGGCTTACGCATGGAAGGTCTCTTGCTGCTGCGCGTTCTGGTCGTGCTGCTTCTGGTGGCCGCCAACGCCTTTTTCGTGGCCGCCGAGTTCGCGCTTGTCAGCGTGCGCACCACCCGCGTGCAGCAGATGATCGAAGCCGGACGCCTTGGCGCCCGCACCGTCGAACGCCTGCAGGCGCGGCTCGACGAGTTGCTCGCCGCCGTCCAGCTCGGCGTAACCCTTGCCAGCCTCGGACTCGGCTGGGTCGGCGAGGCCACCTTCGCCTACCTGATCGAGCGCTTCTTTGGCGCCGCCAGCTTCCTCACCTCCTGGCGTCACCCGATCGCCATCATCGTCGCCTTCATTCTCATCACCTACCTGCACACCACCCTCGGTGAACTGGTGCCCAAGTCGCTGGCCCTCCAGCGTGCCGAGCGGGTTGCCCTCGCCGTCGCCGGACCGGTGGAAGTCTTCCTCACCCTCACCCGGCCCTTCATCACGGTGATGAAAAACGGCGCGCGCCTCGTGCTGCGCCTCTTCGGCGTCACCCAGTTGCGCCAGGGCGGCGTGCATTCCGCCGAGGAATTCAAGCTGCTTGCCACCGCCAGCCGCCGCGTCGGTCTCCTGCCGGCCTTTGAAGAAGCGCTGATCCACCGTTCGCTGGAACTCGGCGAGGTGACGGTGCGCGAGATCATGGTTCCCCGGCCCGACATCTTCTCGCTTCCGGCCAACATGCCGCTCGACGAAGCCTTGCGCCACGTTGTCGAAGAACAGCACTCGCGCATTCCCGTCTACGACGAACAGCGCGGCCCCGAGCACATCATCGGCCTGCTCTACTCCAAGGACCTCACCCGCTGGATGCGCCTGCGCCTCACCCTGACCGCGCCCGAGGCACAGCAGCGGCTCATCGCCATGCAGATCCGCCAGATCATGCGCGACGTGCTCATCGTCCCGGAAACCAAGCTGCTTCCCGATCTCCTCGCCGAGTTCAAGCAGCGTAAGCGCCACCTCGCCGTCGTGGTTGACGAGTTCGGCTCCACCGCCGGAGTCGTCTCCGCCGAAGACGTCCTCGAACAGCTCGTCGGCGAACTGGAAGACGAATTCGATATTGCGCGCCAGTCCCTGCCCGTGGGCGCTACCATGGTGCTGGACGGTTCGGTGCCGATCCGCGATTTGGAAACCCAGTACCAGCTGGCTCTGCCGCGCGACCAGGGTTACGAGACCCTCGCCGGATTCCTGCTGGCGCGCCTGCAGCGCATACCGCACGGCGGCGAGACCCTGGAGTTTGCCGGGCGCAGGTTCACCGTGCTGGAAGTTGACGGACACCGCATCGCCCGGGTGAAGATTGAGCCCGTGGCTGTGCCCCCGGCGCAATCGCCGGAAAACGGTTAGGAAATTAAAAAGAACAGGAGCAACGCGACCCCGTGGCACGCACGCTGCTAAACCGGCTGTTGTATACGCTGCCCGTGATCTGGCTGGTGGTCTCCGTTGTCTTCCTGCTCATTCACCTCGTCCCCGGCGACCCCGTGCAGCAGATGCTCGGCGAAGGTGCCGCCAGCGCCGACCTCGCCGCCGCGCGCCATGCCTACGGACTCGATGTTCCCCTCGGCCAGCAATACGTCAATTACTGGCGCGGTGTGCTGCACGGCAATCTCGGACTCTCGCTGCGCTATCAGCAGGGCGTGGGCGCGCTCATCGCCGCCCGCTATCCCGCTACGCTGCGGCTCACCATCGCGGCCTTGTTGGTCGCCATCGCACTGGCCATCCCGGCGGGCGTCTATTCCGCCACCCATCGCAACCGCTGGAGCGACCGTCTGCTGAGCTTCGTCTCGCTGCTCGGCCTGTCGTTCCCCAACTTCGCCCTCGGCCCGGTGCTCATCCTGTTCTTCTCCGTGTACCTCGGATGGCTGCCGGTCTCAGGCTCGGGCTCGCTCGCGCATCTCGTTCTTCCCGCCCTCACCATGGGAGGTGCGCTGGCGGCCATCCTCACCCGCATGGTGCGCACCGCCATGCTCGAAGAGCTCGGCCAGGACTACGTTCGCACCGCCCGTGCCAAGGGCCTGCGAGAGCGCACCGTCGTCTATCGCCACGCACTGCGCAACGCCATGGTGCCGGTCATCACCGTGCTCGGCCTACAGTTCGGCGCGCTGCTGGCCGGAGCCATCGTCACCGAAACCATCT
Source organism: uncultured Acidobacteriota bacterium (assembly GCA_903847195.1). The sequence goes on along the minus strand of CAINCZ010000076.1, from coordinate 10,178 downwards.
TTTCCTGGCCCGGCATTGGACGCCTTGCCATCCAGGCCATCTCCAATCGCGACTATTACCTGGTGCAGGGCTGCATTCTGGCCATAGGACTCACCTATGTCGTGGTCAACCTGCTGACGGACTTGCTGTACTCCGCGGTAAACCCGCGCATCCGGCAGTAAAGCAGTAAATGAGGAAATAAAGAAACACCGATGAGCAGCCCGGCAGCCACGGCCACCCCGAAGATGAAGATGCGGATCGCCGCCACCCGCTGGGGAGTCGCGTGGCAGAATCCGCTCGCCGTCGCCGGCATCCTGCTGGTGGTGATCTTCGTCCTATTCGCCTTGCTGGCTCCCTGGCTCGCGCCACACGATCCCGCGCGCATCGACCTCGCCTCGCGCCTCGCGCCGCCTTCGGCGTCGCACTGGTTCGGCACCGACGAACTGGGCCGCGACACCCTCTCGCGCATCATCTATGGCGCGCGCATCTCCATGCTGGTAGGCGGCAGCGTCGTTTGCTTCTCGCTGCTGTTGGGACTCATCGTGGGCTCGCTGGCCGGCTATTACGGCGGACGCCTCGATCGCTTCGTCAACGTCGTCGTCATGAACGCCTTCATGTCGTTCCCGGGCGTACTGCTGGCCATCGCCTTCGTCGCCTTCCTCGGTCCCGGGATTTTCAATCTGATTCTGGCGCTCGCCATCGGCGGATGGGTCGGCTACGCGCGCCTGGTGCGCGCCCAAGTGTTAGCCATGCGGGAGCGTGAGTTCGTGGAAGCCGCGCGTGTGCTGGGCGCGGGCGATCTGCGCATCGTCGTCCGCCACATCTGGCCCAACATCATTCAGCCCGTCATCGTGCAGGCCGCCATCGGCATGGCCGGAGCCGTGCTCGCCGAAGCCACCATGAGTTTTCTGGGGTTGGGTGTCGCCCCGCCCACGGCCAGCTGGGGCACTATGCTCAACGACGGCCGCTCGCATCTGTTCGACGCACCGCACCTCGTGCTCTTCCCCGCGGTCGCGGTGGTGCTGGCCGTGCTCGCCTTCAACTTCATCGGCGACGCCTTGCGCGACTGCCTCGATCCCCGCTCACGCATGGAAGCCGGATTGTAAGCACGGTGCGGTGCCCCACCCTCGCGGAGCCCGCAGGGCGGAGCTAGGGTGGGAATTGCCGCTCTCAGCCTTTCCGGCTGAAAATCAACCCAACTGCGCCGTGCTGCCCTTCGCCAATTGTTCCCGCACCGCCAGGTGCCGCGCGCGAAAGTGCCGCGCCGCCCTTGCGCCCCAGGTGCGCACGAAATAGTAATTCAGCCCGCCGCCCAACACCGAGCTCAGCACCGGAACCATGCGCGCCGCCCAGCGCTCCACCATCTCCTGGCTCGCCTGCGCCGCTATCATCCGGATGGCGCGCGCCGTAAACCTCTTCAGCAGGCTCTTTTCCAGCAGATCGCGCCCAATGTCCACGCCCGCCGCGCTGGCCGCCGCCATCCACAACTCGGCCATCTCCGGCTCGGTGCGGAACTCAAAGCCGTACACCAGGCTCAGCTTCTGGATCGTGCGCATCGTGATCGCCGACAGAATCCCCATGTCCGGCACCACCGTCAGGAACCCGCCGAATCCCAGCCCCGCGCCCTCGGCCGCCGCCAGCTTCATGCTGGAGCGGATCACCGCGCTCGCCACCGCATCCACCTGTTGGATCGGCAGTGTAAACATCCCCTGGTAGCTATTCACCGGCAGCCCGTAGTTGGAGCGCAGTTGCATCAGGTACCGTCCCTGGTCTACCTGCACCTTGCTGTACGCCTGCTGCAGACCGCTGAACAGCGCCGTCTCGAGCCGCCGCCGCACCCATCCCTTGTTCTGCGTGATTTGCTTCATCTGCTCCGCCCCTTTCACGCCGCCCACCGGCTGCGGAAATCGCCTCCTATGATGTCACAGTTCGGTTGTGCCGAGCCCCCCCCTTTGGTGTTAGCATAAAAGTACGTGAAGATGAGCGGAAAAAAACTGCAAATTATCCCCCTTGGTGGTCTCGGCGAGTTCGGTATGAACTGCATGGCCGTGCGCTGGGGTGACGACATTCTGGTGATCGATGCCGGCCTGATGTTCCCCGAAACCGAGTTGCTCGGCGTCGACATCGTTGTCCCCGACATCACCTACCTGATCCAAAACCGCGACAAGGTACGCGGCATCGTTCTTACCCACGGCCACGAGGACCACATCGGCGCCCTCCCGTGGATACTCTCCGAGCTCAATGTTCCCGTCTGGGGCACCGAGTTCACCCTGGCCTACGTCGAAGACAAGCTCGACGAACATAAGCTGCTCGATCAGGCCACGCTCCACGAGATGGTGCCCGGCAAGCGCTTCAACGTCGGCCCTTTCACCATCCAGCCCATCCAGGTCACGCACAGTCTGGTCGATTGCGTCGGACTGGCCATTCACACGCCGCTGGGCGTCATCATTCACACCGGTGACTTCAAGGTCGACCCCACGCCCACCGACAACCGGCTCTTCGACCTCCACGCCTTCGCCGAATACGGCAAGGCTGGCGTGCTGGCTTTGATGCAGGACTCCACCAACGTCGAGCGCCCCGGCTTCACCGCCAGCGAACGCGCCGTCATCCGCAAGTTCGACGAGATCTTCTCCCGCACCACGCAGCGCATCTTCGTCTCCTGCTTCTCGTCGTCGATCCATCGCATCAAGCTGGCTCTCGAGATGGCGCAGCGTTACAACCGCAAGGTGGCCCTCGTCGGCCGCTCCATGATGTCGTCGGCTGAGATCGCGCAGGACCTGGGCTATCTCGACATTCCCGACGGCCTGCTCATCCATCCCGGCGAAATCAAGAGCTTCCCGTCCGAGCGCGTCTGCGTGCTCATCAGCGGCACCCAGGGCGAGCCCATGTCGGCCCTCTCGCGCGCCGCCGTCGACAATCACAAGCACGCCCGCATCGCCCCCGGCGACACCGTCGTGCTCTCGTCGCGCATCATCCCCGGCAACGACAAGAAGATTTACCGCATGATCGATCACCTCTTCCGGCGCAATGCCCACGTGATCTACGAAGACGGCACCAAGCCGCCCGTACACGTCAGCGGACACGCCAGCCAGGAAGAGCTCAAGCTGATCATCAATCTGGTCAAGCCGCGCTACTTCATCCCGATCCACGGCGAATACCGCCAGCTCAAGCTGCACGCCGAGTTGGCCGCCTCCATGAAGGGCGTCGTCGGCAGCGCCATCATGATCGAAAGCGGCGACGTGCTCGAGTTCGACGAACTCGGCGCGCGCAAGGCCGGACGCGTCCCCGTCGGACGCATCTGCATCGATAGCGGCTCCAACGGCGATGTCGTCGAAGACCTCATCATCAAGGACCGCCGCCTGCTCAGTGAAGACGGCTTCGTACTGGCCGTCATCGCCATCAACAAACTCACCGGATGCGTCGAGAGCGCACCGGAAATCGTCATGCGCGGCTTCGCCGGCGCCCCTGCCGACAACGGCTTCCTGGCCGAAGCCCGCGAGACCGTCACCCGCACGCTTGACCACTCCAGCGCTGAGGAAAAAGCCGACTACGGCCTCATCAAGGAAAAAATCCGCCAGGACCTCAAGCGCTACATCGTCAAGAACACCTCGCGCCGCCCGCTGATTATGCCGGTGATCCTCGAAGTGTAAGCAGACATTTGGAAGTCCTTCCGACCTTGCCGTGGCAGCCAAGGCGCCTTCGTGGGCGCCTTGGCGCTCCCGCTTTGTCAGGAAATTCGAGTTGATGGATCGTCTCGATTCACTCCTTCATTTCGATGACGGTAAATCCAGCGTCTTCATCAGTGCCTGGAATTTAGGGCTGGCCAGGAAGCGCCTAAATGAATCATCGCCGCGTGGATCAGGAATTTTCTCGCCCGGTATCACGTTTGCCTTGTAGCTGAAGGCTTTCTTCAAGTACTCCGCAGCCGTGTCCAGATCGTTCCGCTCGCCGTATACGCACGCCAGGTTGTACCAGAACATCGGGTACGTCGGGTCCTCAAACGCTCCGTAGCGAAACGTCTCTTCCGCTCTTACAAGATCTCCGGTAATCCCGTATGCCATGCCGAGGTTATCCACCAATACACGCCACAAGTCTTTTTCCAAGGTCCGACGCTTTTTCTCCAGATTCAACGCCTGTTGGTATGGCGGGATGGCCTCCTTGTAGCTTTGCTGGAGGTAGTATCTGCTCCCGGACCCCACGAGTTCCCGCACCTGCACCGCGTTGGCATCGACTGTTTTCGCTGGCTGCGCTTCGACAATGCTCACGGCGCTGAGAAGCGACCTGAACAGCGGCTCGTCTTCCTCTCTAAACTGCGTTTTTGAGAGATGGACATCCACGTAGACGTCCTCTCTCGCCGTGCAGGCAACCATGTGCTTCTGGCGAATCTTCAGGCCTTTCACCTCGGGTATGAGGTATTCCGCAATGGACATGGAGCCTTCAGCGAAGTACTGCACATCCTGCAAACCAAGCCCTTTTAGAGCCTCGACACGTTTGCGGAGATACGCCGGGCAGGTGTTTGGGTCGGCCCCTTTCGAACTTCGCTCCATGGAGACCGATAGCGTCATTCCATTGCTTCCATTCTTAGCCAGTAGATATTGCCGACCGCCCGGCTGAAGTCCGTCCGCCTCCATCACAAATCCAGGGGAGTCGATTACCACGCTCCAATTCTTGCCCGGAAAGGCCGTTCGCAGCTTCTCCACGGCGAGTTGCGCGTGGGCAGCAATCTGGAGGAGGAAAGCGCAAAGCAATATAGAGCGCACGAGAGCGCGGTTCATTTCAGTGACCCCTCACTGGTCTGATTTGGACGGCCCCGAAATTATGCCACGCTGTTCCTTTGAAGAGCGTGGCATAATCTCACCAGACCTATGATCACCCTCGAGGACCTCCTCCAGGCCCAGCAGCGAATCTCCGGCGTAGCCATCCGCACTCCCCTCATTCGCTGCGCCAATCCGCCGCGCGCGGAGTTCTTCGGCGCTGCCACCGGCGAACTCTGGTTCAAGCCCGAGAGCCTGCAGCCCATCGGCGCCTTTAAATTGCGCGGGGCCTACAACCACATCGCCTCGCTGCCGGAGGAAGTTCGTCGCCGCGGCGTCATCACTTACTCCAGCGGCAACCATGCCCAGGGCGTCGCCTACGCCGCCCGCACGCTCGGCATCAAGGCCGTCGTCGTCATGCCCAACGACGCGCCCGCCGGCAAGATCGCCGCCACCCGCGCCCTTGGCGCCGAGGTCGAACTCGTCGGCCCCGCCAGCAGCGAACGCCAAGCCCGCGCCGAAGCTCTGGCCGCCGAACATGGCTACGCCATTGTGCCACCCTACAATGACCTGATGATTATCGCCGGCCAAGGCACCGCCGGACTCGAAATCGCCCAGGACCTTCCCGAGGTCGAGCTCGTCCTAGTTCCGATTGGCGGCGGCGGCCTCATCAGCGGAATCGCCACGGCTATCAAACTCGCCGCTCCGCGCGCCAAAGTCATCGGCGTCGAGCCCGTGCTGGCCTCCGACGCGCAAGCCAGCTTCCAGGCCGGACACATCATTGAATTCAGCGCCGACCAGGTATCGCGCACCATCGCCGACGGCCTGCGCACCCAGCACATCGGCCCGCTCAACTTCGAACACATCCGCCGCTACGTCGACAACATCATCACCGTCACCGAAGACGAAATCCGCCAGGCCACCGGCTTCCTCGCCCAGCGCGTCCGCCTCGTCGCCGAACCCAGCGGCGCCGTCGCTACCGCCGCCTTCCTCTTCCACGGCAACGAGCTGCCCAAATCCTCGCGCACCGTCGCCGTCATCAGCGGCGGCAACATCGAGCCCGCCATGCTGGCCGACATTCTGCGCGACCAGACGATCACGCTGGCCTCATCCGGCCCGCGTTCCATCATCTGCCTGAATTGTTAGAGGATTGCCTGTCGAAGCGAGCGCGCTACAAGTTCCGACCGTAAGTGTTCCGCACCCGCAGCGATCGCCGGAAGTAGCTCCACCAGATTGCGACAAAGAAAGCGGTCCGTGCCCCGGCCCCCGCCAGGCGCATTAGCGCTTCTTCCCCCGCTGCGCCGTTCGTGAACCAGGCCAGCACCGCCGCCCACGCCACCGACCCCAGGCCCAGCAGCAGCAGCACGATGAAGTAAGCCTTCAACAGCGGCAGCGCCCGTGGGCTCAGCCGCGCCACGCAGATTCCGACGTAAACGGAAAAAGCCGCCAACGCGACGTCGAATGCAGCCACGGCCCAGCCCGCCTCGGAGGCGTCGACCAGTAGTTTCAGCGGATTAAAAAATGCGACGATAATGCAGAACAGCAGCAACCAGCCGCGGATCCCGTAGAGCGGCTGGGGCGGCCCGTCATCGGAGCCGCAGAACATCTGGCTTGCATCCGCCGGCTGCTGCATCGCCGGATCGATCTGTGCACCGTCCAGGTTGCCATCCACGCAGAATGCCCCTGCCGCCCGAACCCGGCGTCGCGGCTAGTTCAGATTCACCAGCACCACCCGCCCACAATCGAGGAACCGCATCCGCCGCGACTCATACTCCAGGTGCGTCGGACAACTCCGCGAGCGGTCATTCAGGTCCGTCGTGAGCAACGGAAACTGCTTCGAAAACATGACGTAGTCGTACTTGAAGAACGAGTAGTGCGACGGCCGTCCCACCGAATAACTGCGCACCACGTATTCGACGCCGGGGGTGCGTCCCGTGTCCACGATCACCTCGCCGGAATGGTTCTTGTACACGCGCGCCGGCACCCGCGCTCCGTTGATGGAAACCGTCGCGTTGAACTGGCGAATCCAGCCGACGTAGCCCACCACCCCGTAAACGATGGCGGCAATCACGAGAAGGAAAATGATAAAACGCAGCATATCAACTACAGAGCTTACAACATCGCCTTGAATGCCCGATGAAACTCTGTCGCCGGGGTGCCCGCCTGTGAAACAGGAACCGCGCCCGCCGGAGCGTCACCGGTGCCCCACATCTGCCGCCGTTAGCAGATGTGGGTGCTGAACACCTCGCGCCCCTCGTCGCCCCGGGTGCCCCATCCTCACGCGCCCGCCTTTGGCGCGTTAGGGTGGGGTTGTTGACTTTCGATCAACCGCGCAGTCCCTCGTGCCCCACATCTGCCTGCCTATACCAGATGTGGGTGGCCGCGAAATAACCCGGCGGCACCATTTCGCCGCTCAAAAAAGCAAACCCCGCTCCAGCCGAGCCGGAACGGGGCGTGCAAATCCTGACCGCTATTCCCTACTTAACCGCCTGCTTCGCCGTCACCAGTCCCAGCTCAGCCAGTATCTTCTCCAGCTTCGCCCGCGTATCGGGCTTCATCGGCACCAGCGGCAGCCGGTAGATTTCTTCCATCTTGCCCATCATCGCCAGCGAGGCCTTCACCGGCAACGGATTGCTCTCGATGAAGTTCACGTTCATCAGGCCCAGGTACTTGCGGTGCAGCCGCCGCGCGGTCTCCCAGTCGTTGTTCATCGCCGCACGCGTCATCTCCGTCATCTCGCGCGGAATCTGGTTCGACACCACCGAGATGATGCCCCGCGCACCCAGCGCGATCAGCGGCAGCGTCACCGCGTCATCGCCCGACAGCACGTCGAAATCGTCCGGCACGTAGTTGAACAGCTCGACCAACTGATCCAGCTTGCCGCTGGCTTCCTTCACCGCCACGATGTTGTCAATCCTGGCCAGCCTGCCCAGCGTCGCCGGCTCAATGTTCGCACCCGTCCTTCCCGGGACGTTGTACAGGATGATCGGCGTATTCGGAATCGCCTCGGCGATCGCCTTGAAGTGCTGATACTGACCTTCCTGCGTCGGCTTGTTGTAGTAAGGCGAAGCGGTCAGCACGCCGTCCACGCCGGGACGCGACGCAATCGTCCGCGCCTTCTCCACCGCCTCGCGGGTAATGTTCGACGTGGCACCGGCCACGATCGGCACGCGCTTGGCCGTCACCTCCACGGTGATGTCCACCACGCGCAGCCACTCGTCGCGATCCAGCGTCGGGGTCTCGCCCGTGGTGCCGCAAGGGACGAGGAAGTCGATGCCCTGCTCAATCTGCCAGTTGACGAAGGCGCGCAGCGCCGGTTCGTCGATGCAGCCGTCGGGACGAAAGGGCGTGGCCAGGGCCGTGCCGGTTCCGCGAAAGTTCATGTTCGGTTCTCTTGGTAAAAAATTTCGGTTTGCTGCCCCATCATAACGAAACCGGGGTGGGCTTCCAAGCGGTGCCTGTAAAGGACTGCCCGCGCAGGCCGGAAAAAGCAAAACGCCGCGCCCGCGCGCAGCGTGGAACCCAATTCACCTGTTCTTAAGTCTGCTCTAGGCGTCCGCCATGGGACGTTTGCGGCACAGCGTCTTCAGGTCGTAGATGCCGTGCTTGCCCCGCAGCCACTCGGCCGCCCGCAGTGCGCCTTCGGCGCTGCTGCGTTGCGAGTGCGCATTCTGCGTCACCTGCACGCTGTCGCTGCCGCAGTCGAACACCAGTTTGCGCAGCCCGGCTTCTTCCTGCTGCCGCACCGACTTCACGTTCAGCTTCAGCCCGTGGCGCTCCTGCAGCATCTGCGGCGACAGGCTGAATCCCTTTGGCCAGGCCCCCCGCGGATTGAAGCGCGAAGCCAGCGTAGCGCCGCTGATCTTCGGCCCCGACAGCGGAGTCGGCTCCATGGCGTTGAGCACGCTGCCCAGCACCGCCGCGAAGTCGGCGCCGTAAATCAGCCCGATGCCGGTCTTTTCCACTTCCTCGCGCACCCGGCCCAGCTCGCTGTACCAGCCCGTGGCCCCTACCAGAACGTTGATGCCGGCCCGCGCGCACGCGCTGATGTTGGCCAGCACGGCGTCGGGCGAGGTGAAGTCCATCACCACGTCGATCGAGCTCAGGCTCCCCGTCAGCAGCCCGGACGCCGTCAGGCTCTCATGACTCGAGAGCACGCGCACGGTGTGCCCGCGGTCGCAGGCGATCTGGGCGACCATCGCCCCGGTCTTCTCCTTGCCTAGCACCAGTACGTTCATAAATTGTTTCAGAAGCTGCTTCCCTTATACCTCGCGAAACAAATCTTTGAAATCGAAAAATCCGTGTTTCCCATTTAGCCACTCGGCGGCCCGTACCGCCCCCTGGGCAAACCCCAGCCTCGACTTGGCGTCATGCACCAGCCGGATGGTGTCCGCCTCCGAAGCCAGCGCCAGCTCGTGAATGCCGAACACCTCGCCCTCGCGGATCGAATCGATCTCCACCTTCACCCCGCTGGCCTCTTCCACCACCTGCGCCAGCTTCACGGCGGTGCCCGACGGCGCATCCTTCTTGTGGATGTGGTGGGTCTCGGTGATCCGGCCCGTAAACCCCTGCTTCAGCGCCTCGGCCGCCGTGCGGGCGATCTCGAAGAACAGGTTCACGCCGATGGAAAAGTTGGCCCCATAGAGGAATCCGATCTTCGCCTCGGCCACCATCTGCTGGATCCGCGGCAGGTGCTGATACCAGCCCGTCGTGCCCACCACGATGTTCTTTCCCGCCCGCGCCACCGCCTCCACGTTCGCCAGCACCGCGTCGGGAACCGTGAAGTCGATCACCACGTCGATGTCGCGCAGCCGCTCCGGCGTCAGCATCGAGCCGTTGACGTTGTCAAACTCGTCGTGGCAGCGCACCCCGTGGCCGCGCTCCTCCGCCAACTGGAGGATCAGCGTACCCATCTTGCCCTTGCCCAGAACCAGCAGCTTCATGTTTTCCTCTTACGGTTTGAAATTGATCTTAATTGCCGCCAGCCGCGCAGCAAGGTTTTCCCGCACTAAGTAAGTGTGATTTCGCTCACAGGCGCGGACCGGGGCGCTCCGGTTTGCGCCACCCCTCTCGCTTCGTGCTACGCCGCCAGCAGGCTCCCAAATCGAGCCGCACCACACGACGCCGCCTACGGCTTTCATCTTATAAGGAGCTGCTCCGGATAGGAAAGGCTGACCAAGCACAAGCGCGCAGCCACCGCCGTCGCTCCCCCCCCCGACGGGTGCCGCGGGTTCGCGGCCCGCTTTTGGCCGCTAACCTGGGTGTTCTCGACCCTTGCCTGCGCTGGAATTGTGTTCTTAGTGAAATTGTATGGTCCGCCGTCTGACTGCAAGGGGAAAATGGTTGGGCGAGAGTACAGTCTGCGCAAATGTATCCGGCCTCTGAGTGGAGACGCATCTCCTGGGCCATGATGATGATCCGCGCGTGCCGGTCCGTTGTAACGCC
>CAINCZ010000075.1 GCA_903847195.1 uncultured Acidobacteriota bacterium | reverse complement strand
GCGCCTACTCCAGCGTCGGCGGGCTCAAGCCGCCCACCGGTGGACTCACTTCCAAGAGCGGCTATCACGCCCCGGGTCCTTACCAGATTCCGCACGTGCGTGTGGACACCTACAACGTCTACACCAACCTGCCGTTTGGCGGCGCCATGCGCGGCTTCGGCATCCCGCAGATGAACTTCGGCTACGAATCGCAGATGGACGAAGTGGCCACCCGGCTCAATATTGATCCCGTCGAGATTCGGCTGATCAACGGACTCGAAGCGCCCTGCTACACCACCTGTGAGCAGTTCCTGGATTCCAGCGTCGGCCTCAAGGAGACCATCCGTAAGGCCGCCGAGAAATCCGGCTGGAAGAAGTTCAAGGAAGAAAAGAAGAAGAGCGGCGATACTGGACGCTTCCGCCAGGGCATCGGCATCAGTTCGTTCAATTTCGCCACCACGCTCGGCGCCTGGCCTGAGTTTGCCAACTGCACCATGGAGGTCAATGGCGCAGGCAAGATCATGGTGCGTGCCGGCATCGCCGAAATCGGCCAGGGCTCGCGCACCGCGCTCGGCCAGATCGCTGCCGAAGGGCTGGGCCTCTCCTTTGAACACGTCGTGGTTACCCGCGGCGACACCGCCGTCGATCAGGACAGCCTGCTCACCGTGGCCTCGCGCGGCACCGTCATGGCCGGCAACGCCATCGTGCGCTGTGCGCAGGACGCGCGCAAGACGCTCGTCGAGATGGCCGCCGATCTGATGGATCTGCCCGTCGCCGACGTGGCCATCGTCGATGGAGAGTTCCGCCAGGTGAACGGCGCGAAGAAGTCCTCGGCCACCGAAGTACTCATGTACTGCTATAAGTGCGGACGCCGCCTCATCGGCAAGGGCTGGTGGTGCGTGCCCCGGATCAAGGTCGATCCCGAGACCGGTCTGGGCAATCCCTTCCACATCTACGCATACGGCACTTCGATCATTCAGGTCGAGGTCGATACCGTGACCGGCGCAGTGGACGTGAAGCACATCGTGCATGCGCAGGACGTGGGCAAGGCGATCAACCCGGCACTGGTGGAAGCACAGATGCAGGGCGGCGTTTCCATGGGCCTCGGCATGGCCCTGATGGAAGAGATCGTGGTCAAGGACGGCAAGATCTTGAACCCGAACTTCGCCACCTACCTGATGCCGACGCCCGTCGATCATCCGCCGATTGAGACGATCACGGTGGAGGATCCGTATCTGAACGGGCCGTTCGGCGCCAAGGGTGTAGGCGAACCGGGTGCGCTGCCCACGGCAGCCGCCGTGGCCAACGCCGTCTTCGACGCCGTCGGCGTGCGCATCAAGCAGTTGCCCGTCACGGCTGAACGCGTCTGGAAAGCGATGCAGGAGAAGGCAGCCGCTGCCGCGAAGTAAATTTGGTGGTCCGCCTATGCGCCCTCTTTTGGCGCATAGGCGGGATAGGCAACCCACGGTATTAGGACGATCCTGCCGGTTGTCGGCGGAGCGATTCTGAGGAGAACTGAGATGTTGATGCCGGAATTTGAGTACGTGGCACCGGAGACGCTGGCCGAGGCCTGCGCTGTGCTCGGCCAATGGGGCGGGCGTGCCAAGGTGCTGGCGGGCGGCAGCGACCTGATCGTGAAGATGAAGTCCGGGCTGATGTCGCCGGATTGCCTGGTCTCGTTGAAGCGCCTGCATGAACTGAAGGGTATCCGCCACGAGGCGGGCGTGGGCGTCATCATTGGCGCGCGCGTTACCCACAACGAATTGGTCACCAGCCCGATCATGGGCCTGTGGTTCCCGTCCATCCCGGACGCGGCCGGGCACATGGCGGGCTACCAGATCCGCAACGTGGGCACCGTGGGCGGCAACCTCGCCAACGCCGTTCCCTCGGCTGACCTGCCGCCGATCCTTTTGGCGCTCAACGCCAAGGTGAAACTGGTGGGAGTCTCGGGCGCGCGCACCATTGCGCTCGAAGAGTTCTTCGTCGGACCCGGCAAGACCGTGCTGGCCGTAGGCGAAATCCTGACCGAGGTCATCATCCCCGAGCAGGAGATCACCGGCAGCCACTACCTGAAGTTCGGGTTGCGCAAGGCCGACGCGCTGGCCGTGGTCGGCATCGCCACCGCGGTCAAGATGCAGGGCGACATCTTGCAGGACGTACGCATTGCGCTCGGGGCCGTGGCCCCGGTACCGTTGCGCGCGCGTGCTGCCGAAGACGCACTGCGCGGAAAGCCGGCAACGGAAGCGAACTTCGCCATTGCGGGCAAACTAGCCGCCGAGATCGCTAAGCCGATCAGCGACATTCGCGGCAGCGCCGAGTACCGCAAGCACCTGGTCGATGTGCTCACGCGCGACAGTCTGCGCTCCGCCATCGAAAAGGGCAAGGCCTGAGAAGGTCTGGTACCCCAGGTTAGCGCCCTGTAGTTGGGCGCTAACCTGGGTTCAGAAAAGACATGGGCGCGGTCGAAGGCGACCGAAGAAGCCAAGAAGAAGATACGGAGGTTCAAGGTGACGACACAGACGAAGGCGGCAAGCGCGCTTACGGTGACCATTCTCCTGAACGGCAAGGAATGCACCGCCCAGGTCAAAGCGAACCTGACGCTGCTGGAAATGCTGCGCGACGTGCTCGGCAAGGTGGGAACCAAGGTGGGTTGCGAAACCGGCGACTGCGGCGCCTGTACGGTGCTGATCGACGGCGAACCCACGAACTCCTGCCTGGTGCTGGCCGTCGAGGTGGATGGCCGCGCCATCACCACCATCGAAGGCCTGGAGCGCGACGGCAAACTCGACGACGTGCAGGAAGCCTTTATCAAGCACGGCGCCGTGCAGTGCGGCTATTGCACCCCCGGCATGATCATGGCGGGCCGCGCGCTGCTGGACCGCAATTCCAACCCGAGCGACGCCGAAGTACGCGAAGCCATCAGCGGCAACCTGTGCCGCTGCACCGGCTACGTCAACATCATCAAGGCCATTCAAGCCGCCGGCGGCAAGCCGGTCGAAGCCGGGAAGTAACGGCAGTAGGTAAAAGAAGTCTGGACCCAGTGGTGCCCCACCCTACGCGGTTTTCGTAGGGTGGGGTTTTTGTTTGCATGAGAGAAAAGCCCCACTCAAGCCAAAACTGGCCTTGAGTGGGGCTCCGGACGGTGGGTGGGAAGTGCGCCACCCGACCTGTCGCTGCCTTTAGTTCAGTGCCTGGAACCTGAAAATAGCGTTCAAGATGCCGACATTGACGCTGAAGTTCCCGCCGGAATAGCTGCCGTAGCGATACCGGTTGGCGAAGCCATCCTCATACCCGCGCCGGAAACCCTCGCGGAAGTAGTAGTTATAGCTGCCCTGGTCCAGATAGATGCCGCTGTAACCGTAGTTCGCGTCCAGATAGGCATACGAGGTGCGGTAGTTGGATCGCCACCGGTCCGAGCGGTCAGCCTCTCCCGTTCGGAACCCTTCCTGGTAACCGTTCCGGACGGCCTCGCGCAGCCGATCCATGCCATACCCGTTGACTTGGTAGTAGGTGCCGCCACGGAGGTACCGGTAGGTCGGAGCCGTATAGAAGTAAGGGTCGTTCTGGTAATCGTGGTTCCGTTCGCTCTCGAAGCGCGTCCGCTGCTGACGGGAACGCTCTTCGTAGTCCTTCTGAAAACGCATCTGTGAGTTGCGCCCCTGCTTCTGCAATGACGCCTCGCGCTTCTGTGCGAACCCCTGCTGCTGTTGCCTGACCTCAACCTGACGGTACTGCGCCACGCGCTGCTGTTGCTGCGTGATCAGTTGCTCTTGACGCTGCTGGGGGACGCGCTTCGCTTGTTTGCCCTGTTCTTGCTTCTGCTGCTGGGCGCGCTGCTGCTGTTGCTTCTGGTCCGGTTTCTGCTGTAAGGCGCTCTGCTTCTGCTGTTTGTCCTGGACCTGCTTCTGCTGCTGAGCACGCTGCTCCTGCTGCTTGTCCTGGACCTTCTTCTGCTGCTGAGCACGCTGCTCCTGCTGCTTGCCCTGGGCCTGCTTCTGCTGCTGAGCGCGCTGCTCCTGCTGCTTGCCCTGGGCCTGCTTCTGCTGCTGGGCGCGCTGCTCCTGCTGCTTGCCCTGGGCCTGCTTCTGCTGCTGAGCGCGCTGCTCCTGCTGCTTGCCCTGAGCTTGCTTCTGCTGCTGGGCGCGCTGCTCCTGCTGCTTGCCCTGGGCCTGCTTCTGCTGCTGGGCGCGCTGCTCCTGCTGCTTGTCCTGACCCTGCTTCTGCTGGGCGCGCTGCTGCTGTTGTTGGTTCTGGACCTGCTTCTGCTGCTGGGCACGCTGTTCCTGCTGCTTGTCCTGACCCTGCTTCTGCTGGGCGCGTTGCTGCTGTTGTTTCTCGGCCTGAGCGTTCTTTCCCGGCTCATTCTGCTTTTCGCCTTGAGCATAAGCAGTGCCGACGGTGGCAATAAGCACAGACAAAGCTAGTGCGGCTATAATCCCGGCGCGTTTCATCGTTGATGCCTCATTTGCAGTGTGAGCCCGGAGAACGCGCCTTACTGTGCCGTTCTGACCGCTTTTGTCACTAATCTGGGGGGCGGGCAGGTCTCGCTCAAATCAAGGCCGGCGCCGCCCCGGCACCCTATCCGGCACCTGCCCGTCATGGAAAACGGCGACCTGGTCAAGTGGACCATCACCCAGCAGTCGGAGACGATCGATCACCTGGGGGCCTATATTGCGGGTGGGCGGGTGGTGGCCTGAGGTGTGTGCGGCGGGACGCCCCGCGCTACGTCAGCCGCCGCTTCGCCGGGGCCTGGAAGTCCAGCTCGTCGAACAGCGAAAGCACGCTGTAACCCTGCGCCCTGGCGTCGGCGGACAGTTCCGTGAACTTCTTCGCCGCCGCCTCCAGCCCCTCGAAATCGCTGTCAAACAGCAGCTTCGGCTCGCGCGATACCGCCATCGTCGCCTCTGCCAGCCCGATCGTGCAGCACTCCACCGCGTACGTCTGAAACGTCCCCTCGGTTGAGTTCCACTGGTTGGAGGTGATGACGATCTCGCGGAACTGCGATCCGCTCACCAGCGGATCCCCCTTCCACAAAGACTGGAGCCCGCGAATGAAGTAGTAGCGACCGTGAGACGTCGGCTTCGCCATCGTGATGCCTCCCTGCAGGTGCCCGCACCGCGGTGCGAAGGGCACTCCCGGCGATGATAACGGGTTCGGCCACCGAAAACGAGTCGCGGCCTGCCTAGCCTACGCTCTCAAGCAGCACCCGGCAGATCTCTGAGCCGTACTTGGTCACGATGCCGCTGCCAATGCCGGGGACGGCGAGCAACTCTTCAAGCGTTCCCGGCTGGCTGGCGGCCAGCGCGCGCAGCGTGCGGTCGCTGAAGATGCGGAAGGCCGGCACGCTGCGCCGCCGCGCTTCATTCAGCCGCCAGGCGCGCAGCGCCGCTTCGATCCGGCTGTCGACGTCGTCCTCACCCTCGCGCGCGGTGGCGGGTCGCCCTGGCCGGCCCGCCGACTTGGGCTGCGGCGTCCGTTTTTCGTCCGCAGAAGCGGCTTTGGCTTTGCTCTTCTTGCGCTTGTCGGACGAAGGCGACTCGTTGCTGACGATCAGCCGGATCGGCGCTGCTTCGTCAACCTCATGCGCGGTGCGCGCCAGCGCAGCTTTGCGGTAGCGGATCTGGCGGCCGTCTTTTTCAAAGACCTCGTCGGCGAGTTGCAGGAACCCCGCGCGGGCGGCGGCCCCGAGCAGTTCTTCAAATTCGTCGCGGATCATCTGCGGACTCAGCTCACTGTGCAGCTTGCCGGTGGAGCGCGAGCCGTAGTCGCGCAACGCAGTCACGACGCGCAGCACCAGCTTGCGCTCGTCGGCGGTCGCGTCGCGGAACTGCTGGGCGGCACAATGCTGGGGAGCGCAGAAGTCGCAGATGCCGCACGCGGTTTCGGCGTCGGCGTGATCGCCGAAGTGGCGCACCAGCGACGACATGCGGCACTGCTGGCTCTCGGCGTAGCGCATCATCTGCTCGATCTGCGCGCGCTTCTGTTCGCCCTGCGCCAGGTAGGAGTCGCGCCACTGGTCGCGGCCCAGGCTCACGTTCTCGGCAAAGTCCACGACGGCGCCGCCGTGCGTCCAGAGCTTCTCGAGCGCCTTATCGAAGACTTCTTCTTCCAGCTTGAGCCTGGCCATGAGGCTCTGTTTGGGGATCGACTCATCGCGCAGCTGTTTGAAGATCTCGGCCAGTACCTTGGCCTCGGGATAATCGCGCTCGATGAAGAAGTCGTGCGTATGGCGATCGGCGTATGAGTGCATCAGCACGGCGCGGCTGGGGCGTCCGTCGCGCCCGGCGCGTCCGATCTCCTGGTAATAGGCCTCGAGGCTGCCGGGCAGCGCGGTGTGAATGACGGTGCGAATGTCGGACTTGTCGATGCCCATGCCGAAGGCAATCGTCGCCACCATCACCTCGATCTCATCTTGCTGAAATTTCTCCTGGATGCGTTGGCGTCGCGCGGCTTCGATTCCGGCGTGATAGGCGGCGGTGGGGAAGTCGGCGGAGAGTTCGACGGCTAGGCTTTCGGCCTGCTTGCGCGTCGGCGTATAGACGATGGCGGGCCGCCTGCCGGGATCACGCAGCAACCGGGCGGTGAGGTCCCCGCGTTGCGAAGGCGCGATCTCGACGACCTCAATGCCGATGTTGTCGCGGCGAAACCCACGCACGAAGCGCTCGGGACCCACCAGCCCGAGCTGTTCGACGATGTCGTCCTGCACGATGGGCGTCGCCGTAGCGGTCAGCGCCATTACCGGCGCCGGACGCATACGCGGCAGATAGCGGCCCAGCATGCGGTAGTCGGGGCGGAAGTCGTGTCCCCATTGCGAGATGCAATGGGCCTCGTCGATGGCGATGAGCGAGAGCGGCCGCTTGGCCAGCATCTCCGGGAAACCGGTCACCCGCAGCCGCTCCGGCGCGATGAAGAGGAAGTGCAGCTTGCCGCCGAGATAATCGCGGCAGGTTTGGCGCGCCTCGTCGCGCGGGCGGCCCGAGTGAATGCGCTCGGCGCAAAACCCCAACTCTTTGAGCTTGCCGACCTGGTCTTCCATCAGGGCGATCAGCGGACTGATCACCAGCGTGGTGCCGCCGCGCGCGATGCCGGGCAGTTGATAGCACAACGACTTGCCCGAGCCGGTCGGCATCACCAGCAGGATGTCACGGCCCTCCACGCTGGCCCGGCAGACCGCTTCCTGGTTGGGCCGGAAGGCGGAGAAGCCAAAGCCGCGGCGCAGCAGTTCGCTCAGGTCAGCGGTGGGTGACGGCTCGCGAGAGGCGTCCTCCGCATTGCGGGCGCGTTGAGACTCGAAAAGGTTCGGTCCGGAAGGCACATGGTCAGCTTACTGTGGACAAAATGCACACTCAAGGCAAAAGCGGACTTGCGTGTGCCACCGGCGAGCCGGGAGCCCCACGCCATTGCCGGTCGCCAAGGTGCGCTACCCGCAGCAGCTCTTAACCGTGGGTAATCCGGTGGGATCTCCTTCGAGATACCGGTGGGCCAACTCCAGCATGGCCTTTGCCGGAGTCTCCTTCACGCTCTGGGCTGTTTTCACTGCGCGCATCATGTCCTCGCGCGAGACGCCAAGCCGAGTCGCCTGCTGAAAATGGAATTTGAAGCAAGGATCGCAAGTCGCGGCGATCGCCGCGCCAATCGCAACCAGTTCGGCCACCGCATCGGTGTAAATGCCCGCTACAGGGGCCTCCACCGCGGGATTGACCTTGGCACCGCAGGTGCTTGCAGAACCGCACGTCGGGTGATCGGAGGCTTCTAGTTTGTTCATAAGCCCCTCCTTCCTGCTGAGTCGAATGATCGAACCGAAAGAATCGGCCGGGTGCCGGGTGCCCCGTCCTAGCCCGGTTTTGGCTAGGGCGGGTCTTTTCTCGACGACCCTGGACAATTCTGCGGATTCCAGTGTACCTTTCGGCGCATGCCTTGGGGACTGCGCCGTTTTCAGCAGGCGAAGCAACTGCATTTCCCCACCTTCAGTTACTATCGCCGCCAGCCGCTGCTCACCGCTACAGTGCGAACCCAATTCGAGCGCTCGTTGGAGCGCATGCGCCTGGTGTACGGGTTCGTCGTCGTCGGCTATGTCGTGTGCCGGAGCACGTTCATATGCTCGTCGGCGAACCGGAGCGCGGAGAGTTGGGGACGGCGATTCAGGCGGTCAAGAAGTCGGTGGCGCGGCGCGCGGGCGGACGCTTCTGGCAGGAACGCTATTACGATTTCAACGTTTGGAGTGCGGAGAAGCGCGTGGAGAAGCTGCGCTATATGCACCGCAACCCGGTCAATCGGGAGCTGGCCGTAAAACCGGAGGACTGGGAGTGGAGCAGCTTCCGGCACTATCTGACGGGGGCGCCGGGAATCGTCGAAATCGAGCCCGAGTGGACGGCACGGGCAAGGGAGCGTCTTGGTATTGTGCTGAAGTTGAGCTACCGGGGAAAGGACCCGCCCTAGCCAAAACCAGGCTAGGACGGGGCACCCGGCTCTACTTTCCTTGTCTGGATCTCTCAGCCTTGAGATCTTGCACGTCGTTCCATATATCTCGGAGGATCGAATCGTTATCGGGCCCAAGCTCAGCTTCATCCAAAGTACTGGAGAAATTCTTTGACTGATTTGCCAAAACAAGGGCCTTGCTTGTTTAGCGGTGGCTCAGTAGAAGAAGAGGGTGTAATTCT
>CAINCZ010000074.1 GCA_903847195.1 uncultured Acidobacteriota bacterium | reverse complement strand
TCTGGCTCAGCCTCGGCGCCTCGATCGCCTTCAGTTCCGCCAAGCGGCTGGTCCAGCACAAGCAGCCCGGGCTGTCCCGGACCATGACCGGCGCCGTCTGGCTGCTGCCGCTGCTGCAATGCAGTTGGCTGTTGACGAACCATCTGAGCGCGGACCTCGCCCTGCTCGTGATCGGCGTCCAGGCGATGCTCTTCGCCTGGCATGGCGGCGGGAAGCGCGACTCGCCGTACAACGCCGTCTCCATGCTCGGGTTTGTCGGCTTTGTCTGCCTGCTCTTCTGGGCCCGGCTCGACCTGCGCTGCGTGCAGGCGTACACCATCCCGGTCGGACTCGGCGTGCTCGGTCTGGTCTGGCTCTTCGGTGAACACCTGCCGCCGACGCTGCGCAACGCCGTGCGCCTCGTCACCGTGCTTGCGATGCTCGGGAGCTGCGGCTACTACGCGCTGCTGGACAACCGGTATCCGGTCGGCTTTCACCTGACCATGATCCTGCTCTGCCTGGCCGTGATGGCGCTGGGGCCGCTGCTGCGCGTCCAGCTCTACCTCTACTTCGGCTTTGCGGGTTTTGCCACGGATCTGGTCGCGCTGGTGGTGAAGCAATTCCAGGCGTTCGACCGTTCCGTGCAGATGATGGGGATCGGCGCGCTGCTGCTGCTGCTCGGCATGGCCATAGTCGGCGGCGCGATCCTCTACAAGACCCGCCGCGACGCGATCCTGGCATTCGCGGCCCGCGTCCGCGCCAGACTCGGGGCTTGGGAATGAAAGAGGTAGGGCAAATTCGGAAAAGTGTCGCCAGTAGGGCAAAGCGGTCCTCCGCGAGCCCATGGATGCCCTCTGGGACTCGTCGGGGACGACTTCGGCCTACTTGATCGAGTAGCGCGTGGCCTTGATCAGCGCCTTCCAAAGCTGCTCCGGCGTTTCGGCCGCCAACAGCGCGTCACGGTTCTGTGGTTTGAGGAAGGTTTCTGTGAGCCCGGAAAGCAAGCGTAGGTAGAAGGCGCTGACCGCGGAGGGGATCGTGACCAGGAAGATGAAATGGGCCACGCTGCCCTGCTCGTCGAATGGCACGCCTTTTTTCGACACTCCCAGCGCCAGCGTCAGCCCGCCGCCCTCGATGCCACGCACGTGCGGGAAGGCGAGTCCATTTTCCATGCCCGTGCTGAGCACCGCTTCGCGGTC
The DNA here is from genome assembly GCA_903847195.1 of uncultured Acidobacteriota bacterium. The sequence continues at coordinate 1,676 of CAINCZ010000074.1, read as the reverse complement.
GAGCGCCGCCTGCACCAGTTTGCTGGCGCCCGTGATAAACCCCTGCGTCTCCATGTTCGTCGCCAGGATGGTAATGGCCTCTTCCTTGGTTTTGGCCTCCAGGTTGGGAATCATCAGCCCTTCCGCCGAGAAGCGCGAGATGCCGACCTTGCGCGGCTCGGCCCGGCTGGGAAGCTCGCCCACCCAGCGGGCGGCCTCCGGGTCCGCAAACAGGATGCGCGCGCAGCTCGGACAGTTCTGCAGCACCTTGCAAACCCGCACGGACTGCACCTGGCTGATCGGCAGCCGCATGCCGCAGATCGCACAGCACCCCTCGTGCATCGGCGCCATCACCGCATGATCCTTCTTGCAGAGGCGCTGGAAGAGCGACCGGACATCCGGCGGCAGTTTCTCGGTCAGCTCGTCGATGGCCTCGTTGAGACGATCCATGTGCGACCCGTCGCCGGTCGTGCGGTGTTCGTCGCGAATCAAAATAAGCTCCTGGAGCTGGTTCAGATGATTGACAAGACTTTGCATGCGATCCTTTCCGCCAGCCGCGTCACCAATGAAGCGGTTGGTATGAATACTCGTTTTCGGTTCTTATTTTGCGGCCAAATGACTGCAATGTCAAGATTGGCGCGTCGCAACAACGCACTCGACTTGGTCCTGCGGTTGGTGTAATAGTTTTGCACGGTTTTTTAAAGGAGAATTTCATGATCCCGATGCGCAATATCCCTGAGGTCAAACTCGCCCTGGTTGGCGTCAGCCGAAATTGCTTCCCGGCGGAACTCACCCGCGCCCGCATGACCAAGGTGGTCCAGGCCTGCAAAAAGGCCAAGGTCGAAATCATCGCCTGTGAGACGATCGTCGAAACCGAGAAGGACGCGGTCCAGGCGCTGTCCGAACTGCGCGCCAAACGCGCCAACGCGCTTGCCATCTACCTCGGCAACTTCGGTCCCGAGGGACCGATGACGATTCTTGCCCGCGAATTCGGCGGTCCGTTCATGCTCTGCGCCGCCGCCGAGGACAGCGCCAATTCCCTGATCGACGGTCGCGGCGACGCCTACTGCGGCATGCTCAACGCCTCGCTGAACTGCGGTCTGCGCCGCCTGACCGCGCACATCCCCGATGTCCCGGTCGGCGCCCCCGACCAGGTGGCGGCGATGCTGGCGCACTTCACCCGCGTGGCGCGCGTCGTCATCGGCGTGAAAAATCTCAAGGCCATCGCCTTCGGCCCGCGTCCGGAGGACTTCTTCGCCTGCAACGCGCCGATCCAGCCGCTCTACGACCTCGGCGTCGAAGTGATGGAAAATTCCGAGCTGGATCTGCTCCATCTCTTCCAGCAGGCCGCCTCCCAGAAGAAGCGCATCGAGGAAACGGCAGCCGAGATCAAGCGCGAAGCCGGCGCGGCCGCCTTCAAGAATCCGGCCAAGCTGCAGCAGCTCGCGCAGTTCGAGGTGGCGCTGCTGGACTTCTTCGAGAAGAACCTGGGCTCGCGCGCGTTCGGCGTCTATGCCAACAAGTGCTGGCCGGCGTTCGAGTCGTTCTTCGGCTTCGTGCCCTGCTACATCAACAGCCGCCTCACGGCCAGGGGCATTCCGACGGCCTGCGAGGTGGACATCTACGGCGCGGTCTCGGAGTACATGGCGCAGTGCGCCGCGCTCACGCCGGTCACGCTGCTGGACGTGAACAACACC
>CAINCZ010000073.1 GCA_903847195.1 uncultured Acidobacteriota bacterium | reverse complement strand
GATTCCATGTACGAGCAGATCCGGCATGCGGCGAATCTAGAGTCGGGCAAACTCACGATCGGGTTCATTCCAGGAACGGAGTGGCGGGTGTTTCCTCGATTGGCGCCTTTTATCCACTCGAGCCGTTCTGGAGTTCAGGTCGTCCTGCGAAGTCTTACGGTTCCAGAGCAAATTCTAGCCTTGCAGGCTCATGCGATCGATGTAGGGTTTCTCCGCGGCTCGGTTTCCGACCCAGAGATCACGTGTGAGGTGGTGCTTTCCGACGAGATCGTCGCGATTGTTCCGGCGCAGCATCCGTTTGCAAAGCTGGAGCGAATTCCAATAACGGACCTGGTGACGATGCCGCTGGTTTACCTGAAGAAGGCAATCGCTTTGGAGTTGCACGACGCGGCGGTTTCCCTGGCGGAACAGGCTGGCGTGGAGTTCATCTCCAAGGTTGAGACCGAAAATATTCTGACCACGCTTTGTGCCGTCGGCGTGGGCCTGGGCTGCAGCCTGGTTCCGAAGTACCTGGAACAGATGTTGCCGGAGACGGCGGTTTCCCGGCCGCTGGCGCAAACACCGCCGCCGACGGTGAATCTGGTGCTGGCTTATCGGAATCAGGCGAGACAGCCCGTGCTCGATTTGTTCTTAGGGTTGGTGCGCGAGTGCTTCAAGGCGGAACAGGAGCAGGAGAGATCACGGAAAGGGAAGACGATCTGAAGCGGTGCGCTTGCCCCTCAGATGCAGGAATCCCGGCAGGAATTGGAATCGCCCCCTTACGGGGGCGATTCTGTGTTTGCACACTGTGATTTATGGGCCGCCGTTCGGATGCAGTACGGAACTCAGTGAGCGGCTGCGCCGATCGCCGAAGTGTTGTTGTTGCGAGCGACGGAATCCACGTGAGCCTTCAAGATGAGAATGATGATGGCCGCCAGAATTCCTGAAGATCCGATGGCCATGCAGACCTGGCCGACACTCCATCCCAGGCTCAGCAAGTAGCCTCCCACGATCGGTCCGGACATGGCTCCGAAACGTCCAAAGGCGAAGGCCCAGCCAATACCGGTACCACGGATGGCCGGCGGATAAGACAGCGCCGCCAATGCCATGATTCCGGAGTTGGCGCCGCTGACAAAAATTCCGCTCAGGATCGATAAACCCGCAACCAGCAGGAATGGGTTGTTGGCGTAAGTTCCAAACAGGGATACAGCCACCGCGGAGATCGCAAACGTGGCCGCGAGCGCGCGATAGTAGTTGAACTTATCCATGATGCGGCCAATGGTGAGCGTCGCCAGCACGGCCGCCAGGTTCCAGAGTGTGTAGGCAATGCTGGCCTGCTGAATGGTGGCGCCGCTGCGCAGCAACAGGCTCGGACTCCAGATGGTGACAAAAATCAGCAGTACAAAACTCATGTAGAAGAGCAGCCAGATCAGAATGGTGGTCAGGGCGCGTCCTTCCATGAACAGGTGCTTCATGGGCACGCCGGGCATCTTCTTCTCCGTGGTAAAGAACTCCACTTCCTTGCCTTCTACCAGTGACGGAGCAATCCTGGAAACGATCCTGTGGACCTGAGCCTTGTCCTTGCCTTGCCGCACCAGAAACGACAGGGACTCCGGCAGCAGGAACCACAGCAGTACCAAAATGACCAGCGGCAGAACGCCGCCGATCAAGAAAAGGGCCTGCCAGTTGTATCGCGGGAGCACATACGCGGCAGTAATACCTACCAGAGCACTGCCGCCGGGTACGCCCACCCACATCACGCTCGCCAGCGAAGCACGCATGCGGCTGGGAGCGAATTCCGTGCCATAGGCGACGGCGTTCGGCACCGCTCCACCCAGGCCAAGCCCGCCGATCAGGCGCAAAATGGCCAGTTGCTCGACGGTGCGAATCTGGGTGATCGCCAGCGTACATCCGCCAAACAAGAGGGCGCAGATGATCAACATGCGCTTGCGTCCCCAACGGTCGGCAAGCGTGCCAAAAAACATTGCACCGAACATGGCGCCGAAGTAAGAGGTGCTGAACACTACCCCGAGCGCTTTGGGACTCAAATGCAACTGCTGGGCGATACTCCGCCCCGCCACGCCTATCATCTGACTGTCGAAGCCGTCCAGGAGAGTCACCAGCAGGCACAGGACAAAGATACCCGTCTGGTACGACGTCAAGGGTGACTGGTCAATGAACTGCGTGATGTTCACGCGGTTGGGTGAGGCTGTACTGCTGGTGCTCATATCAGCTCCCGAATAAGTGTGATCTCATCGAGCAAGACCCCGATGCGTCAACAGCTGCAAACTCTTTACAGCGCCCTCGGGTGCAACCGGACTATTTGAACAGGTGCGCCCATTTAATTCTGGTCTTTGCGATCAACTCCGGCGTCGCTTCCGCAACCTTCGGATAATTGCCTCTGAGGATCCGGTCGAACGGCTTACAGGCGTTGATGAGCGCGCGGCTGTTATAGACCTGCTGCAGTTGCTTCATCTCCGGAGTGACGATGGGGTCAAGCGTATTGGTCACGCACCGGCGAATGACCTCGATGTCCACGGCAGGGTCGGAACGCAGGCTGAGCGCCCAGATCAGGTCTTCGGGATTGGTCGGATCGATATCATCATCGACTACCACGGAGTAGCGCGCCATGTCCGCACCGGCCTGGCAGAAGGCAGCGATCGCCGCTGTCTGCATGGCATGGCCGTCGTACTGCTGCTTGATGCTGGTGATGATGAAGGCGCGACTGCTGCTCGCCTCCGCGACCCACACGCCTTTGACACCCGGAACGCCGGCCTTGCGCAGCGACTCCTTGATCGCCGCCGATTTCATGACGCTTCCGTAATAGGAGTAATCATGCGGCGGCCGGTGCGGCGGCGTACCCAAATGGATGGGGTCATTGCGGTAGTACACAGCCTTCACGTCAACGCAGGGCTGCATCGAGGCCCCGCCCGCGTAGTATCCGGTAAATTCGCCGAACGGCCCTTCCATCATCTCGCGGCCGGGGTACACAAAACCTTCAATCGCGATCTCCGCCTCCGCGGGGATCGGAATGCCGGTCACGGGACCGCGAATCACCGGCACGCGCTGGCCGGCGATGGCCCCGATCCAACTCAACTCGTCCACTCCCTCGGGAAGCTCAAACGATCCGAGCAACAGCAGAAGTGGATGGTGCCCTACGGTGATCACGATGGGACTGGGCTCGCCCTTGTCCCAGTACTTCTGGCGGATCACGTGTCCGTGATGATGGTGGGATATAAAATTGCCGAGGGTGTTCTTGTTCAGCAACTGCACCCGATAGGTGCCGGCGTTGACCCAGTCGCTATCGCGGTCCTTGTTGAACTGTACGACCCCGGTTCCGATGTATGGGCCGCCATCGTGTTCGTGGAAAATCGGCGTCGGGAATTTAGTCAGATCGACTTCATCCCCGACCATGGCATTCTCCATGACCGGACCGGTGCTGACGAACTGCACCGGATACTTGCTGGCGTTTTCGTCAACCGTCTTGAACAACTGCGAAACGCGGTCAACGAGTTCCAATTTACTCGGACGCCCTTCAATTCCCAGGGTCATGGCCAGGGTCGCGGGATTCAGCATGGCGCCAGTCATGACGCGGTATCCCGCTGGATACCCGGCGAACTTGCCGAACACAAATGCCGGCCCGCCGCGCCTGGAATTGATTTCCGCAATTGCGCCCAGTTCGAACTTCAGGTCGGCGCCGTCAACTTCCTGCACCTGGCCCAAAGCTCTGGCCTGTTCCAACCACACGCGAAGATCAAACCGACTGGTAGAGGTCTGTGGAGTAGCCATCGTGAAATCTCCTGCAAATCCCTAAATTTTGCATAACACACGACACACACGCAGAGCGCTTCACACCGAAGGCAGGGCTGCCTTGCCAATGATTGAGTGCTGTAAACTGCCTGCGCACGATACTCTGGGAAAGTCGGGCTTGTCAACAGCTAAGCCGCACTCCGGATGAGAGTACTTTGCAAGTCTGATCAGAGACTCTGGAAGTCTCACGACGCGCACCCTTCGAGTCTCATCGAAGACCTCTGAAGTCTCATTAAGACGATTAACCTAAGGCAGAGTACCACTGAGTGTGGGGAGCTGAATAACGTGACGAGAACGGCGAAAATAGCTTCTTTTCCCCACGCCGCGCGTTGTACAATCGCGCCACTCTGAAGGCAGCGCAGGGAGTTGCTTCCATTGGAGCGGCCTGACCCACCCGCCAACGGTTTCCACCATCGAAAGGAGCACGCGGATGTTTACGACGCTTTTCACGCCCAAGAAAATCGGCAAGATGGAGGTGCCGAACCGGTTCGTTGTTCCGGCCATGGTGTCCAACTTCAGCACCACCGATGGATTTGCGACCGAGCGCTACATTGCATATCACGAAGCAAAGGCCAGAGGCGGTTGGGGCCTGATCATCACCGAAGACTACGCCGTGGATAAGCACGCCAAGGGATACCGTTTCATCGGAGGGCTTTACGACGATGAACACGTGGCGAGCCACCGGCAGCTTACGGAGCGAGTTCACAAGTACGAAAGCAAGATCGTGGCGCAGATCTACCATGCCGGCCGCCAGAGCAATGCCGTCAAGGCGGGAGTGCAGCCGGTGGCTCCGTCGGCGATTCCGTGTCCGTGGTGCCGGGACCTGCCGCGGGAGTTGAAGACGGAAGAGATCAAGGCCATTGTGTCTGAATTCGGCGATACCGCCCTGCGCGTCAAGCAGGCAGGCTTCGACGGAGTGGAAATCCACGGCGCCCACGGATACCTGATCGCGGAATTCATGTCTTCGTATTCCAACAAGAGAACCGACGAGTACGGCGGGTGTCTGCAGAACCGCATGCGGTTCCCCAGAGAGATTGTCGAAGATGTGCGGGCGAAAGTAGGCGCTGACTTTCCGATGCTATTCCGGATATCGGCCGACGAAGTCAGGCCTGGCGGGCGCGACATCTCGGAGACCAGGGTGATCGCACGATCGCTGGCGACCTGGGGCGTTGACGCGCTGCACGTCTCGACCGGTGTATACGGGAACCATGGCATCGTTTCGCCGATGGTGATTCCGCACGCCTGGACTGTGGGATTTGCCGAGGAAATCAAGAAGCTGGTGGACATTCCCATTATTACCGTCAATCGGATCAATGATCCGCAGATGGCGGACATCCTGCTGGAAATGGGGAAGGCGGATTTTGTGGCGATGGGGCGTGGGTCCCTGGCTGATCCTGAGCTTCCCAACAAGGCCCGGCGAGGAGAACTGGAAAGCATCCGTTATTGCATCGGCTGCATGGAGGGCTGTACGGGCAACGCCGGACGCGCGGATGCTCCCATAGCCTGCGCGGTCAATCCGATGTTGGGATTTGAATACAACACTTGCCTGGACAAAGTTCCGCAGCCCAAGAAGGTGCTGGTAGCGGGCGGTGGGCCTGCGGGCATGGAAGCCGCGCGGGCAGCCGGTTTGAAAGGCCACGACGTCCATCTTTACGAGAAGCGGGACTTTCTGGGAGGCCAGTTCAAGTCTGCGGCCTATCCTCCGTTCAAGGGAGAGTTGGCGACATTGACCGCCTGGCAGATTGCGGAGCTGAAGAAGATCAAGAACGTTACGATCCACCTGGAAACCGAATTAACACCGGAGATGGTAAAGGCGACAAAGGCGGATCTGGTGATCGTGGCCACCGGGGCAACGCCGCTGCTACCCAAGATTCCGGGCATCGACCGTCCGCATGTATTCACCGCGGAAGACGTTTTGCTGGGCAAGGTGGCGACCGGCAACAACTGCTTCATTGCCGGCGGCGGCAGCGTGGGCGTGGAGACCGCGGCACACTTGTCCCTGCAGCTGAAACGCGTAACCGTCGCGGATATGCTGCCCGTGCTTGCGGCAGATGAAGAGGAAGATAGCATCCGGTTGGCTTTCCTGCGGCTGCTGGCGGAAAACGGAGTGGTGCAATTGACGGGGACGAAGATTGTCGAGTTCGCTGAAACCGGCGTACTGCTGGAGAAAAACGGAACGACCACGCTGTATCCGTGCGACACGGTGATCATCGCGCTGGGATACAAGAAGAACAGGGACTTGGCAGACAATCTTGCCGGCACGGCGGAGAAGATTGTCGTTGTCGGCGACGCGGCTGGCTCCGGCCAGTTGATGAACGCCACCCGCAGCGGCTTCGTCGCGGGCCTTGAAGCCTGAGCGGTTGAGTGCCCGAGCAGTTGAGAGGAAAACAGGCCACGTAACGACGCTCACGCGGCGTGACGTGGCCTGTCTTCGCTCCAGCTTCGTCAGGCGCGCGGGAGCAGGTTCACGAGGCGGGCGGCGTTACCACCGAGGATTTTGTCTTTCGTCACCGGGCTCAAGGGCAGCGCGCGGATCGCTTCAATATTGGCGTCAATGCGGGTGATGCCGGGCCAGTCGGAGCCGAAGACCACCTTGTCGGCGACGCGCTCAAGTTCCGGGAAGTAGGTGAGCAGCTTCTGCGGCGGCAGCCCGGAAATCTCCAGGTAGAGGTTGCGGTGAAGGCGGGCGAGGCCAAAGGCCTGCTCATACCAGAAGGGGCGTCCGCAGTGGCACATGAGCAGCGAGAGGTTGGGGAAGTCAACGGCTACGTCGTCGAGATAAATCGGGTCGCCGTATTTGATGCGTGAGCCGGCAAAGACCGATGAGCCGAGATGCAGCGAGACCGGGATGCCCAGTTCCTGGGCCGCGGCGTAAACCGGGTAGAGCATCGGGTCGTTGGGGTAATAGTACTGATAGGTGGGATAGAGCTTGAGACCGCGGAATCCGAGGTCGCCGACCAGGTGGCGCAATTCCTGCGCGGGCTGCGCTGAGGTATAGGGATTGATGCTGGCATAGGGCAGCAGGCGCGGGCTCTGGGCGCAGAAGGCGGCGACGTCTTCGTTGGTGCAGATGCCGGTGGTGATGGGGGCCAGCTCGGCCAGCACGATGGTGTAATCAACGCCGCACTCATCCATGAGCTTGAGGTAGTTTTCGGGCGAAGCGTAGTGGTTCATCATCCGCTCCGCGCGGTCGCCCCATCCGGCCTGCAGAAGCGCGCGATAGCTCTCGGTGGTGGACCGGTAGTAGGCCAGGTGGGAATGGAAGTCGATGACCATGGCGGCGCCTGTTACCTCGGTGAGATGGTCTTAATCCGGACACAATCGTGCCGGTTCTCCTGGCAGACCCCCTTGTGGTGCTGGTTGACCTGCAGGGAGTTTGTGTCCAGGCCGTTGCGGAAAAAATAATAACGGTTGCAGACGAGGCAGTAGCCCCGGAGTTTCTCTTTTTTCTGAACGATCGGTCTCAGTATAGTCAACCTTGCACCCATGGTCTGTGTTTCCTGAAGAAGGCCCCACTCAAGAGCCAGGCTTGAGTGGGGCGCCTGTTTTGGTGAATGCGCGTCGCGACTAAAGCAGCGGGTCGGGGCGCACGATTTCGCGGCTGATGGCGTGATCGCGGGCCGCGGCCAGCGCCTTGATGGCGATGCGCGTGGTGTCGAAGACCGGCACCTTGAGGCCATCAATCTGCTTGAGCCAGCGCTCCCTCACTTCGCCGCCAAGAATGACGACGTAGACCGGCTTGTCCGGGTACTGCTGGCGGGCATTGGCGAAGACCTCGCGAATTCCGTCGAAGTCGGCGTTGGCCAGTCCGAGCAGCACGCAAAGCACGGCATCCACATTTTCATCGGAGAGAGCGGAGAGGATGCCTTCTTCGTGGGTGAGGCGGTTACCGGCGCCGAGGGCGGCCCAGAGGTCGAGCGGGTTGGTGACCGGCTGCCACTCGGGCAGGAACTTCTTCATGCGCGCCTGGCTGGCGGGTCCGAACTCGGCGAGTTGGAAGCCGTTCTCAGCCAGTTCGTCGGAAGAGAGCACGCCGTTGGCGCCGCTGAAGGTGACGACCGCGACGCGATTGCCCCTGGGCAGCGGCTGATACTGGAAGGCCTTCATATACTCAACGAACTCTTCCAGGTCGTAGGCGCGGGTGACGCCGTACTGCCGGAAGGTGTGATCGACGAGCACGTCGTCAACGGCCAGCGATCCGGTGTGGGAGGCCGAGGCCTTCTGGCCGGCGCTGGTGCGTCCGGGCTTGAGGACGATGATCGGCACATCGCGCTTGGCCTGGTTGGCCAGCGAGAGGAAGCGGCGCGGATCGTTGAGCGATTCGAGGTAGAGGGCGACGACCTCGGTCTTCGGGTCCTGCCACGCCCACTCGAGGAAGTCGCTTTCGTCGAGGTCGATCTTGTTGCCGAAGATGACGCTCTTGCCGATGCCGATACGCTGCACGGTCTTGGCCATCAACTGGTCGGCGACGGCGCCGGCGAAGATGCCGGACTGGCCGGCCAGAGAGATGGAGCCGCCTTCCCAGTTTTCGAAGACGATGAAGCTGGCCACGAGCTTCTGGTCGAGGTTGATGAAGCCGATGGAGTTGGGGCCGAGGCAACGGACGCCGGTTTCTTTAATCAGCTTGGAGAGAACCTCCTGCTGCTTCTTGCCCTCTTCGCCGACTTCAGCGAAACCGGCAGAGATGATGCTGGCGGCCTTGACGCCCTTCTTGCGGCAGTCTTCAAACAACGTCGGAATGAATTTGCCCGGCAGCAGGAAAAAGACGAGGTCGATTTCGTCCGGCACGGCCAGGATGTTGGGATAGCACTTCTGGCCGAGAACCTCGGTGGCGTTGGGGTTGATGGGATAAACCTTGCCGGGGAAGCCATTGACGAGGATGTTCTTGAGCAGGAAGTGGCCGGTCTTGGTGGGATCGTTCGAGGCGCCGATGACGGCGATGGAGCGCGGCTGGAGGCAGGCGCGCATGCCTTCGACGGACGCGGTGGGACGCGGGGTGGCGACGGTGGGCTGCGCCTTGAGCGTAATCAGCGCGTCGATGGCGATGGCCGACTGCGCGGTGGCGAACAGCGGATTGACGTCTACTTCTTCGACCTCGTCGGCCAGGGCGACGGCCAACTGCGAGAGCCGCGCGATGGCGCCGGCGAGCGCTTCACAATTGGCAGCAGGCAGTCCGCGATAGCCTTGCAGCATGCGGGCGCCCTTGATGTCGGTGAGCATCTCGGCCGCGCCGGCATTGTCGATGGGGGCGAGGCGGAAGGTGATGTCTTTGAGCACTTCAACGAAGACGCCGCCGAGGCCGAAGGCGATCACGGGTCCAAAGGGAGGACGGTTCGCGACGCCGACGATGGTCTCGATGCCGGCGGCAACCATTTCCTGCACCAGCACGCCGTGAATCCTGGCTGCGGGGAACGCCTTGGTGGCGGCAGCGATGATCTCGCGATAGGCCTGACGAACGGCCGCGGCATCCTGCAGCCGGAGCTTCACACCACCGGAGTCGGTCTTGTGGAGAATCTCGGGCGAGACGATTTTCAGCACGACCGGGAAGCCGATGCGGGCGGCAGCTGCGGCGGCTGCGTCTTCGCTGGTGGCAAGTTCTTCGCGGGTGATGGCGAGGCCGGCCTTGGCAAAGACCTTCTTGGCTTCGTATTCGGTGAGCTTGGTGCGGCCTTCGGCCCGGACGCCGCTGATCAGCGCCCTGATCTCGGCGACGGCTGCCTTGTCCAATTCTTCAACTGCCGGCGTGGGGGCCGGCTGCGCTTCTGCGGGCATGCATATCTCCTTGCAATGAACGATCCGGGCCGGAGTTGGCCCACGCGGCGGGTGGGTATCCGGCTGGGGGTGCGGCCCACTCAGGCCACTGTTGGCTCGAGTGGGCCAGCTGGCAATCTACTTGTTCTGGTCGCCGGCGGCAGCCAGCACCGAGTCAACAATCTGCTTGTAGCCGGTGCAACGGCAGAGGACGCCGGAGATGGACTTGCGTACTTCCTTTTCCGTGGGCTGCGGATTTTCCTGCAGCAACTCGTAGGAGGTCATGAGCATGCCCGGGGTGCAGTAGCCGCACTGCAGACCGTGGTTGTCGCGGAAGGCCTTCTGCAGCGGATGCAACTCGTTCCCGGGAGCCAGACCCTCGATGGTCATGATCTCGGAGCCCTCGGCTTGAACTGCAAACATGAGGCAGGAGCGGGCGGCCTTGCCGTTAAACAAGATGGTGCAGGCGCCGCAAACTCCATGTTCGCAGCCGACGTGGGTGCCCATGAGTTCCAGGTCATCGCGCAGGAAGTCGACGAGCAACTTGCGGGGCTCGGCGTAGCCTTCGCAGGCGACGCCGTTGACGGTGAGCTTGATGAGGCGACGATCCGCCATGTTACTTACCTCCTTGAGCGCGAGCCAGAGCCTCGGTGAGCGAGCGCTGGGTGAGGACACGGCTCATGTCGCGACGATATTCAGCCGAGGCGTGATAGTCGGATTCCGGATCAGTGGCATCGACGACGGCGGCGGCGGCCTGGGCGATCAACTCGGGAGTGATCTTCTTTCCAGCCAGAATCGCTTCGGCATCGGTGGCGCGGACCGGGGTGCCGGCCACGCCAGCCAGGCCGATGCGCGCCTCGGTGCAGACACCCTTGTCCATGAAGAGCAGGGTGGCCACGGCGACGATGGCGAAGTCGCCATGGCGGCGGCTCATCTCGATAAAAGACCAACCGGTGCCGGCCGGCAGGACCGGGACGGAGGCTTCAACCACCATCTGATCGGTTTCCAACGCCGTGGTCAGATAGGTGAGGAAAAAGTCGCCGGCGGCAAAGACGGTCTCACCCGCGGGCGAAATCGCCTTGATGGTGCCCTCCAGCACGCACATGGCGAGCGGGACTTCCGCCGACGGGTCGGCGTGGGCAATGCTGCCGCAGAAGGTGCCGCGGTTGCGAATGGTGGAGTGACCGACGTTGGCAACGGCTTCAGCCAACAACGGGCACTGCTCGCGCACGAGGGGCGAGAGTTCGACGTCGCGTTCGCGGGCCAGCGCGCCGATCGCGATCTGGCCGCCCTGCGCGCGGACGTAAGCGAGGCCGGGGATCCGGTTGATGTCGATCAGCACCGCGGGACGGCCGAGGCGGAAGTTCATCAGCGGAATCAGGCTCTGGCCGCCGGCGAGGATCTTGCCCTCGTGCTGCTGGAGCAGCGCGAGCGCTTCCTGAACCGATCCCGGGGCAAAATACTCAAAAGCGCATGGCTTCATATGCAATCTCCGATATGACTACGATTCCAAACCCTGGCTCATCTGCTTGAAGAATTGATTGAGCATCATCTTGGCGATGCCGCCGATCATGCGCTGGCCGATGCCGGCGATCAATCCTCCGACCTGTATATCGCCCTGATAGTTGACGACGGTGTGGTCGCCTTCCGTGGTCAACTGAATGGCGGTTTCGGTCTTGAGAAAGCCCGGGGTGCCGCTGCCCTCGCCGATCATCTTGCAGCTGTGCGGCGGTTGGGCATCGACGATTTCAAACTTGCCGGCGTAGGTCCCCTTGACTCCGGGGATGCCGATCTTGAGCACGGCATCGTATTTCTGCGGTTCGTATTCGGTGAGGCTTTCGCAACCCGGAATGGCCTGCTTCAGAATGGCGGGAGTGGTAAAGGCCTCCCACACCATCTGCTGGGGCGCGGCGAATTTGTATTTGCCTTCCAGTTTCATCGCATCAACCTTTCGTGGTGGCTTCCGCCTGGGCTGATCCGGCCTTGGCCTTCTGCATCATGTGCCAGATCTTGTTGGGGGTAAGAGGAAGCTCGTTGATTTCGATTCCCAGCGGCTTGAGCGCGTCGGCTACGGCGTTGCCGATGGCGACGGGAACGGACATGCAGGAGGCTTCGCCGATGCCCTTGGAGCCAAGGGCGGTGAAGGGCGAAGGACTCTCGATGTGTCCGAGCTCGATCTCAGGCAGTTCCATGGCGGTGGGGCAGAGGTAGTCCTGGAAGCTGGCGGTGAGGCACTGACCATTCTCATCGTAGGCGAACTCTTCGTAGAGGGCGCCGCCGAAAGCGTGGGTGATGCCGCCCATCACCTGTCCCTCGACGATCATGGGGTTCAGGATGGTGCCGGCGTCGTGGACGCTGACCCACTTGTGGAACTTGATCTCGCCGGTGTTGGCATCGATTTCGACGACGATGATTTCACAGGCAAAGCCGTAGGTGTTGGAAGAGTCGACACGATCCAACTCGTCGGGCGGTTTGCTGGTGGGCATGCTCCAGAGGGCGCTGGCGGAGAGGCCGGCGTCCATGTCGAGCGGCAGCGCGGCCTGGTCCCAGTGGGCGGTGCCGGCGATCTGCTTGACCGAGATGCCCTTGGCTGGGTTGGTCCTGAGGACGACCCGGGCTCCGAGCAGTTCAACGTCGGCGATGTCGGCCTTGAGCAGGTGAGCGCCGATCTTGACGATCTTCTCCTTCAAGCGGTCGACGGCCGTCAGCAGGGCGGTGGTACCGACTGAGGCGAAGCGGCTGGAGTAGCTGCCGGTGGTGATGGTGAAGACGCGGTCGTAGGTGTCCACGACGTCGCTGACCGAGATCTCCTCGGGGTGGAGGGAGAGGGCATCGGCGACAATCTGGCTAATAACGGTCTCGTGTCCCTGGCCCTGCGGGTTGGTGCAGGCGATGACGTGCACCTTGCCGAGCGGGTCCATCTTAATGAGGAAGGACTCGCCGGAGCCGGACTTGGGATGGGAGACCTTGCGCTCTTCGGGCGTGAGTGCGGTGGTGACGTATGCGATGTTGGTCACCGAAGGATCGACGACGGTGGCGAAGCCGATGCCGATGTAGCGGCCCTCGGCACGGGCCTTCTTCTGCTCGGCGCGCCACTTCTTGTAATCGACCATGTCGAGCGCGAGCTGGAAGGCCTTGGGATAGTCGCCGGAGTCGTAGATGCCGCCGCCGGCGGCGCTGTAAGGCATCTGCTCGGGCTGGATGAAGTTCTTGAAGCGGATTTCGGCCGGGTCCATGCCGAGCTTGTCGGCGAGGATATCCACCATGCGCTCGGTGCTGAAGTAGAGCTCCTGGCAGGTGTAACCGCGGTTGGGTGCGGTGAGGCACTTGTTGGTGCCGACCACCATGACATCGCGGTCGCAATGGTGGATCTGGTATGCGCCGGTGTGATTGCCGTTGCTGCGGTAGGCGCAGCCGGGCTCGGGGGCGCGGATGTAGCCGCCGCAGTTGTCGATAGCCTGATCGCGGATACCGAGGATGGTGCCGTCCTTCTTGGCGGCGAATTCCATGTAGGTGAGGCGATCAGTCTGGGTGGCGGAGGCGAGCAGGTGCTCGCGGCGATCCTCGATCCACTTGACGGTCTGGTTGGTCTTGCGGGCAGCCAGCGCGATGAGAGCAATATAAGGATAGACGCCGGTCTTGGTGCCGAAGCCGCCGCCGATGTCAGTAGGTACGATCCAGCGCATCTTGTTCTCGGGGATGCCGAGGGCGATGGAGGTCAGGGCGTGATTGACGAAGGGGCCCTGGAAGTTGTTGTGGATCACATACTCTTCGGTGTGTGGGTTGTAGGTCGCCACGACGGCATAGGTTTCCATCGGGGTGGAGCCGTACTTGGGGAAGAGGAACCTGCCCTTGACGATCACATCAGCTTCGGCAAAGGCCTTCTCGGGATCGCCGTACTTGATGAAGCGGCGGGAATAGATGTTGCTGCCGATGTTTTCGTGGAGGATGGGCGCCTCGGGCTTGATGGCCTCGGCGATATCCATGACGACCGGGAGCGGTTCGTATTCGACCTGGATGAGGTCGAGGGCATCCTCGGCGATGTAGCGCGTGTCGGCGACGATGACGGCGACCGGTTCACCGACGAAGCGGACTTTATCGATGGCGCAACTATAGTACTTGGGCGGGATGGGAACGCCCACCGGGAACGGTTTGGACATGGCCGCGACATCGGTCCCGGTAAGCACGCCGCGGACGCCGGGGAGCTTCTCGGCGGCGGAGGTATCGATGCCGCGAATCCAGGCGTGGGCGTAAGGGCTGCGCAGGATGGCAGCGTATTTCATGTTGGGCAGCTTGATGTCGTCGACAAACTTGCCCCGGCCAACCAGCAGGCGCAGATCCTCTCTTCGCTTGTAGCTCTGGCCGACCCACTTCTTTGCATTCTGCTCGGACACGGTGTCCTCCTTCAAAGGCCTTCGAAAAAGCGGCTATGCGGTAAACCAGTTCAGCGTCTGAACGGCATAGTTAATGGTGAGCTTGCGCTTCAAGACCGGGTCTGACAGCTCGCCTTCAAACCGGTCGGCATAGACGAAGCCGTCGGTGAGCAGGGCGGAGGTGCCGGAGAAAATCGCCAGTCCCGTGAGGTCGCCGCTGACCCGGGCGCTCACGCGCGCGAGCAGGTCGGCGGGCGGCAACAGGCAGGAGACAAGCGCGTCTTGATACTGCACGCGCCGGCCGCCGCAGGTGGCCCAGCTGCGGAACTCGATCTGGTCCCAGTGGTCGATTACGTCTTCGAGGTCCCAGAGCGTTTTGGAGATGACCGAGGGGACAACCTGCTTCGACTTCGGAATGTCGAGTTTTTCCAGATCGCGGTCGGTGTGGTCGCTGCCGACGCCGACGTAGGTCTTGGCGCCCTGCGGCAGGAGCACGAATTCAACTTCCCCGGCGGTCTGCGCGCCGAGGACGTGCATGGGGCCGTCCAGCAGCAGTCCCCAGGCTGGCTTGGGGTAGTACATGGGCACGGAAGGAGGCGGCTTGATGCCTTCCTTCTCCAGTTCGTGGATGTGCTTCTGGATGGCGGCCTGATTGCGACCCGTGTAGCCGCAGATCACCGCACCCTTCAGTTCCGTGGAGAGGCAACTGGCGCCGCGCTTGCCTTCTATCGTGAAATCGACATGCATTGAGTGAACCTCATTTGCGAACTGGCTGCCGGAGCCGGGAGCCCACATCTGCCAAAGGCGGCAGATGTGGGGCCCCAGCGCGGCGGCGCTACTTGTTGAGCGCCTTCTTCGGGTCGGCGGTCAGGCCGTACTTCTCGCGCTCGGCCTTGCGGAGGTCCTTGCGGAGAATCTTGCCCGAAGTGGTCTTGGGCAACTCGGCGACGAACTCGATCAGGTGAGGGTGCTTGTAAGGCGCGATCGTGGCCTTGACGTGCGCGATCAGCTCTTCGGCCAGTTTGTCGCTGCCCTGGATGCCGGCCTTCAGGACGACCCACGCCTTGATCTTCTCGCCAGCCTCCGGGTCAAAGACGCCGGCGACGCCGGATTCCAGCACCGCGGCATGCTTGGTGAGAGCGTTTTCGACCTCGGCGGGTGAGATGCGGTAGCCGCGGGACGTCATGATATCGTCCGAGCGGGAAACGTACCAAAGGTAGCCATCCTCGTCCATCGTGGCCAGATCTTTAGTGTCGTACCAGTTATTCGGCAGACAAACTTCCTTCTGCGTCTCCGGCATCTTGAAGTACTCAATGAAAAGCGCGGGATGATCGCGGCGGATGGCCAAGTGGCCGATGTCGTTAGGCGGCAGCATGTTGCCGGCGTCATCGACAATGGCGACCTCGATGCCAGGTAACGGCCGCCCCATGGAGCCGATCCTGACCGGGAGATGGGTCTGCGAGGTGACGAACTCGTGCGCCTCGGTCTGGCCCATGCTATCGACGCAGCGCACGCCGAAGCGCTTGATCAGCTCGCGCGCCGTGGCCTCCAGCAGCGGTTCGCCCGAGCTCAGGAAATACTTGAGGCTCGAAAGGTTGAACTTCTTATCCGCGTCCGGATGCTGAAGCATGAAGCGGTAAATGGTGGGGGTGCCCACGAAGTGCGTGAGCTTGTACTGCTCGGCGAATTGGAAGGCGCGTTCGACGTCGAAGCGCTGGTCGCGCCAGACGGCGACGGCGGTTCCCCAGCGGAAGGAGAACAGGAAGCTGTGGCCGAGCGCGTACATCCAGGTGAGGGCCGTGGGGCCGCTGGTGACATCGCCGCGCTCCAGCGCCATGGTGAACTTGCCGATCGGGTCGCCGGCGCCGATGATGAAGCGGTGCGCGTGGACGACGCCTTTCGGGCCGGCGGTGGTGCCGGAGGTGTAGAGGTAATAGGCCGGGTCATCCTTGGTGGTGGCGATGAACGGCGGCTTGCAGCCCTTGGCCTCGGCCATGAGCGCCGCGTAGGAGAGGTAGCCGGGCTTGGCTTCGCCGAGCAGGATCACGTGCTTCAGCGACGGCCACTGGGGGCGGATCTTATCGACGAAATCCGTCATGTCCGAGTCAGTGAAGATGGCGACGGATTCGCTGTTCTGGGCGATGTACTCGACTTCGTATTCCCGGAGCATGGGGTTGACGGGAATGGGAATGGCGCCGATCTTCTGGCCGCCCAGGAATGCGACCATATACTCGGGACAATTGCGCACCCGCAGCACGAACTTGTCGCCCTTGCGCACGCCAAGCTTGTAGAAGGCGGCAGCAAAGGCGTCGGTCTGCTCCTTGAGCTGGCCGTACGTGATGGTGCGATCTTCGTCGTAGATGGCGACATCGTTGGCGCGGCCGCCTTCGTCGACCCACCAGTCAATGCACAGCCGGGCCATATTCAATTCTTCAGGGACGTCCAGCTTGTAAAAGCCCTGCTGGGTCATCTTCTGAAAGAGTGTCCAATCCTGAGGTTTAGGTTTCGCAGCCGTCGCGCTCATAAGATATTCCTTTCGAATTAAATGTCAGCGTGCGGTTGTGGGAACCGACCTGACCATCGACCCAGCACCTGAAACGGACCACTTACGGGACGTGTAACTACACTTCCTACTTAAGGTTGTCGAAGAAATGTGTTTCCAGCAGCAGGCAGCCTTCGTCGGTCGCAAAGGGGCCGTGCGGGACGTGCGGCGGCCGACAGGCGTAGGTCATGCCCTTGAAGGGAGCGCCATCGACAATCAATTTGCCGCTGAGCAGGAAGACTTCCTCCCAATACTCATGCACAAAAGGCAGGGTGGTGAAGGCGCCCGGCTGGAAGCGCAGCAGACGGGTGCGCGACCCGGTCCTGGCCGCTTCGTTCAGGCTGCCGCAGAGGATTTTCTGGTCGATACCTTCGGGGTAGCCCTCGGGACGAGTCCAACCGGTGGACATATCCACTCCGTGAAATTCCAGATGTTCCTTGATCACGGCTCTCTTCTCCTTGGCCGGGTTCGGCCGAAAATCTGATGACGTAGCGCTTGCCTAACGAGCGAGTCCCGCGGCCACCGGGGCTGGTTTCTCTGCCAGACGGTTCCGGTCCTTGAGCAAAGGGTCGATCTGCGTGCGGACCAGGTACTCAACGATCTGGGCGCGGTTAAAGCCAGTGAGGTTCCAGCGGCGCAGCACGCCGAACATGGCGCTGAACACCAGGAAATTGGCGACCATTAACGACTCAGCCGCCGAGATGCCCATATCCTGCAGGATCTGCTGGAAGTGGCTGACAATCTTGCTTTCCTTGCGCAGAATGCTTTTCAACTGGGTGCGGTTGACCGAGCCTGCCTGGGTGTAGGCCAGCAGAACCTGGTCTTCGAGTTCCATGATGGCTTCGACCACGGCGCGGTAGGTGAGCTCAAGACGAACGGCGGGCTCTTCGTGGCCGGTGGTGCAACGGTGCATCTTGTCGAAAAAGGAGGCCTCGTAGTTTTCAAAGAAGAGGCGGAGGATGTCGTCCTTGGAGGCGAAGTAGTCGTAGATCGTGCCCAGGCCTACGTCGGCTTCGCGCGCGATCTCGCGGACGGTAGCCTTGTGATAGCCCTTCTTGCGGAAGACACGAACGGCGCCTTCTACGATCTGGCGTCGCTTGCCTTCGATGAGTACCACGTTTTTGACCTGCGTCTTAATGAAATGGGCCAAAGTTCCTTACCTGGGCTTCCGGGGCCTGCATGAGGCGGAGATGGCGAACGACCGTTCGCCGTAATGATCCCGCCTCGTCGAGCCGCTGTCAATGCTTATCCCAACGTAACTAACTATTAAGGTACGGGGCCGGGCGTGCGGTGTAACTATGGTTTTCCGGCGGCGGCCTGCCTGGCCAGATACGCCGGGAGTTCCAGCACGGCTTTTTTCATGCGCGCCATGGCTTCCTTGATCTTGGCCGGCGGCGCGGCATAGGAGATGCGAACAAAGCCTTCGTAATCGAAGCCGCTGCCGTTGGTCAGCACCACGCCGGCCTCGCGCACCAGATACTGCGCGAACTCCAGCGAGGGCATCCCCAGCGCGCGGATATCGGCAAAGGCAAAGAATGCGCCCTGCGGCACCTGGCAGCTGATGCCCGGCATGTCGTTGAGCAAGGGGATGAGCAGATCGCGGCGGCGGCGATACTCGTCGCGCATTTCGACGACGCAATCCTGCGGACCCTGCATGGCGGCGGCACAAGCCATTTGCGAAGGCACGTTAGCGCTGATATTGACGGTGTGGTGGTACTTCAGGAACTGGATCAGCTTTTCGCGGGGCGCAGCCAAGTAGCCTACGCGCAGGCCGGTCATGGCGTATGTCTTGGAGAATCCACTGACGTGGATGACGTGGTCCTTGGCACCAGGCAGCGAGAGGAAGCTGGTATGGGAGCCGTCATAGACGAGGCTCTCGTAGGTCTCGTCACTGATGATGGTGACGTTGTGGCGTTTGGCCACTTCGAGAATCTGGACGAGGACTTCGCGCGGGTATACGGCGCCGGTCGGGTTGTTGGGCGTGAGCACGATCATTGCCTTCGTCTTAGGCGTGATGGCGCGCTCGATCTCGGCCGGGTCGGGAATGAAGCCGCGCTCGGGCTGCAGTTTGACGAAAACCGCTTTCGCGCCGCACAGCAGCGAATTGACGACGTAAGGCGGATAGTGCGGCAGCAGGATGATGATCTCTTCGCCGGGGTTGACCAGCGACATGACGGCGACGTGCAGGGCGGCCTGGCCGCCGGCGGTTACGAGGATTTCATCGCGCCAGTCGTAATCGACGCCGTAGCCGGCAAGCTTTTTCGCCAACTGCTGGCGCAGCTCCGGCGCGCCGCGGTCGGACCCATAATGGGTGTAGCCTTCGTCGAGAGCCTTCTTGACGGCCTCGCGGATGTGGGCGGGGGTGACAAAGTCGGGCTCTCCCAGCTGCAAATAGATACAGTCGCCGCGCTGCTGCGCCAGCTCCATGATGCTGTAGAACGGGGAACGGGGTACGGCGAGAATTCTGTCGGCCAACATAGGAAAGCCCTCCTCTGGTAATCCGGACGATTAGTGCCGGTGTAAGTCCTTGTGCATAATCTTACGCGTCTCATGCAGGCGGTCATCGGCAGGCAGGTCGGCCAGCCGCTCGTTCATATTGTCGTCGTTTTCCTTCATCAGCAGGGCAGACACGTAATTGATCACGCTGGGAGGCATGATGCTGTCGCGCTCGTACATCGCGCGCTTTTCCAGCAGCAGGCGGGCCGAGGCCCCGCAACTGTGCGGCAGCGCAGGCAACGCGCGCAGCAGCTCCTGGTCGCGGAAGATGTTGCCGGTAACGTACAGGCGGCGAGCGATGTCGAGCGACTCATCGCGGGTCATGCCCCACTCGGCCGCCATAGTGATGCCGGACAACAGCAAGTGAGCGTTGGCGCTGCCGTCGGGGCTGCGCAACTCCACGGTCTGAACCGAATCGTCCTGATGATGATGAAGAACCTGCTGCGGGTTGAGGCTGCGGGCCAGATCGTCGAGCTTGGACCAACCGAGCGGAACGCGGATCATGGCGCTGCGGTTGCAATCGCTCCAGCAGATACGGGTGGGCGCTTCCTGGTCGGGCACGAGCCGCAGGTAGGCGGACGATACCGTATTGCCGAAAGCCGTGAGCGTATCGGCGTAGGTGCAGAGGCCGCCGATGATCTTGCGGGCAGTGGGGGAAAGTGCGCCGTCCTCGATCATCACGTTGCGGCCGTCGCGGCGGGCCTCCATGTGAATGTGAAGTCCGTTGCCGGCGACGCCCTCCTCAATCTTGGGAGAGAAGGTGGCAAGCAGGCCGTGGCGGTATGCGACGTTGCGAATCAGCCAGCGGGCGAGGACGAGAAAATCGCCGGCATCCTCGATGGGAGCGGGCAGGAACTCGACTTCCAGTTGTTCGGCGGCCTTGCCCTTTAACTCGGGGAGGTCGCTGCGCACGGAGTCGATGCAGCCAACTTCGCTGTGGGCGTACTTGATGCGTCCGGTAATGCGCATCAGGTGGTGCACGATCTCGTTCAGCACCTCGCCGCTTTTCACAAACGGCGCCGATGCGTGGTAGGCGCGCTGTTTGGGAAGCGGATAGAGACTGGAATTGGCTTCGCCGCAAAGGAAAAACTCAAGCTCGCCTAACGCCCAGAGGTCGCAGCCGGAGTTCTTGCGAAACAGTTCGGCGGCGCGATGCAGGATGCTGTCGGGAGCGAAAGGCATGAGCGAGCCTTCGCGTGAAAGATAGCGGCAGGTCAGTTCGAGGCTGGGTTCGTCGAAGGGGTTGAGAAACGCGCTCTTGTAGACAGGCACGACGTAAAGATCGGACAGCGCGTTGTCGACCATGCCCTTAAAGAGCGAGGAACCATCGACGCGTTCGCCGTTGGCCAGGATGCGCTCAGCCTGCATGCGGCTCGAGATGGGGACTTTCAGTTCCTTGTAGCGGCCATCGAGGCCGGTGTAATGAAGCGTGATGCGCTCAATTTGCTTTTCTTCGATAACCCGAATCAAATCTTCGCGGGTAAAATCCTCGCGGGGTTTATCGACGAGGAGGGAGATGGGATTATCGAGTGCGTATTTGCAAGATGCCGCGGTAGCCATAAATTTTCTCCACGAGCCGGAACGGCGCGACGAGCAATGAATGACAGGGCCTGCATGCTGGGACTGCCCTTGAACAATTGTCCTAAAGCCGAACACTTGTTCGGAAGAGCCTCCACTTTGCGCCTGCCGACGGGCCGGCTGCCGTGATGGTTAGCACTCGTTCATGTGACCGAACGCACAGACCCTAAATTGGCTCCACGGTACAAACAGGCAATTCTTCTGACCCGAATTGGGCCAGTTCTGGCATTTCTCCCGTCTCCGGGGCCCACGCAGGCTCAGGGGGAAGGTTCTACCTCGGGAGAGCCACAGGAGGGAGCGTTGCGAACGGTCGCCGTCAGCCGCGAGCGCACAAAGCAACTCCCCCTTGCCGTTCCTAAGCAAGACACGGTAGCGTTGGTCGGCGAGGGCGCCGGCGAGGGCACGGGTCTCGTAGTTCGTACTAATCCGTCTAGGTGCTTTAGGCCGCAACTTCATCCGGCAGCGCGTTGAGAACCCAAGGTCGTTGGGCCGCTTTGAACGGGCTTAACGATGGGTGGGCCGAGTTGTAAACTGACCCCGTTGGGACGAATCAATTATTGAAGGAGATTTCCATGGCAAGCAACAACGCCGCACCAAAACCGGCTGCGGCAGTATCCACCCCGAAGGCGTTCACCTTCGAGAGCGGACCAGGCTTCTTCGTCGGTCTGCGGGACGTCTGGAAGTACATGACGCTGGCCTCGGTCGGCAGCGGCGTGGTTGCGTGGTTTTTCGGCGCGACCAAGGCGCTGATCGTCCTAGACATTGCCAACAAGTACAAGCTGCCGACGAACCTGACGGTATCGTGGATTTTCATCCTGTACCTGACGGCGGGCTTGACGGGAATTTTCCTCGTACTGAAGTACAAGCAACCGTTCGGCATGGCATGGCCGATTCCAGGCGCCGTCTTCATCGGTGCGGCGCTGAGTCACATGTCGTTCCCGGAGATCTGCGGCGCGTTCGTGATGACCGGCGTGCTGGTGGTCATCCTCGGATACTCCGGGCTGGTGACGCGGGTGATGAACATGGTGCCGGTGCCGATCATGATGGGCATGGTGGCCGGCGTGTTCGTGCCGTTCGGGCTGAAGGTGATCCTGCCGGCGACGAGCATCCCGTGGATCTGGCTGGTGACGTTCGGCATTTTTGTGATCTTCAACCTGATGCGCGGCGTATCGGCGAAATTCCCGGCTACGCTGGCGGCGCTGATCGGCGGCGCGATCTTTATCACGCTGATCGGGAAGTCGCAATGGTCGGGCATGGCGTTTGCATGGCCGACGCTGGTAATTCCGGGCATGCAGTTCAGCCTGCCGGGATTTCTGGAACTGACGATCCCGATGACGCTGACGATCGTGGGCGTGAACAACACGCAGGCGTTCGGCGTGCTGCTGGTGGAAGACTACAAGCCGCCGGTGGCGAGCATCACGACGATCGGCGGCATCTCGACGCTGGTCAATGCCATCTTCGGAGGGTCGCCGGGTTCGGTGGCGGGTCCGACGACGGCGATTCTGGTGGATCCGGCGTGCGGCGAAAAGGACGGCCGTTACGCGGCGGCCCTGGTGAATGCGGTGCTCTGGGTGGCGGTGGCCTTCTGCGCGTCATCTGTGGTGGCGATCACCAAGGTGGTGCCGATCGCCTTCATCGAGATGATGGCGGGATTGGCGATGCTGGGAGTGCTGGTCAGCAGCTTCTCGGTGGCGTTCGGCTCGAAGCATCGGATCGGGGCGCTGTTTGCGTTCTTGATCGCGGTGTCGGGTATTGTGGTCTTTAAAATCGGTGCGCCGTTCTGGTCGCTGGTGTTTGGCGTGATCATCTCGCGGCTGTTTGAGCCCGGTGACTTCGCCAAGGAAGGCAAGAAGACGGCTGCGGTTACGTTCCGCTAATCGGTGGTATTTCTATTCGACGGGATGAGGGCGGCAAGAACGGCGCCCTCATCCCGCCGGAACGGCGGGAAAGCAAGGTCTGAAAGACCGGCTCGTGGGAACGCGGCTCGGACTGGATTGCTGAGAGTTTGGCGGTGGAATCGCCAGCCGCTGAATTGCGAACAAAGTTCGGTAAAAATGCGATGTGCGGCAGCAAGAGGTTGAATTAGACGCGGCCGCAAAAACCAGCTAACCTCCTCTCCGACGGAACGCGCTTCTCCACTGCAAGCCAGTCGCTTCACCGAAACTTTCCGAAAAGAAAGGTGTGCAATGCCTTACCGAGATATGAGGGAGTACTTGACGGCCCTGGAATCGAAGGGCAAGTTGCGTCGCATCAAGAAGGAAATAGATCACACGTGGGAAGTGGCCTGTCTGGCGCGCTGGATGTACCAGGCCCTGCCGCATGAACAACGCTGCGGCCTGCTGTTCGAAAACGTAAAGGGCACGTCGATTCCGGTCATGACCGGAGTGCTGGGCGCCTCGCCCGAGGTTTATTCGATTGCGCTCGAGACCGAGCCGGACAAGATCAACGAGAAGTGGGTGAAGGCGCTGCGGAACACCCTGCCGCCGCAAGAGGTCAAGACCGCGGCTTCGCAGGAAGTGGTCTATACCGGCGAGCAGGTCGACCTGGGCTGTCTGCCGATTCCGATCTGGACGCCGGGCAAGGACGTCGGACCCTACCTGACCTGCGTGGTGATCAGCAAGGACGCCGACAGCGGTGTGCAGAACATGTCCACCTACCGCACGATGGTGAAAGACAAGAACCACGTGGCGGTCAACATTCCGACGGGGCGACACGGCAATCTCTGCTACGAGTCGTATGTGCGCAAAGGCAAGCCCGCGCCGTTCGCGTGGATCATTGCCGCCGAGCCGGTCGTGCACTTCGCGGCGGTGGCCAATGTTCCCTACGGCATTGATGAGTACGTGGTGGCCGGAGGACTGAAGGGGCAGCCGATCGAAGTGGTGAAGGCGAAAACGGTTGACCTGCTGGTGCCGGCCAACGCGGAGATCGTGGTGGAAGGCGAGTTCTGGCCGGGCGAGGAAGGTTCGGAAGGTCCGTTCGGCGAGTTTGCCGGATACATGGGTCCGGTGGGCCGCAAGCCGGTGGCCCGGATCACGGCGATCACGTACCGGAAGAACCCGATGTACTACGGCTACATCAGCCAGATGCCGCCGAGCGAGAGCACAGTGATCCAGAGCCTGAGCAATTCGGGATTGATCATGAAGATGCTCTTCGACCTGGGTTACGACACGGTGAAGGACGTATACATCGACCTGACCTACGGCGGACTGCTGGCGCACGGCATTGTTTCGATGAAGTCGCAGTATCCGGGCCATGCAAAGAAGGTGGGCCGGTGCGTGGCGAACGAGACGGCGCTGAAGCGCGTGACCGTGGTCGACGACGACGTGGACATCCGCGATCCAATGCACATCGACTGGGCGTTGAACTCGCGCGTGAACGCCAAGCACGATGTGCTGGTGATCGACAACGTGTTTACCTCGGCGATCCTGGACCCGACGGTGCGCGTGTCCAACGGTGAAACGGAGCCGAGCAGCAAGCTGGTGATCGATGCCACCGAGTTCGCGCATGCCGGGGAGTTCTCGGTGCCGCCGAAGGAAATGATGATGAAGGCGCTCGAAACCTGGAAGGAACTCGGGCTGCCGGAGTTCAAGATTCCGAAGCGCACACAGATGATCCTGGACCACAAGACCAGCAGCAAGGCGGCGGTCACGCGGGGTTAATGACAAAGCCCGCAGAGGTGAGACTGCGGGCGCGAAGCTTGCCGGGCAGGCGCAGCGGAATTGGGTTGCGGGCCTGCCCGGGCAACGTACGTGGCGGAATTGCATAGGGTTGATCGAGGCGGTGCTTCCATCAGCGGAGAGGGTCACTATGAGTTCGTCGATCACAGCATCTGCTCCTGATTCCGGAGCAAGCAATCTTTACTGGTATCAAGGGATAACCAGACAGCAATGGCTGGCGCTGACGGCTGCGTTTCTGGGATGGGTCTTCGATTCCATGGACGCCAACATGTACGCGCTGGTGCTGGTGCCGTCTCTGTCGAGCCTGCTTCACACGAACTCCATGGGCGAAATCGGCCGGTACGGCGGCATCATCATGGCGCTGCAACTGGCGGGATGGGCCGTCGGCGGCATTGTCTTTGGCATAGTCGCCGACTACATCGGCCGAACGCGCACGATGCTGCTGACGATCCTTATCTATGCGTTGTTTACGGGACTGTCGGCTCTGTCAGGGCAATGGTGGCACCTGGCGATCTTCCGTTTCATGGCGGGATTGGGCATTGGCGGCGAGTGGGCCAGCGGCGTGGCGCTGATTGCCGAGACCTGGCCGGACCGTTCGCGCAGCAAGGCAACGGCGGTGATGCAGTGCGCCTTCGGCGTGGGCTTTTTCCTGGCGGCCGTGGTGAATCTATACGTCGGCTCCATCAACTGGCGGCTGGTTTTCCTGGTGGGCATCCTGCCGGCGTTCATTACGATTTTCATCCGGCGCTACGTGCATGAGCCGGAGCGGTGGACCAAAGTCCGCGACCAGCGGCGGGCCGACAAGGCGGCCGGAACAGCGAAGAAAGAGTCGATCACGATCGCGCAGCTTTTCAGCCGCGACATGATACGGGGCACGGTGGTGGGCTCGCTGCTTTCGATTGTGGCGCTGCTCGGCTACTACGGCAGCGCGAACTGGCTGCCGAGCTGGGTGATCACGCTGGTCAGGGCCGAGGGCATCAAGAACCCGACGCCTTACGTCAGCCACGTAATCATGATGCTGAC
Source organism: uncultured Acidobacteriota bacterium (assembly GCA_903847195.1). The sequence goes on along the minus strand of CAINCZ010000073.1, from coordinate 7,080 downwards.
GGCCGGGTCGATGATCGGGTACCTGGCGTTTGGCTACATCGCTGACGTGATCGGGCGCAAGTGGACGTTTGCCATTTACTACTTCTGCGGGCTGATCATCGTGCCGTCGTACTTCTTCTGGGTAAAGACCTACACGGCAGTGTTCTGGCTGGCGCCGATCCTGGGCATCTTCACGGTTGCGCTGCCGGCCGGGTTGGCGATCTACCTGCCGGAGTTGTTCCCGACCAAAATAAGGGCGACCGGGCAGGGCTTCTGCTTCAACGCAGGACGCATCATCTCGGCGCTGGGACCGCTGGTAAGCGGCTACTTGGTGATGTACTTCGGCTCGTTCAACAAGGCGGCAGGCACGATTTCGCTGATCTTCATCGTGGGCCTGTTCGTGCTGTTCTTCGCGCCGGAGACCAAGGGAAAGCCGCTGCCGGAGTAGGGCGGCGAAGCGACGGATCGCCGCTGGCGACTTATCACAAAGAAGGCGGATGAAGGTCACCGACTCGGCGGTGCAGCTGGGGGATACTGCCTCCCCTCCTGAACATTCGTTCGGAAAGCGACCGGTAATTGGGCGTGATCCCGTCAGACGAAGGCTAATGGGCTGAACCAAGGGAACGAGAGGCTCTCCGGCGATAGACGCTCGTTCCGAGGCAAGGCGAGCTGGCTCCTTTCTTAAATCTGGACTGAAGGAACGCAAGAGTGAAAACCTACGCTGAGTTGCGTTCGGCGATTGACCGCAAAGACCGTGGCCTGCGCGAGAAGGTAATGACGCTCAGCGAGGCCGTAAAACTGATCTCCGACGGCGATCACGTGGCCGCCGGGGGATGCCATTATTCGCGCACGCCGATGGCCACGGTGTGCGAGATCATCCGCCAGAGGAAGAAGGGCCTCACCTATTCGCGCAGCATCACCTCGGGCGACGGCGATCTGCTGCTGGTGGCCGGTGCGGTGGACAAGCTGGTGACGAGCTGGTTCAGCCCCGGTGTGACGTGGGGCGTTTCGCGCGTGATGCGCGAGTACTGCGAGCAGAAGAAAGCCATTTACGAAGAGTGGAGCCACATGACGCTGGGCCTGCGCTACCGGGCCGGAGCGATGGGCATCCCGTTCATCCCGGCGCGCGCGCTGATGGGTTCCGACCTCGCCCCCCGGCTCTCCGACCTGAAGGAAATGAACTGTCCTTACACGGGCGAGAAGCTGGCGCTGATTCCGGCGCTGAATCCCGACGTGGCAATCCTGCACGCGCAGCGCTGCGATCCATTCGGCAACGTGCAGAGCGACGGCCTGCCTTTCATGGACCAGGATATCGCGATGGCGGCCAACAAGGTGATCATCACCTGCGAGCGCATCATCAGCAACGAGCAGGTGCGGCGCAATCCGGACAAGACAAAGATCCCGTTCTTCTGCGTGGATGCCGTGGTCGAGGTGCCCTACGGATGCCTGCCGCACGAGTGCTACGGCGAGTACGAGCCGGATTTCGTGAGCATGGACAAGTACGTGAAGCTCATGATGGCGCGCGGCAGCGAAGGCGTCCGTGAGTATCTGGACAAATACGTATACGGCGTTGAGAGTTGGAACGACTTCCTGGAGACGCTGGGCGTGAAGAACATCCTGAAGGCCACGATGAAGGGCAAGGAGGTTCACAATGAGTAGCGCGGCTGCGGCCTACAACACGGCAGAGCTGGTAGCCGTCATGAGTGCGCGATTTCTCGAGGACGGCAAGATCGTCTTCGGTGGAGCGGGGCTGCCCTTGGTCTCATGCATTCTTGCGCAGAAGATGCATGCGCCGGGACTGACGATCCTGTTCGAGGGTGGCGTAATCGGCCCGCACGTAGAGGTCAGCAAGATGCCGCCGTCGACGAATGAATCGCGCTGCGGCCGGCGGGCCAACATGTTGCTTTCCATCACCGACGTGCTGCTGCTGCAACAGCGCGGTTACGTGGATTATGGATTCCTGGGCGGAGCGCAGATTGATCAGTACGGCAATCTGAACAGTTCGTTTATCGGCGATCCCGACAATCCCAAGGTACGGCTGCCCGGCACGGGCGGCGCGAACGACATCGCGAGCCTGGCGTCGAAAATCCTAGTGGCCATGCATCACGAAAAGAAGCGCTTTGTGCCGAAGGTGGACTTCATCACCACGCCCGGATACCTGCAGGGGGGTGACAGCCGCGAGAAAGCGGGCCTGATCCAGGGCGGTCCCTACCGGGTGATTACGCATCTCGGGCTGTTCGGCTTCGAAGCGAAGAGCCGGCGCATGCAACTGGAGGCGCTGCATCCGGGGGTCACGGTGGAGCAGGTGCAGCAGAATACGGGATTCGAGGTGCTGGTGCCGAGCGGCGTCAAGTACACGGAGCCGCCGACGGCTGAGGAGTTACGCCTGCTGCGCGAGCTTGATCCCAATCAGCGCTACACCAAGCCGAAGGTCGGAGACTAACGATGGGCGACGATTTCCGCAGTTTCCTGAAAGAGATGGAGGAGTCGCGCGAGGGCGGATTCGTGCGCGTCGCGGCGCCCATTTCTGCCGAGTACGAAATGGCCGCCATCGTCACGAAGCTGGAGCAGGCGCGGCAGGTTCCGCTGCTCTACTTCGAGAACATCAAGGGCAGCACGATGCCCGTGGTGACCAATTGCTTTGCCGATCGCGGGCGGGTGGCGCGCGGCCTTGGCGTGGGCAAGAAAGAGTTGGGCCAGCGCGTCGCCGAGGCCTACCGCAAGCCGATACCGCCGGTCGAGGTTGCCAGCGGTCCCGTGCAGGAAGTGGTGCACGAGGGCGCCGACGTAGACCTGGGCAGGCTGCCGATGGCGAAGTATCACAACAACGACGTGGCGCCCTACATCACCGCCGGTGTGGTGGTAGCGAAGGATCCCGACGGCGGCGGTTACAACCTGAGCTACAACCGGCTGATGCTGAAGGGCAAGGACCGGCTCGGCATCTTCATGACGACGGGCAAGCACCTGAACTCGATCTTCTGCCGGCGGCAGGAGCGGCGCGAGCCGATGGAGGTGGCCGTCGTGCTGGGGAATCATCCGGCGTTTGCCATCGGTGCGCTGTCGATCGGTCCCTACGATGAAGACGAGTTGGGGATCTGCGGCGCGCTGAAGGGGAGCCCGCTGGAATTGGTGCGCTGCAAGACCGTGGACCTCATGGTGCCGGCCGGATCGGAGATCGTGATCGAGGGAGAGATTGATCCGTTCGTGCGCGAGGAAGAAGGCCCGTTCGGCGAATTCACCGGCTATGCGACCAGGCCGGGGCAGAATCCGGTGATCAAGGTGAAGGCCATCACGCACCGGCAGAATCCGATTTACCAGGACGTATGCGGCGGCGCGCACCGCGAGCACCTGACGATGGCGACGATTCCGATGGAGGCGAATTACTTCCGCGTAATCAAGGGATCGGTGCCGGAGGTGGAGGCGGTGCGGGTGGCGGCGCCCTTCACGCTGTTTATCTCCATGCGCAAGAAGTACGAGGGGCAGGCGCGCTCGGCGCTGCTGGCGGCTTTCAACGCGGACATCTACCTGAAGCACGCGATCGTGGTGGACCACGACATCGACATCAACGACACGCAGCGCGTGCTGTGGGCGGTGGCGACCAGGGTGCAGGCGGCGCGCGACACCTTCATCGTGCCGCGGGCGCAGGGGCCCTCGACCGATCCATCCAGCGATCAGGGAGTGGTGGACAAGATGGGCATCGACGCGACGGCCAAGCCCTCGCTCGAGAAATTCGCGCCGATTAATTTCGTTCCGCAGGACGTGATGGACCGGATCCGGTTGGAAGACTATGTCGGAAATTTCCTGGCAAGTGTGAAAAAACAGAGGTAAACGGGCGACGGGATGCCCGGACATCGGGGAGGGGAGGACCGCGAAAGTGGCAACTGCAAGAGGCTTTCTGAACATGGAGAAGGGGCCCGGGTTCGCGTCAGGACTGCGGGACATCGTCAAGTACATCAGTGTTGCCGCCTTCGGTAACGCGCTCATCGCCTGGTATTTCTGGTCGACGAAGACCATTATCCAGCTGGACGTTGCCGCCAAGGTCAATCTGCCGCACGACATCACGGTTTCCTGGGTCTTCCTGCTGCACATGCTGAACGGGATCATGACGCTCGGCCTGGTGCTGTACTACAAGCAGCCGCTGGTCGTCGCCGGGGTGATCCCCCTGTATCCGATGATGGCGGCGGTGATGAAGTTCATCACCTTCCGCGAGGTGATGGGCGCGTTCCTGATGGCGGGCATCATCATCATTCTTCTGTCCATCAGCGGGATGATGCGCAAGATCGTCGAGTACCTGCCGGTGCCGATCGTGATGGGCATGATTGCGGCGGTGCTATTGCCGTATGGCGTCGCCTTGCTGGACTACAATGCGCTTGACACCAGAGTCTGGGCAGCGGCGATCATCGCTTATCTGGTGGTGCTCGGCTCCAAGCTGGGCAAGAAGGTCCCGGCCGCTCTGATCGGCATGATCGTCGGCCTGATCGGCATCACCCTGACGGGCGGAGCCACCTGGGGCAAGATGTACATCACCCTGCCCTCGGTGACGTTCGTGATGCCGCAGATCACGCTCTCCGGGTTCCTGCAGTTGACCATCCCGACCGTGGTCCTCGTGGTCGGCATGAATACGCTGCAGGCGGCCGGCTCGATGATGGCCGAAGACTATGACCCGCCGGTGACGGCCATGACGCTGATCCCGGCCATCGGCACCTTGGTGAGCTCGTTCTTCGGCTCCACGCCGCCGTGCCCGGCCGGTCCGACGACGGCGATCGTTGCCGGGCGGGCTTCGGGCGAGGACAAGAAGGGTCGCTATGTCAGCGCTCTCGTCTGCTCCGTGCTGATGATCATCTTCTCGGCTTCCATCGTCGGCTTCATGGCGTTGGAGCGGGTGGTGCCGGCATCCTTCATCGCGCTGATCTCCGGCATGGCGATGATCGACGTGATTTTGAGCTGCTTCCTGCGCGCCTTCACCGGGAAGTTCCGCTTCGGCGCCTTGTTTGCGTTCTTCGTCACGGCTACCGCCTTCTCTAAGCCCATCAGCCTGCTCAAGATCGGGCCCGCCTTCTGGGGACTGGTTGTGGGCGTGATCGTGAGCCTGCTGCTGGACCGCGGCGACTTCTCCACCCTGCTTAAGACGAACCGGGAGAAGGCGAAACGAGCGACCGCGTAACGAGCCAGTGCAGATGCTCTGCTTTGCGGGCCGGGGAAATGACCTTCGGGTGGTTTCGCCGGCCCGCTGCTATTTTGGAGCGATACGGAAACTAATTTCTCCAGGAAAGGGACAGCCATGCGACGGGTGATTGCGGAGCGCAGCCGGGAGACGCCGGTTTGGGGTGAATACGATGTGGTAGTGCTGGGCGGCGGACCGGCCGGGATGACGGCGGCAGTGGCAGCAGCGCGCGGCGGGCTGAAGACGCTGATGGTAGAGCGATACGGCTACCTGGGCGGCACGCTGACGGCAGCGGGAGTGAGCACGTTCTGCGGTCTTCATGCCATTGTGCACGGCGAGGCGCGGCAGGTGGTGCGGGGCGTAGCCGACGATTTGCTGGAGCGCGTAAAGCGGCTGGATGGCTTGCGCGAGCCTCACCTCTCGCTGGGCGGGCGGGTGATGGCACAGGCTTACGACATCTCGGCGTTCAAGTCGGCGGCCGATGATCTGCTGGCGTCGGCGGGCGTGGGCCTGCTGTTTCACGCGCTGGCAGTCGGAGCGGTGATGCGCAGCGAGAGTGAGATTGATGCCCTGCTGGTGGAAACGAAGTCGGGACGCGCAGCGATTACCGGGCGGGTTTTTATCGACTGCTCAGGCGATGCCGACCTGGCCGCGTGGGCGGGGACGCCTTACGAGATGCGGGCCGAGGCGGGCCACATGGCGTATCCGTCGCTGACCTGCCGGCTCAGCGGCGTGGATGCCGGGCGCGCCGGGCCGGCCTGGGAATCGGTGAACAGACTGATGGCCGAGGCCGAGAGCCGCGGCGAGTGGCGCTTCCAGCGCAAAAACATCCTGCTGCGACCGCAAAGGCACGACAGCGAATGGCGCATGAACGCGACGAACATCAAGCGTCCGGACGGCGGCCCGGTGGACGGCACGAGCGTGGAGCAGCTCACCTACGGCGAGGTGGAGGGACGGCGGCAGATCCAATACGCATATGAGTTTTTGCGCAAACACGCGCCGGGCTTCGAACAGTCCTACATTGTGGACATCGCTCCGCAGATCGGCATTCGTGAGACGCGCCGGGTGATCGGCGAGTATCAGCTCACGGTGGAAGACGTGCTGGGCTGCGCGCGGTTCCCGGATGCGATCGGCGTAAGTGGATGGCCGGTAGAGGCGCACGTGCAGGGAAACGTGGTCGTGAAGTTCCCGGCCGACGCGCGCGGAATACACCAACTGCCTTACCGAATGCTGGTGCCGCAGCAGACGGGAAATCTGCTCGTCGCCGGGCGCTGCGCTTCGATGACGCACGACGGGCAGTCGGCGGACCGCGTCTCTGGCCCGTGCTTCGTGATGGGCCAGGCAGCAGGCACGGTGGCGCGGCTGGCTCTCAGCAGCGGCGTGTCGTGCCGTAGCATCGACGTCGGCGCGATGCAGGCGCGGCTCGAAGCAGAGGGCGTCTATATGGGGCGAGACGCTTAGCGCGCCTCGGCCTTCATGGCGTCGATCATCTGGAATAGCTGAGTGCGGTCTACGACCTCAACAAACGGCGTTCCCTGGCGGCTGTTGTTGACGACGTAGATGGTCGGCGTATGTTCGATGTGGATGCGTTGGGCCAGCGACTGGTCGGCGCGGATGGCCGCAACCAGCTTGCCCTGCGGGTCAATGACGAAAGGCAGCTCCGTCTTGTGCTCTTTGGCCCACTGTTCGGTCAGGCCGCGCAGATTTTCCTTCGTTACCCGCGGCTGGTTCCGGAAAATGTAGTCGCGGTAGTCGTGCCCGAGCTTGTCCGACTTGGTGTCGAAATACCGCGCAAACAGGGCGGCGTCGAACGACCAGTTGTGCATGGGCAGCGGGAAGTCGTAGCGGACCAGCTTGATCTTGTAGGCACGGGCCGCCTCTTCGAGCAGAGGATTAGCGCGGGCGCAATCGGGGCACTGCAGGTCTTCAAAGACGAT
>CAINCZ010000072.1 GCA_903847195.1 uncultured Acidobacteriota bacterium | reverse complement strand
TGGAAGCAAGCCCGCAAAAATTATCTGCTGGACATCCGGGCGGCGCATAGCCGTAAATAGCGTTCTTTTTCGCCAAATCGGGGGACTTCTGGCTGTGGATGGGGAATCTGCCAGCGCAGCTTTTTTTGATCTGATCTACCCATCCTCGGGGCTGCGCTGTCTGTTCTCCTTACCAGATAAACGCCACTGGTGGTTTGACAACAATGCTGACCTAATTCGTGCGGCGGCTGGTCTCGACGCCCGCGGGTTTGCGGTTTTTCATTCCTGCGCCGTCTTCGCCGATAGGCAACGGAAGCAGGACAGCGTCACTGCTATAAAATGCCTGTGGCTCGATATCGACGCCGGTACTGGGAAGCCCTACGCCAGCGCGCAGGATGCTTACGCAGCCCTTAAGTCCTTCCTGGTCAATGCGGCACTGCCCGATCCTGTTGTCGTTGCCAGCGGCGGCGGCCTGCACGTTTATTGGCCCTTGGCTGAAGCGCTTCTTCCGGTCCAGTGGAAACCGCTGGCGGAGAAGTTGCGTGCGATAGCGGTGGAAAAAGGTCTTCATATCGATCCGGGCTCCACGATTGATTCGGCACGTATCCTGCGGCCCCCCGGAACGCACAACAGAAAAATACTGGACGAAAGCGGCAAAAAAATGGCCGATGTCGGAGGTCCGCCGCGCGCAGTGCGGATCGGCCCTCTCGTCGGTCCCTATTCTCTGGCTGACCTAGCGCCCCTAGCGGCACCTGTTGCGGGCGTCATGCCGGCGTTCATGAAGGGAATCAAGACCGATGCTTCGATTTTGGAAGTGGGGACGCCGCCCGCGAGCGAGGCTTCGGACCCCGAACTGGTCGCCGAGCGCTGCGGGCAAGTGCGTCGATTGCGCGATGCAAACGGTAATTTACCTGAGCCCGAATGGTATGCGGTGCTTGGTGTTCTTGCACACTGCGGACTGCCCGGCCGGAAAAGCGCGCATCGATGGTCTGCCGGAGACCGTCGATATACACCAGCGGATACGGATAGAAAGCTTGACCAGTACCTTGCTAATGCCGGGGGACCGACTACCTGCGAGCGATTCGGACAACTTGTTAGCGGGCCATGTATTTTGTGCCCCTCCGCCGGTAAAATCACGAGTCCCATTCAGCTAGGTCGCGATGTCGGCGCTGCGACGACCGCGCCGGTTCCGGCGCCTGAGGTGTTGCCCAATCTCCCTTTCGGCTTTAAGTGGCGCGGCGGTCGCTTGACCTGCGACCGCGAGCCGGACGACAGCGACCCGCGCGATCATCTCGTTGTCTCGGAATACCCTGTCGTCATCAGCGAGCTGCAAGAACTCGAGCGCAGCAAGACGATCTCGATGATGATGCGGTCGTGGGAGCCGATGACCTCGTCGTGGCGCGACTTCATCGTCGACAATGCGGATCTGGTGACGCAAGGCGGCCACGGCAAGGTGGCGAAGCACGGCGTCGTCGTGCCGCAAGCGCGCTGGAAAGACTTCGTACGCTATACTGACGGCTGCACGATCGAGCATCGCGGCTCGCGCTTCTACGGCGTGCGCTACGAGCAATTCGGCTGGAAGACGGTCGACGGCGCTCCGGCTTTCGCTGTCGGCGCCGAGCTGCTGCGCGCGGGGCAGCCGCCACGACCGATCCGCGGCAGCGACGAGGTGCAGCGTCGCGGGGGCGATATGACAGCGCTAGGCAGCCTCACAGCGTGGTCGGAAGCAGCAACCCGGTTAATCGATGGCGGCAGCTTGGAAGCGCACGCCTTTATGCTGCTGTGTTCGTTCGCGGCGCCGCTTTACAAGTTTACCGGCGAACTCGGGACGCCCTTCGTCCATGGTACGACCCGCGGTTCCGGCAAGGGTAAGACGACCATGCAGCAAGCGGGCGCGTCGGTTTGGGGCGAGCCGACTGCGACCTCGATCATCGAGCGCGACACGCTGGTCGCTAAATTCATCACTTTGGGCACGCTCTGCCACTTGCCGATTTTCTTCGACGAGCTCCGCTTCCCAACGCCGGAGGAAACCAAGGCTTAC
>CAINCZ010000071.1 GCA_903847195.1 uncultured Acidobacteriota bacterium | reverse complement strand
GTGGTGGCCAGGGACGGAATCGAACCGCCGACGCCAGCCTTTTCAGGGCTGCGCTCTACCAGCTGAGCTACCTGGCCTCCGACTGGTAGGATGATTATAGCAGAGCGCCCCGCGCTTTTGGTTGCAGAATCAGCATTGGCAATCACATGTATGACCACACGTATAATGGCATCATCAGCCGAGGACTGTGAGCGTGTCTGCCGAGAATGCAAAACCGCCGCGCCCCAAGTCCCGCCGCCCTCTCATCACAGGGCTGGCAATCGGCATCGCCCTGCTTTTTGCGGTGATATTTTCACAACAGGCTTTCGACCTGCCCTTCTTCCGTCCCACCAGCAATGAACCGCCGCTGGTTTATGCTGCGCTTTCAGCGCTCATCTTCTTATTGTTGCTCGCTCTCACCTTTGTGCTGATCCGCACCTTGTTGAAACTTTATGCGGAGCGGCGCGGCGGAGTGCTGGGGTCCAACTTTCGCACCCGGATGGTGCTGGGGGCTCTGCTTCTCTCGTTTGCACCCGTCATCTTCCTTTTTCTCTTTGCCTACGGACTGATGAACCGCTCGATTGATAAGTGGTTCTCACGTCCGGTGCAGCAGGTGCAGCAGGATACGACCGCGGTAGCCAACCTGCTCAGCGGTTATGCCGCAGCCGATGCGCAAGCTGAGGCCCGAGAAATCGCGCTTGCGCCCGACGTTCAGCGCGCTTTTGCCACGGGCAACTTTGCCCCCATTGTGGCTGAGTTTCGCCGGCACGAGCCTACCCTGCAGGGGGGCTTTGCCGTTGCTTTGGTCGGCGAGCAATTAGCGGCCAGCCACCATATCCCCGATGATTGGCCGAAGATTCTGTCTGGCATGCCGACGGAAGGGGAACTGCATAGTGCGCGCCCTCGTCCGCTGCAATTCAAGGGCAGGGAGTACATGATCGGCACGGCCGCGGTTGGAGGTTACGGCCGTATCCTGGTCGGCATGCCGCTGCCCGCGAACTTCTCGGCGGTGCTCGCCGAGGTCGAGCGCAGCGAGCGCCGCTACGCTGAACTCAGTCGCGAGCAGAAGTTGGTGCGCCGTACATACATGGGTTTGCTGCTGTTGCTTACAGTGCTGGTGCTGTTTGCATCCACTTGGTTCGCGCTGTTCCTTTCCAAGTTCGTTACCCGCCCCGTCGCCGCGCTGGCGGCGGCCACCGAGCAGATATCCCGTGGACACTTCGATTACCGTGTTGATGTTGCGGCCCATGACGAATTAGGAAAACTCGTTCAGTCCTTCAATCGAATGGCGTCCGACTTGGAAGCCAACCGGCTCCAACTGGAAGCATCCAGTCGCTCCCTGGCCGAAGCCAACGCGGCGATCGAGCAGCGTCGCCGCCACATGGAGACGATCCTCGAGAGCATTCCCACCGGTGTCCTTTCGCTCGATGCGCAGCGCCGGATCACTCACGGCAACACGGCCTTGTCGCGTATATTCCATTCCGCCGGTGCCCAGTTTGCCATCGGCACGAGCCTGGAAGATGCTTTTCCTGCTGAGATACTGGAAGACGTCAGGCCCATGCTCCGCCAGTCCGACCGCATGGGTACGCTGACGTATCCTATGGAAATCGTTTGGGATCGCCAGACCCTGAACCTCGCGGTTACTGTCTCGCCTCTCCATGTAGACCGCCAGAGGCTCGGCTATGTTCTCGTTTTCGAGGATCTCTCCGATCTGCTGAAGGCGCAAAAGCAAGCGGCCTGGCGCGAAGTTGCGCGCCGGGTAGCGCACGAAATCAAGAATCCGCTCACGCCCATCGCGCTCTCAGCCGAGCGCATCCGCCGGCATCTCGAGCGCGGCGCCACCCCTGATGCGCAGTCGCTCAACGTAATTCGCTCCTGTGCCGAGGCGATCCGCAACGCCGTGGAGACCGTTCGCACACTGGTCGATGAGTTCTCGACACTGGCGCGCTTCCCGACCTCGCGGACTGCGCCGTCCGACATCAACACGATTGTGCAGGCCGCGCTCGCGTTGTTCGGCGGTCGGCTCGATAACGTAAAACTGGAGACGGACCTTGCGCCCGGGTTACCGCGCGTGCAGGCCGATCCCCAGGCAATGCAGCGCGCCATTGCAAACCTGGTCGACAATGCGGTCGAGGCCATGCAGGATGCGCTCCTGCGCGAGGTGCAGATCAGCACGGCGCTGGTCTCGGGCAAGGATATGGTCGAGATCGCCGTCGCTGACACCGGCCACGGCGTTTCTCCCGAGACGAAAGAGAAGCTCTTTCTGCCATACTTTTCTACGAAGAAGCGCGGTACAGGTCTCGGTCTTGCCATCGTCAGCCGGATTGTTGAGGATCACCAGGGGACGATTCGCGTGGAGGAAAATCTTCCCATCGGCGCCCGCTTCGTGATCGAATTGCCGCTTGAGGATTCCGCTGTGCAGAATGGTGAGATGGTATCGGACGGATCGGTCGCTAGTAAAACCCATGCATAACATCCTCATTATTGATGACGAGAGCAGTATCCGCGAGTCGCTCCAGGGCGCACTCGAAGACGAAGGCTATTCAGTTGCCGTTGCCGAGAGCGGTGAAGTAGGTCTCGACTGCCTCGGCCAGCACGGTTTTGATGTGGTCCTGCTCGACGTGTGGCTGCCTGGCATCGATGGGTTGGAGACGCTCGAGAAGATCCGCGAACTCGGCAATCCGCCGGAAGTAATCATGATCAGCGGCCATGGCAACATCGAGGTGGCTGTGCGCGCGACCAAGCTCGGCGCCTTTGACTTCCTCGAAAAGCCTCTTTCGCTGGAAAAGATTCTGATACTCGTCAAGAATGCCGCCGAAGCCAAGAAGTTGCGGGATGAGAATCGCGATCTCAAGCGCCAACTGTTAGCCCGCGGGCAGATCGTCGGTGACAGCGTGCCGGTCAAGGCGCTGCGCCAGCAGATCGCGCTTATGGCGCCCACGAACGGCCGCGTTCTGATTTACGGGGAGTCGGGTACGGGCAAAGAACTCGTCGCCCGCGCCATCCACGCGCAGAGCCTGCGCAAGGACGCAACGTTTGTCGAGGTCAACTGCGCTGCCATCCCTGAAGACTTGATCGAGACCGAGCTTTTCGGGCACCTCAAAGGAGCCTTTCCTGGGGCCACTGCCGACAAAGAGGGACGTTTTCAGAAAGCCGATGGCGGGACGCTGTTTCTCGACGAAATCGGAGATATGAGCCTTAAGACCCAGGCGAAGGTCCTGCGCACGCTCGACGAGCAGCGCTTCGCGCCCTTGGGCAGCGAGGAGTTGATCAGCGTTGACGTGCGCGTGATTGCCTCGACCAACAAGAATCTCGAAGAGGAAATCTCCACCGGCAATTTCCGTGAAGATCTTTTCTACCGTCTCAATGTCGTTCCTTTTCACGTGCCGCCGCTCCGCGAACGGCGCGAAGACATTCCGCAGCTTGCGCGCCACTTCCTGCGCGAATTCGCCGCTGCATACAGCCGTCGTGGCAAGGAGATTGTCGACGACGCAGTTGATGCCCTGATGCGCTATTCGTGGCCCGGCAATGTGCGCGAGTTGCGCAACGTGATCGAGCGCGTGGTCATCATGAACCCGGCCGTCGCCCGCATCGAGCGCAAGCATCTCCCGCCGCTCATTCATCGCGATGGAGGCCGCCGGGGCGCACACTTCAGCAGCCTCAGTCAGGCCCGGGCTGCCTACGAGCGCGATTACATTTTGAAGAAGCTCGACGAGAACCACGGAAACGTCAGCCGTGCCGCTGAAGTGTTGGGGCTGGAGCGCAGTCACCTTTACCGCAAGATGAAAGCGTTGGGAATCGCGGTGAAGGAGTAGCTCACGTGCCGGCGCTCTGTTCCGTTGCCGCCGCCTTTTTCAGCAGCCGTTCATTTGACCGCCTGCGTCGCGAGAACCTAAGCTGGCAGGTACACTGAATTGCTTGGCTCCGCAGGTTGCAAAACAACTTGCCGAAGGGACACGGAACGCAAGATGAAATCTGCCAGAATCGTTGCCGTCCTGCTCATTGTTCTGCTGGTTCTCGGATCGGCCTCGCCCGGTTTTGCCAGTGCCTACGATGCCAAACCCCGCATCGTCGTGATCCTCGTGATCGACCAGCTGCGCGCGGACATGCTCGAGCGCTTCTATAACGGATTTGGTCCTTCCGGATTTCGTGTGCTGCTCGACCGCGGCGCGTGGTATCCGAACTGCCACTACGAATACGCCAACACCGAGACCGCTCCCGGCCACGCTACAATCGGCACCGGCACCTACACGCTAGGGCACGGCATCATGGCCAATGAGTGGTTCGACCCCGCGCGAGGGCGCGTGGTGACCAGCGTTGAAGACGAGGCCACCACGAATCTGGGCGCCACCGTTGCCGGCTCCTCTGCCTCGCCGCGCAAACTGTTGACGAGTGCGCTGGGCGACGAACTGAAGCTTGCCACCGGCGGGCGCGCGCGCGTTTTCGGCATCGCCCTCAAGGACCGCGCCGCCATTCTGCCGGTCGGCCACTCCGCCAACGCCGCCTATTGGGTCGACACCGCCAGCGGTGCATGGATCACCTCCAGCTATTACATGCAGCAGGCCCCGGCCTGGGTCGTCAGCTTCAATCAGGCCGGCAACACGGCCAGGTATCTCAATCGCGAGTGGAAGGACGCTGCCGGCAAATTGCTGCTCTCCACCGCCCCGGATACAGGCAAAGGTAAGCCCGCTCCCTTCTATAACGTGGTGGGGCCTACTCCCTTTGCCAACGACTACACCTTCGACTTCGCCCGCGCCTTGATCGAAAATGAGCAACTCGGCAGTGGCCCGGTTACCGACCTGCTCAGCGTCAGCCTCTCATCGCATGACATTTTGGGCCATAGGTTTGGCCCCGACTCCGTCGAAGAGCGCGAGATGATGACCGCTCTCGATCGTCAACTCAGCGCCTTCTTTGTCTATCTCAACGAGCGCTTCGGCGCCGGTAATTTTGTCGTCGCCCTCACCGCCGACCACGGTGTTGCCCCGCTGCCCGAATATGCCGGCAAGCTTCGCATCCCGGCCCGCAACTTCAATGGACGCGAACTGCAGCAGCTCATCAATACCGAGATTTCCTCCCGCCTGGCCAAGCCGGGCCCCGCCAATGCAAAGCCCGAGATCGTGCCCTACATTTTGCGCAGTGACTATCCGCGCTTCTTTCTTAACGCCGAGGCCTTCACCAAGGCAGGCGTCAAAGAGTCCGACGCCGAGAGCATGGTCGGCGAAGCGCTGGTCCGCAATGGCGCCCTTGGCTTCGCCACCCGCGTGCAACTGGCCGCCGGCAACATCCCGAACTACGTCTTCGCCGAAAAACTGCGCAACAGCTACTCGCCGCTGCCGTCCTGGTTTGTATTCGCCTTTTCCAAACCGTTTCTGATTGCCTACAACTCCGGCACCGGGCACGGAATGCCCTTTTCCTACGACTCCCACGTGCCGCTGGCGTTTTACGGGCCGCAGTTCAAACCCGGTGTATATCGCCAACCAGCGGAGCCGACCGACCTTGTCGTGACGCTCAGTTCACTGCTTGGCATCAACAAGCCTGCCAGCGCTGTCGGCCGCGTGCGCTGGGAGTCGATGGTGACCCCTTCGGCTGCACCCGCGAACTAGCAAGGCGCCGCCTCGACAGGCTGATCCTGCAACCCCACGTTTGCCGCTCTGGCGAACGTGGGGTCGTCGCTTTTTCGACGGCCCAGCCTTGTTCCGTCCGTCCCGAAGGGGTCCCTCGGTGTCAGTTGCCTGGAAAGGCGTTAATGCTCTTGGTTACTTTAGTCACATCTCTCGTTGTATTTCTCCTTGCGACCATGTGAAATGGCACCAGTTCCAATGCGGGGATTCTTCCATGTACCCGCAGAAGGTAGGTTCGCCCGGCGACGAGCCGCAGCGAACGGATTGGAGGCTCGGATGAGACGGTTCCTTACTATCACCGCTTTAATATGCATTCTGGCCGCTGTGGGACCGGCCCATGCCCAGCAGAAGCAGGCTCCAGCAGCGGATAAATCGCTCGCGACCGTAGACCAGGCGCTGCAAGCCCTCGAACAGGCGCAGGCCGCGCAGAGTAACTTGCAGCAAAAGGTGGAGTCGGCGCAGCAGGCGCAGCAGCAGGCGCTACAGGCCGCGCAGCAGGCGCAGCAGCGCCGCGACGAAGCGCAACGCGCGCTGCAGGCTGCCCAGCAGGCCCTGCAACAGGCGCAGCTCCAGCACCTGCAACAGATGCAGCAGATGCTTCAGGGCGGTCAACTGGCCCTGCAAACGGCATTGCAGCAGATGCAGCAGGTACAATCCACGCCGCCGCCCGCCAGCGCCAGCACGCAACCGATCATGCCCCAGGCCACTACGCAGGCGCAGTTGCAGAAACGTTAGCCGCTGCGGTTTGGCGCAAAGTTCACTGGCTCCGCTCATAAGGCGGGGCCTTCTTTGTTGTTGTTGCAGGTTTTGTCCCGAGTTACCATTGGCGCTCATAGCCGCCATGACCATCAAAGCGAAACTGCTCGCATCATCTCTCTTATTGCTTCTCGCACTTGTTCTGGCCCGCGCCGACCGCAAGGATATCGAGGGAGGCATCCGCGCCCAATACGAAGGCAAGGTTTTGGTCCTGAGGGGCTTCTATGAGGGCTCCAAGCTGCGATTTGACACG
>CAINCZ010000070.1 GCA_903847195.1 uncultured Acidobacteriota bacterium | reverse complement strand
CGGTGGTACTCGGCTACCGGGTCACCACGGTGGATTATCTGCCGGACAATGTCGGCCACCGTCATTCCCAGCAGAGCGTCAACTGCAGCACCGCGGATGTGGAGTGCGTCTACCAGGCCGCGCGTGATCTCAAAATCGACGGCATCTGCACCTTCAGTTCCGATGTCGCCGTACCGACCGTGGCCGCGGTCGCCGCACGCCTCGGGCTGCACGGTGCCAGGCTGAAGGTGGCGCAGATCATGGCGGACAAGGGACGCTTCCGCGCATTTCTGGAAGAAGCGGGGCTCGACCACCCCCGTTTCGTCGTCGCCCGAGACTACGCGCAGGTTGCCGCAGGGTTTGCGCGCTTGCAGGCGCCCGTCATCTTCAAGCCGGTGGATGCCTCGGGCTCGCGCGGCATGACGGTTTTGCACGCGTGGAATGAAGCCGAGGCCCGGCGTGCCTTCGCTCATGCACTTCAGTTTTCCCGCTCAAGCGTGGTCTGCGTGGAAGAATTCATCGACGCCGTCGAAGTGGGCGGCGATGCGTTTCTTTCCCAGGGCCGGGTCGCTTTCCTCGCCATCACCCACAAGCATTTGAGCGGGCTGGTGGTCACCGGCCACAACCTGCCGAGCAATCTTTCTCCGGAAGACCAGGAAAGGGTGCGTGCGGCACTGGATCAGACCTGCGCGGCACTGGGCTATGGTGATGGGCCGTTGAACTTCGATGTCATGGTCTCGCCGCAGCGGGTCGTCATCCTGGAGATGAGCCCGCGTAATGGCGGCAATGGCATCCCGGCCGTGATCGAACGCGCCACGGGCGTGGACGTGGAAGAACTGGCCCTGCGCATTGCCGCTGGCGATCCGCTGCCGCTGTTCGCCGCCATGGCCATTCAGCGGGGTGCGGGTTCTTGCGTGTTCGGCAGCCGCCGCGGCGGCCTGCTCAAATCCATCGCCGACGCGGATGAACTGCGGCGCGCCGTGCCCGAAGTCTTCGATTTCCACCTTGCCCTGTGGCCGGGGGAGCAGGTCACCCCATTCGAACACAATGGCAATCTCATCGGCTACGTGCTGTTCGATTGCCGCGACGCGGCCGACTACGACAGGCTGACCCGCGCCATCAATGAGGCACTGGCGATCGAGATCGAAGAGGGGGTGGCGGCATGACGATGACGACACCGCCCGGCGCAGACATCCATTTCAGCGTCGTGATCCCGGTCTACAACTCGGCGAAGATGCTGCCCGAACTGCACCGTCGCCTGAGCAGCGCCATGAGCAGCATGGGGCGCCCCTACGAGATCGTGCTGGTCGAGGACTGCGGGCCGGACGATGCCTGGGAGGTATTGCAGGGCATCGCGGCGGTGGATGGCCATGTGCGCGCCATCCAGCTGATGCGCAATTCCGGGCAAGGCAACGCGACCCTATGCGGCCTTGCCCATGCGCGCGGCAGGTTCGTCATCACCCTGGACGACGATCTGCAACATCCACCGGAGGAAATCCCCAGGCTGGTCGCCGCCCTGACGCCGGAGCTGGACGTGATCCTGGGCGTGCCCGCGGAAATGCGTCACACCCTGTTCCGCCGCCTTGGCAGCCAACTGATGCATGAACTGAACTGCATCCTGCTGAACAAGGAGCGCAATCTCCGCTTCACGGCCTTCCGCTGCATGCGCCGCACGGTGGTGGATGCGGTACTCGGGCTGCGCACCTTCGCGCCCTCCTTCGGCCCCATGCTCAGCACGGTGACGCGCCGCATCGGCAACGTGACCCTGCGCCACGACCCGCGCAAGGAAGGGCGCAGCAGTTACACCCTGGGGCGCCTGTTCTCGCACACCCTGAGCAACCTGGTGGGCTACTCGATGCTGCCCCTGCGCCTCCTCGCCTTCGCCGGTCTCATCGGCATTCTCGGCAGCGCTCTGGTGGCCAGCTTCTTCCTGGTGCGCTATCTCGCCGGCGGCATCACGGTGCCCGGCTGGACCACCCTGGTGCTGCTGCTGGTCATTCTCTCCGGATTCAACTTCTTCGCCTTCGCGGTGCTGGGCGAATACGTGTTCCGCATCCTGCAACAGGTGGATGCCCTGCCGCGTTACACCGTGCGCCAGATCGCCAGCCGCGAGAACGACGACCCGCCGGGCAATGCGTGTTGAAACCCGGATTCCGTAGCGACCCTGGTAGGAGCGCCTTCAGGTGCGAGACAACAGCGGCTATCGCGGCCAAGGCCGCTCCCACAGTTGTCCCGTCGGCGTG
>CAINCZ010000069.1 GCA_903847195.1 uncultured Acidobacteriota bacterium | reverse complement strand
GTAAGCGTCAGAGGAACCACAGGGTTGACAGGGCGGCTATCGGCTCTGGGCCGCCCAAGCTGAGGGTGTGAGTTCTGCGAGCCGCCGAATCGAGACGTCAGCGAGGCCGGGCAGAACGCCGGCCAAGTATTCCCGGATCGGGATCTTCAGCCGACGGCAGGTTTCCACAATGGAAAGAATGGCCGCCACTTTCGGTCCGGCCTGCTGACTCCCTATGTGGATCCAGTTCTTCCTGCCCAAAGCCACCGGGCGCATCGAGTTCTCCGCCAGGTTGTTGCTCAGCTCCAACTCGGGATGCTCCAGGACGCGCGTGAGCTTCCCCCAGAGCGAGAGGGTGTAATTCGCCGCCTTGCCCAACGCGCTGGCAGGCAAGGAAGCGTCGCGGGCTGCCTTGACATCCACGCGGATTACCTCCAGCAATGGCTTGGCCCGCTCCAACCGCAACGCATGGCGCGCGGCGTGATCGAGGTTCTGTTCGCGCGCTTGCGCGTCGATCCCGAACAGATCGTCGATCCGCGCCACCATGCGCGTGGCGGCCACGTCGCTGGGGTTGAGCTGAGCCGCCTCGAAGAACTTTCTCCGCGCGTGCGCCCAGCAGGCGGCATGCACCATTGTCGGCCCGCCCACGCCATCGTAGGCGATATAGCCGTCGGTCTGCAAGATGCCTTCGAACTGTCCCAGGAATTTCTTGGGCCCGTCGCGCCCCCGACCCAGACGGAAGTCGAACACTACGCCGCCTCCCGGCCGGCCGTACTGCCAGAGATAGGCCTGATGGTTCTGCCCTCTCCCATCGTGCATCTGCACGTCTACCGTCGTTTCATCTGCCTGAATGTAACTACCGCCGAGTAACTCGCGGCGCATCGCTTCGGCGATGGGAATAAGTAACTCGCCCACCCGCATCACCCATCCGTCCATCGTCGCCCGGCTGATCTCGACGCCCGCCTCCCGTTCCAGAATCACGCTCTGGCGGTACAGCGGCAGGTGATCGCTGTATTTGGAGACCACCGTATCGATCACTACCCGGTCGCTGACCAAGCCCTTTTCGACGATCCGTGCCGGAGCCGGGGCCGCGGCCACGCCGCTTTCCTCGCAATGCTTGCAGGCGCGCTTTTCGCGCTTGGTCACCACCACGAAGTACTGGGCGGGCTCGACATCCAACTGCTCGCTGACGTCGTAGCCGATCACCGCCGTGGGCTGTCCGCAGGCCTTGCACATGCACTGCTCCGGCGCGCAGGCAATCACGCGCTCCACACGGGGCAAGTCGGCGGACAGTTTTTGCCGGCCGGGGTGTTGGCGGCGATTCCGGCTCTTCGCGGCCGCCGGCAGTGGCTCGCGTTCGCTTTCCGCCTGGACTTCGACGTTGCTCACTCCCGGTTCGAGTTCCAGCAGGTTGAGTTGCGCATCGGAGAGCTTCTCGCTACCCGGTCCGTACTTCTTGATCCGCTGCAGCCGCAACTGCGCTTCCAGCGCCTGGATCTTCAGGTGTGCCCATGCCAGTTCCAGCTTCAACGCGACGTTCTCATCGGCTTCGGATCTCTCGGGAGTGGATGAGGTGGCGTTCACGGCGAGTAACTAATAATATAACCCGACCTGCGATCACTTACAAGTATTTTCAGAGCTACTTATCCGAGTATCTGTTGGTCTTGAGTTGTCTTCCGGTACCATCGCCGGCGCCGGGTCTCCGCGAGATCGATGCCCCCCAGCAGTAACGCCAGTTCCTCGTGGCTGAGTACCACCCTCGACTGCCCGCTGGCGGCCTCCGGCCAACAGAACCGTCCCTTCTCCAGACGCTTGGCGCAGACCCACAGCCCGCTCCCGTCCCAGAACAGCAGTTTCAGGCGATTGCGTTGTGCGTTGGCGAACAGGAACACATGCCCGCTCAGCGGCTCGCACAGCAAGCGGTCGCGCGCCAGGCCGTAGAGGCCTTCGAACCCCTTGCGCATGTCCGTGGCCCCCGCCGCCAGATAGATCCGCGTCGCCGGCCCCCAGCCGAACACGCTAGCGCTCCAGCACGCTCAGCAACTGCGCCAACGTGGAGGCGTCAAACCCGCGCCCCACTTCGATTCGAAGGCCGCCCGGAAGTGCCACCGCCAGACCGCTGTTCGCTCCGCCCCACAGCGCCGGGCGGCCGGCGGACAATTCCACCGCCACCCAGCGGTTCCCCGGCGCCGGACTGTCTTGCGCCGGCCGCTTCCGATAGCGGGCCAACGTGGCCAAACTCAGCCCCTGCTTCCGGCAGAACTCAACGCAGCTCAGCCCGCTGGCTTCGTATTCGGCCACCAACTGCCCGGCCTCGGCGCGACTCCGGCGTCGCTGAACTCCTGCCACCTGCGCTTGTTCGTCCACCCTTCTACTGCATCACCAACGCCGTCGCGACGAAAGATGGGTTGCTCTGACGCTTAC
>CAINCZ010000068.1 GCA_903847195.1 uncultured Acidobacteriota bacterium | reverse complement strand
CTGGACTGGCACAAGTGGGCCGACGAGCAGAAGGCGCTTCAAGAAGTCGCAGACCAACTGCGCAAGGAAGGCTGGTTCACCGTACCCGATTTGTGCGCCCGCACCGGCTGGCAGGACAGCGCCGCTAGGATGCGCTGCACCCGCGAGGTGGAGTGGGGCAACTTCGAGAAGAAGATCGCGGTGGACGCCACCAAGGGCGGCCACTTGCAGGACACGGCATTCTACCGGCCCAAGCGTAAAGTGCCAGAAAAGATACCTTAGGGGCCTATTTGTGGCCCAAGGTGCCACGAAAGGCACTTAACGTCCTGCGGTCTGGTCCCTAAACCAGACCGTTTATCGGTCCATTTGCGGACCGTTCCGCCATGCGGCGCAGGGCGCAAAGGCTATGGCCCCGGAACCGGTGGCGTGGACTGCCTTGCCAGCTCTGCCTTGCGGTGCTGCCGCATGATCCACAAGCCATAAATCGAGGCCGCCGTGCCCGCCACCAGACTCGCCGCCTGCAACCACGGGATGACCGCTGAGATGTCTCCCACCACTGCCGTTCCCAGCCCTGCAAAAATCCATCGCAACCCGCCGTAATGGGCTTTCACGGTCGGATCTGCTATGAGTAGGCGGTAGGGCATGGCGAGTTGTTTTTGCTGACAAAAATAGGGTGCGTACCCTAGAGCTTTTTTGCGCCCTGTGCGGCCAGCTTTTCGGCCCCTTGCGCGAGGCTTTCGGCGGTGTTGGCCACGGCGGGATTCTTGCGTCCGACCAGCAGGCCGGCGACAAAGCCAATGACGAGCGAGATGACGATGATGACGAGGTAGTGGATCATGGTTTGGGCGGGGTTGTGGTTATCGTGTGGGCGGAAGCCAGAGAGGTGATGGTGCGGTAAACGGCCTGGAGGCGTGCGGCCTGCGGGTATTCCTGCGCCAGCGAGGGCAGCACGAAATGAATGCCGAGGTAGGCCACCGCAGCAAAGCACAGTATTCCGACGCACCAAACCAAAGTGCTTTTGATGCCATTGTAAAGCCCCTGCCAGCCAAAGGTCGCTTGGTCCGCCGCTGCTGCCTTGGCTGCGTAGGCATTGACCTGCTCCTGCTTGGTGGAAACAACGACCTGCGCTGTTTCCACGGCCTTGTTAGCAGCCTCGACTTTACTGGTCAGTAAGGGAATCTGCGCCTTCAACTGCTCGCGGTCCTTGTTGGCGGTGGCAAGGTCGGCGTCGCGCTGGGCGAGGGTCGCGTTCAGGGTGGCGATTTCGTGATCCTTGGCGGCAAGGGCGGTCGAGACGGCCTGCTCGATCTGGCCCGCCAACTCGGGCGGGAGCTTGCCGATGGCAGCCGCGAGCGCCGTCTCGCTCCGCGCCGTGAGCGACTGCGCCACCTGCACCTCGGGCGACTGCGGGGCGGTTGAGAGCGCCGCTGCCGTCCCATGCACCATCTGCTGCGCGTAGGTAAGCTGATCCTGCTTGGCCTTCTCGTCGGCGGCCTTGGCGTCAGCCAGCGCCTTTTCGGCGGCAGCGGCCTTCGCGTTCGCGGCGTCCAAGTCCGCCTGAGCCTTCTGGAGCTGCGCGATGGGCGGCTTCGAGGTGAAGAGCTTCCACGGCTTCGTGAAGCCCAAGAGCGCCGCCCCGCCCAGCACCAGCAGGAGCACCAGCGTCACGTCACCGCGATGGGAGCGGAAGGTCATGAAGTCGCCGCCGGAACTGTGGCCTTCGCCAGCTTGGCCGCCAGTTCAACCACCTGTTTTTGCAGCTCCTGAGATTGCGCCACGACGCCTTGAAGCGTCTGAACCGCTTGGCGCAGCGCGTCGTGATCGGCGCCCGCCAGTTGGGTGCGCTGGCGCACCTGTTCGATTATTTGTAGGGCTTGTTCGGGGTTCATGGGATTACCTTCGGCAATAGATACTTCGCTTCGACATAGCAAGTGCGCAGAAAGCTGAGAAGGTACTGGTAGCGCACAGTTGAGTTG
>CAINCZ010000067.1 GCA_903847195.1 uncultured Acidobacteriota bacterium | reverse complement strand
ACGTCGGCGGCTACGAAGCGAGCGAAATATCCGTTCCAAGTCCGTGCCAGATCCTCTGGCGAGTCCGGTGGAATCCAGATGGCTTTCACGCCATCTGACCGTGATCGTTCTTGAAGGGCTGTCATTTCGGGGCTTGGCCGGCGCGGCTTTTTCACCGCCCACCACCGTTGGCTAGTGAGTCAATTGCCACGAATTGCTTTCAGCTGCCATGCGAGGTATAATAGCCAAAGCATCGAGTACGAAGGAGGAAATGTTATGACATGCCTCGAACGAATCGAGCAGTACCTGAAACAACAAGGCGTCCGCTACGAAGTCCTCCAGCATGCGTGCGCTTTCACGGCCCAGCGAGTCGCCCAGGCCGAACACATCCCCGGAAAGATGCAGGCCAAGGTCGTTGTCCTGCATTCCGGCAGCCAGTTCTTCATGGCGGTGCTGCCCGCCGTGGCCCACGTGGACGTTGCGGCCTTTGACAAGGTCGTGGGCAAACCCTGCAAGCTCGCGACCGAGACGGAATTCAAAGACCTGTTCCCTGACTGCGAAGTCGGCGCGATGCCGCCGTTGGGCAGCTTCTACACGTTGCCCCTCTATGCCGACGACCTGCTGGAGGAAGACGACGAGATCGTCATGCAGGCCGGCACGCACACCGCGTCCGTCAAAATCGCATGGGATGATTATCTGCGGATGGAGCGTCCCACGCTGGCGCAGATCAGCCATCGAGCCTTCGCATAACCTGGGCACAGAAACATCGCGCTCTTCGCTTTGCGCTTGATTGCCGCGGCGCTTTCCGCGACAACAAATCGCGAATGACGACTGCGCTGATTCTGCGTTCCCCGGGCAAGATCAATTTCGGGCTGGATATCATCCGCAAGCGGCGGGACGGTTTTCACGAACTGGAAAGCCTCATGGTGCCGCTGGACGTGTGCGATGAAATGGTCTTCGAGCCCCGGGAAGCCGGCCACGGCGTGACGATGGAGTGCGATGTGCCCGATCTTCCCACCGATTCCAGCAACCTTGTCATCCGCGCCGCCGAACTGCTCCGCCGCCACGCCGATGTCACCTTCGGCGCGCATATTAAACTGCGCAAGCGCCTGCCCATCGCCGCCGGCATGGGCGGTGGCAGCGGCAACGGCGCTGTCGCCCTCAACGGCTTGAACCAGGTCTGGCGGCTCGGTCTCCCGCGGGAGCAACTTCTGCCCCTGGCCGCCACGCTGGGCTCCGACTGCGCCCTCTTCCTGGACCCGAAGCCGTCCTACTGCCATGGCCGGGGCGAACTCGTTGAGCCCGTCTCCGACGCCGCGGCTCGGACGCTGCGCGCCGCCCACTTCGTCCTCATCAATCCCGGCTTTGGCATCTCCACCAAGTGGGCCTACGAACAGGTCAGGCCCTTCTTGACGGGTCGCGCCGGGGCCGTTAAGGTCATCGTCGATTCGCTGACGGCAGGTGATCTGCCGGCAGCGGCGCGCGCGATGGTCAACACGCTCGAAGGCCCTGCGTTGCCCAAGTTCCCGTTGCTGGGGATGATTAAGGAATCGCTCGCGCACAATGGATGTGTGGCCGCGATGATGAGCGGCAGCGGCGCGACGGTGTTCGGCGTCGCGATGGATCGCGCCAGCGCCGAGCGCGCCATGGCCGCCGCCCGCGCGAAGTTCGGCCAGAAGATGTGGATGACGGTGGCGCAGGCGTATGCGCAGTGAGTCGTTGTTCGTGACTCGTAATTCGTAACTCGTGGTTTGTGATTCGGATGACGGATCACGAGTTACGAATCACGAGTCACGATTTTCGGACTGCCCGGTGGTGTAATGGTAACACAGCGGCCTTTGGAGCCGTTTTTCATGGTTCGAATCCATGCCGGGCAGCCATTT
>CAINCZ010000066.1 GCA_903847195.1 uncultured Acidobacteriota bacterium | reverse complement strand
GGCGTTACAACGGACCGGCACGCGCGGATCATCATCATGGCCCAGGAGATGCGTCTCCACTCAGAGGCCGGATACATTTGCGCAGACTGTACTCTCGCCCAACCATTTTCCCCTTGCAGTCAGACGGCGGACCATACAATTACACTCATGATGCCGGTAAGCGTGCCTTCCCGACGGGAAAGCTACCCGCCCGAAATCGCCGGAATGATCTCAATCTGATCGCCCGGCTGCAACGGCGCGCTCAGCTCCTCGCCGCGCACCTGCCGGTCGTTGACGAAGATCGCCATCACCGGATTCACCACGCCTTCGCCCAGCCACACCAGACGCGCCAGGTCAGGATACCGGTCAGTCAAGGCGTGCAGCGCGCCGACCACATCCCCGGCCTCCACCTCAGCCGTGTTGACGCCGCCGATGCGCTCGGCAAACAGCGCGTGGAAACGGATGCGCGTCATGCTTCCGGGGTCCCCAGCGAGCGCCGCATTTGCGCTTGCTGGGGCGTAATCTGTGCGATTTCTTTGTCGAACACCGCCCACACGCGCTCGCTCAACTGCGCGAAGAACTCACGCGTGACAAACGCCGGCAGTCCCAGCTTCTCGTTGGGCCGGTCAAAGACCTCGGCGGGCAGCGTGTATTCCGCATGCTCAAATCCCTGGCGGCGCTCCAGCCACAGGGCGCGGATAAAGGCCCGCCGCGTGGCCGCCAGCACTTCCGGCCCGGTCACTTCCAGCCCGATCTCTTCCTTGATCGCCGCCGCAATGTTGTCGGCGCTGATGAACGAGAACTTGCACAGGCCCACCAGATCGTCGCGCACCCACAGCAGGCACCGCTCGGTAATCGCCTTCACCCAGTATTCGAGCGAACTGTCGCGCTCCAGCGCATAGCTGAGGTGCGTCGCCATCGTCATATGCCCGCCGGCGATCGCCCACGGATACCCCGGATTGGTGTCGGGCTGATACGCCGGATACTCCACGCTCTTCGAGTGCATGGCGTAACCGGTCTCGCCCAGCTTCTCCGCCAGCCGCCGCACGCCGTGTCCGATGCCCGGACACTGCCCGTGGCCGACCGCCTCGATCAACTCCAGGGTCTTTTCGAAATCGCCAAACCGGGCGCCGTTGAAAATCGGCTTCTCCGGATGCCGCTCGTTGTAATCCATCACGTACGAAATCGTCGTGCCGAGCGAGATGTTGTCCATGCCCAGGCTATCGACGGCGATGATCAGGTCGGCGTTCTTGTCGGGATCGTGGATGCCGATGTTGGTCGACAGCAGGTTCACCGGCTCGTAATCGAACTTCGCGCGGAAGCGGCCCCGCGTGCCGTCCGGATTCTTGTCATACACGTTTTTGTGGCAGTTGATGCCGCAGCGGTAACACGACTCCGCCTTGATCACGTACTGCGGCTCCACCGCGTCACGGAACATCAGCTTGGCCTTGTCGTCGCCCTTGGGACGGAAGTTGTTCTGCGGGACGAAGTAGTACTTCTCCAGCATGTCGTAGTTCGCCCAGGTGCCGCCCAGCCCGCCCTTGTCCTTTTCGCGCAGCTTGCGCGATCCGGGACCGGTTGCCACTTCCTTATTGATGTCGCGCACCAGCGGCGTAAGCTTGCCGAGCCGGTCAGGGCAATCCGCCACGATGGCCAGCACGTTCTTGTAGCCCATCACGCTACCCATGCCGCCGCGCCCCGCAAAACGGCACTTGTCGTCGCCGCTCTTGATCTGGTTGTCGGTGCTCAGCCCCACTGCGCCGTAGTAGCAGTTCTCGTAGTTTTCGCCGCCCGGCCCGATCGCCGCGAAGTGCGCCGCCGGATACTCGGCGTGCAGCTTCATGATCTTCTGGTGGCATTCCAGCCCCTTCAGATCGCCGGCCGGCTTGATCTCAATCACGGGACCCTTCTCGGTGAACTTCACCACCACGTACACCGGCTCGCTCGCCCGGCCCTCCAGCACCAGCTCGTCCAGACCCGTCCAGCGCAGCTTCGAGCCGAAGTTGCCGCTGCTCGTCGCCCAGAAGGCCGAAGGCAGCCCCTTTTCCGAAACCTTCAGCGGACTGTAGGAGCAGAAATACGTCCGCAGCCCCGTCATCACGGTGCTGCCCGTCAGCACGCCGGTCGTCACGATCAACGGGTTCTCCGGCGAGTAGGCAGCCGTCACGTTGCGCTCGGCCAGCGTCTGGAAGGCGCGGCCGAAGCCGCCCAGCACATCCTCCAGGTTGCGGCAGGCGATCTCGTCGATGCGGCTCGCACCACTCGTCAGGTCGATGGTGCAACGGGTATAGCTGACGGCGCTCGGATCACTACGCGTCTCGAGGAAAGACGTACGCATTCATAAACTCCTGACAGGAAGGGTCCTGGAAGATTGCGGTTCAATGATACCGCCGCGCTGACCCGAGTACAACCGACGCGGCCGGTGCCTGGCCCACTATGACCCGTGCATTTCCAGTTGCTTGCCCCATTTCCGCCTGGCGCTTCTGCCAGGTCTCGGTGACGGTTTCCGCCCACTTGCGGGCGGCAAGAGCCGGCGGCCGGCATGAAAATCTGTTGACTTATTCGTGTTCTCCGCATCTTATATTGCAAACTCTCCGCAGGGTCGCCCTATGGAGATGCTTTTCGGCAACGGCACAGCCATCGTGGGGATGGGTGTGCGTTCCAGGTTTCGGGTCATCAACCGGCAGTTTTTCCAGGGAACGCAAGGGTAGCAACCCGGTCTGCTGCATTGGTGCTGCTGTCCGGCGCATAGTCGCTCGACGGAGAGCAGGCCGTCGGCATTCAACGCGGCCCCATTCGAACCCGGCCCCGGCAGGCATCGGACAATTTTACGCAGAGCGAGGCAGAGCATGGCAATTCGCAACGCCGTTCCGCAGGCAGCGCCCCAAAACGAGTCGCCGCAAAGCAACATCGACTCGGTATTGCACGAGACGCGCCTCTTTGAACCCACCGACGAGTTCCGCCGGCAGGCGCACCTGAAGAGCCTGGAAGAATACGAAGCAATGTACCGCGAATCGGTCGACGAGCCGGAGAAGTTCTGGGCCAAGGTGGCAGGCGAACTGCACTGGTTCCAGCCGTGGAGCAAAGTGCTCGAGTGGAAGGCTCCGTGGGCGAAGTGGTTCGTCGGTGGCAAGCTCAATCTCTCATACAACTGCCTTGACCGCCACATCGCCACCTGGCGGCGCAACAAGGCGGCGCTGATCTGGGAGGGCGAGCCCGGCGAGGTGCGCACCCTCACCTACCAGCAGCTGCTCACCGAAGTGCAGCGCTTCGCCAATGTGCTCAAGTCGCTGGGCGTGAAGAAGGGCGAGCGCATCACCATCTACATGGGCATGACTCCGGAACTGCCCATTGCCATGCTCGCCTGCGCCCGCATCGGCGCCGTGCACTCGGTCGTCTTCGGAGGATTCTCCGCCAACGCCCTCGTCGATCGCATCGTCGATCAGCAGGCCGTGCTCGTCATCACGCAGGACGGCTCCTATCGCCGCGGCAGCGAGGTCAAACTCAAGGCCGCCGTCGATGAAGCGCTGCCCAAGTGCCCCACCGTGGCCAACGTGATCGTTTATAGCCGTACCGGCAGCGCGGTTCCCATGGTCGCTGGCCGCGATCACTGGTGGCACGAGTTGATGGCCAAGGCCGACGCCGATTGTCCGGCCGAGCCGCTGGATGCCGAGGACCCGCTCTATATCCTTTACACCTCCGGCACCACCGGCAAGCCGAAGGGCATCGTCCACACCACCGGCGGCTATTCGGTCGGAACCTATCTGACGCAGAAATACGTCTTCGACGCCAAGGACGAAGACGTCTACTGGTGCACCGCCGACATCGGCTGGGTCACCGGACACAGTTACATCGTTTACGGCCCGCTCCAGAACGGCGCCACCAGCCTGATGTACGAAGGCGCTCCCAACTGGCCCGAGCCCGACCGCTTCTGGCAGATCGTCGATCGCCACCAGGTCAACATCCTCTACACCGCTCCCACCGCCATTCGCGCCTTCATGAAGTGGGGAAGCGAGTGGCCCGCCAAACACAAGTTGACTTCGCTGCGCCTGCTCGGCTCGGTCGGTGAACCGATCAATCCCGAGGCGTGGATGTGGTATCGCGAGGCGATCGGCCACAACCGCTGCCCCATCGTCGATACCTGGTGGCAGACCGAAACCGGCGCCATCATGATCACGCCCATCCCCGGCGCCATTGCCACCAAGCCAGGCTCGGCCACCCGGCCCTTCTTCGGCGTCGTTCCCGAGGTCGTCACCCGCACCGGCGAACCCGTACCGCCCGGCTCCGGCGGCTATCTGGTCATCAAGCAGCCGTGGCCATCCATGCTGCGCACCATCTGGGGCGATCCCGACCGCTACGTGCAACAGTATTTCTCTGAACTGCCCGGCATCTACTTCACCGGCGATGGCGCCCGCCGCGACGCCGACGGCTACTTCTGGGTGATGGGTCGCGTCGATGACGTGATCAACGTCAGCGGCCACCGCCTGAGCACCATGGAAGTCGAATCGGCGCTCGTGGCACATCCCAAGGTCGCCGAAGCCGCCGTGGTCGGCCGCCCCGATGATTTGAAAGGCCAGGCGATCTCGGCCTTTGTGACCCTCGAAAGCGGCCATCAGCCCTCGGCGCAGTTGAAGGATGAACTCCGCCAGTGGGTGACCAAGGAAATCGGTGCTCTGGCGCGCCCCGACGATATCCGCTTCTCCGACGCACTGCCCAAGACGCGCAGCGGAAAGATCATGCGCCGCCTGCTGCGCGAGCTGGCCACGAACGGCGAAATCAAGGGCGACACCACCACCCTCGAGGACCTGAACGTCATCGCCAAGCTGCGCGAGGAAGACGAGTAGTCGCTGTCCTGCGGAGCGGCCCACCGTGGGCCGCTCCGTGGCCAAACAGCCCGGCGGTTTCCAGCTTCATCCCAATCCCCGGTCGCCCGCTGTTTCCACCGGAGTGCCCCACCTCCGGCAGATCAGCGCCGGGCAAGTGCCGCAGGTCGGCGGATCAACCAGCGCGCAGGCGAACGTGGGACAGTAGAATTAAATGAATGGGGCAGCAAGCCAGGCAGGGCCCCGAATTTTTCCCGATTCTCGTTCACAGTCTTTTGGGAGATCAGATGCCGGATTCGCTCGACGAAGCGATGCGCGTTGAATTCAATCGCTGGGCGGTCGACGGTCGTGGCAGCGGCATGGAGCACAGCCATACCAGCATCGGCGAGCAGACCATCGCCGCCATGCGGCTCAAGCCCGGCGAGCGCGTGCTCGACCTCGGCTGCGGCAACGGCTGGGCCGTGCGCCTCATGGCTCCGCTGGTGCAGGGCTCCGACCCGGCCACCCCGCACGCCTTCGGTCAGGTGATCGGGCTCGACGTCTCCGACGAGATGATCCGCGCAGCGCGCGAGTCATCCCGCGACGCCGACAACGCGCTGTTCATCTGGGGCTCGGCGCACGAGATTCCCTGGGACGAAAACTACTTTCACAAGGTGCTCTCCGTCGAGGCCTTCTACTACTGCCACGACCAGCCGCTTGTGCTGGCCGAGCTGGCACGCGTCATGGCCCCGCGCGCCGAGCTCTACATCCTCATCAACCTCTATCGCGAAAACCCCTATTCGCTTCGCTGGGTGGATTTGTTGGAAGTTCCGGTCGCCGTGCGCTCGGCCGCCGAATACGCCCACCTGCTGCGGCAGGCAGGCTTTGAAGATGTGGCGTGGACCCATGTGCCCGACCTCTCTCCCACGCCGGATGCTTACATCGACCGGTGGTTCTCGAGCGTCGAGGAGCTGCGCGAATGCAAGCGCATGGGCGCCCTGCTGCTGACGGCGCGCAAGCCCAACGTCGTGTCGCCGCCGCGCGCGGCTGCGAGCTTATGAATCTGGGTGCCCCGGGTTCTGCGCCCTGCCTTTCGGCGCTAACCTGGGTCGGTCGCGCGGATTAACGCCCGCCCGCGCTTCGCCGGAGCTCGGATTGACACGGCTGCGGCCGCTCCCTAAACTGAAGCAAGTTGCCCCGCCAATCCCGGTTTCAGCCGACTTCCGTTCATGCGGAATAGCCAACCCGGATCAGGCGCGGGCGGAGTCAGTGGGGTATTCCCGGCTTATCCGCCGGTCAGTTTTTTCAGTCGCCGCTGCGGGCTGCGAGGTCTCGATGTCCTGGATCGACAATCGGTTTGAGAAGAACTTCATCACCACCACGGTGGATTACGTTTTCAACTGGGCGCGCAAGTCCGCCATCTGGCCCATGACCTTCGGCCTGGCCTGCTGCGCCATTGAGATGATCGCCTCCTCGACGTCGCGCTTCGACATCGCGCGCTTCGGGGCCGAAGTCTTCCGCCCGAGCCCGCGCCAGAGCGACCTGATGATCGTCGCCGGCACCGTCACCCTCAAGATGGCTCCCGTCATCCAGCGCATCTACGCGCAGATGCCCGAGCCGAAGTGGGTGATCGCCATGGGCGCCTGCGC
Organism: uncultured Acidobacteriota bacterium; assembly: GCA_903847195.1. The sequence continues at coordinate 9,675 of CAINCZ010000066.1, read as the reverse complement.
CTCCGTCGGCGGCCCGTTCAACACCTACTCCACGCTGCAAGGGGTGGACCGCATCGTGCCCGTCGACGTCTACGTCATGGGCTGCCCGCCGCGTCCTGAGAATCTCTTCTACGCGCTGCTCAAGCTGCAGGACAAGATCGACCAGATGACCATCGCTAAAAAGCCGACAGCCATCCGGTTGGCGCAGACTGACCTCGAACAGTTCCAGCAGAACGTACGCATCGCACAGACGATTCCGGCCGTGGCTCCGCCGCCCGTGGTCGAAGCGCCCGCCGCACCGCCGCAGAAGTAGCAGCTTCATCTCGTCCTGCGGGCTCCACCCGTGCGCCCGCTTTCGTCCAGGGGTGCGATTGCCCGAACCCCTGTCAAGAGTCGGCGTTCGTCGTTTTCCGGCTAATCCACTGCTGCCAAAGGAAATCGAGTTCCCTGACTCGTGTCTCAATCACCCCCATCCCTGCGCCAGAATAGAAATAGAGGTTCGCCTGGGAGCACCCTGAGGGAGTCCAGCCGACACCCAATGGCGGGGACCGCCGAGCCTGCCGTCCGCCACTGAGGCAAGTCCTTTATTTTCTAGATTTTGACCTGTAAGCCCTTTAAACGGTTTGATTTACGCGGCAAATCGCGCTAACCCAATGAAAACACGACATCAGGGGGTAGGGGGGTACCCCCGCCATCTCCCATTTTGGGACCACGCAAGGATATTCGCTTTATGCGATTTGCAGGGTGGGATCGGGCGGGCGGGTGGCCCACCCTTTCGCCCGCCTTTGGCGAAGGGTGGGGTGGATATAAGCAAGACTCGTGCGCGCCTTTTGGCCGCGATTTGCGCGTGAGCTTGCGAGCTCTCAGAAGTGCCGCTGCAAATCGGCGAATCTTTCCAGTGTCAGCAAACACGACTGCTCGCACGCCGTCACCACTTCGCCGTTTTCGATCACCCACGTCATATCGTTGGGAATGAACACCGCGTGCAGCCCGGCGGCGAGCGCCGGATTGATGTCCGACAGCGGACTGTTGCCCACCATCCACGTGCGCTCCAACTCGAGCCCGTGCTTTGCCACCACTGTGCCATAGGCGGCTGCGTGCTTCTCGGGCACGATCTCAATGGCGGAGAAGAACTGCCCCAGCCCGGAGCGCGCCACCTTGCCCGACTGCTCGCCGACGTTGCCCTTCGTCACCATGATGAGCCGGTGCCGTCCCGCCAGATATTCCAGCGTCTCGCGCACTCCGTCGTAAAGCTCGATCGGCTGCGTCAGGATGTGGTGCACGAAGCCGTTGATCAGCTCATGGTCGGCCGGAGTGATGGGATCGACGGCCAGCCGCTCGAACGTCCCAATGAGCGCTGCTCCAAAGCTGTGGGTGCCGTAGCCGTGGGTAACGATGCGGTCGCGTTCGACTTCGTTGAGCACCTCGCGCACCTGGCGGGGCGTGAATTCGTGGTGGTTCAGATACGAGATGAAATCGGCGATGGCCCGCTCGAAGTAGACGTTGTTATGCCAGAGCGTATCGTCGGCATCGATCAGCAGATTCTGGTTCAGCCTGGTGTCCATGGGTGCATCCATAATAAATGTTGTCCTGCACCCGGCATCAGGGGCGGACACCGATTGCGCCGCCGATGATAAAATCCGCCGTGATGAAGAATGCGTGCTTTCTGCTGCTCATCGTATTTGCCATGGCTGCCAACTCCGCCGACGCGCAGAAGTCCAAGGGCTCGCCGCTCAACGGCAAGGGCCCGATCGGTGAGGGCCGGCTCAACGTGCAGGGACCGGTGTCGCAGCACTGGACGGTCTCGCCCACACTCGACGCCGATCTGGCCAAGTTCAAGCCCGTTCACATGCCGCTGACCGAGAAGCTCACGGTGCGCGAGCGGCAGATGCTCGAAAAGCTGGTGGAAGCCTGCAACTACCTGGAGGCCATCTTCTGGCGGCAGAACGATCCCGAGGGCCTGCGCCTGTACCAGCAGTTGCTCAACAGCAGGCATCCGCGCGACGAAAAGCTGCGCCGCCTGCTCTACCTCAACGGCAGCCGCTACGATTTGATTGAAGAGAACCGGCCCTTCATCGGCACGCAGCCGATGCCGCCGGGACGCGCGCTCTATCCAGCCGGCATCAAGCGCGAAGAGATTGAGGCCTACGTCAAGGCGCATCCCGAGAAGAAAAGCGAAATCTACAGCCCCGTTACCGTCGTCGTGCGGCGCGGGCAGGATCTGGACGGCATTCCCTATCGCGTGATGTACCGGCAATGGCTGGTCCCCGCCGCCAAGGCCTTGCGCGAGGCTGCCCTGCTCAGCCCCGACCCGCACTTTGCCAACTTCCTGCGCCTGCGCGCCGACGCGCTGCTCAGCGACGACTACTACACCAGCGACATCATCTGGCTCGACCTGAAAGACCCGAAGTTCGACATCATCTTCGCGCCCTACGAGACATACCTCGACGACCTGCTCGGCGTGAAGACCAGCTACGGCACGGCGATCCTGATCCGCAACGAAGCCGAGAGCCGGAAGCTGGCCGTCTTCCAACAGTACGTGCCCGATATTCAGGACGCGCTGCCGCTGGCGGCCGCCGACCGACCCTCCAAGCGCGGCCTGCTGACACCGATGGAGGTCATGGACTCACCCTTCCGCTCCGGCGACATGCACCACGGCTACCAGGCCGTCGCCGACAATCTGCCCAACGACCCGCGCATCCATCTGGAAAAAGGCACGAAGAAGATTTTCTTCAAGAACTTCATGGATGCCCGCGTGAACGACGTCATTCTGCCTCTGGCCAAGCGCATGATGCGCCCCGACCAGGCAGCCATCGCCAGCGGCGAGGGCTACATGGCGCACACCCTCATGCACGAAATCTCGCACGGCCTTGGTCCGTCGTTTGCCCGCGTGGACGGCAAGCAGGTGGAGATCCCTGAAGCCATGGGACCGATTCATTCCGGACTGGAAGAGGCCAAGGCGGACGTGGTCGGCATGTTCGCCCTGATCTGGATGTTCGATCACGGCTACCTGCCCGCCAAGGATCGCGAGGGCTATTTCGCTTCGTATCTGGCGGGAAACTTCCGCTCGATTCGCTTCGGTGTGGCCGAGGCCCACGGCAAAGCCGAGATGATGGAGTTCAACTATCTGGCCGAGCAGGGCGTCATCGTGCGCGACGCTGCTTCAAGCCGCTATCACATGGACTACGCCAAGCTGCCGGCAGCCATCACCGCGCTCGCCAGGGAACTGCTGGAGCAGGAAGCCACCGGCGACCGCCGGCGCGCCGAAGCCTGGATGGCGAAGTACGGAAAACTTCCGCCGGAGTTGGAGAAGGCCCTCAAGCAGCAGACCGATATTCCGGTCGATTTTGCCCCGACGTTCTCGTTCCCGGGGCCGAAGCCGGAAACGGCCGGCAAGCCGTAACCTATTCAGTCTGAAGACGCAGAAAGGGCGGCAGAGTCGATCTGCCGCCCTTTTCGTGCTTAAACTTTTGTCCGCCGCCGCCCAGGTACACTTCTGCTCTGAGCAGATTGCCTGGCAGCCATGCGGTTGTCGGCCGGGAATCTACTGCTCGGCCTTCGCGGCTTCGCTCTTGGCGGCTTCGGCCTTGCCAGCGTCGCTCTTCGCGTACTTGCGGCGGAAACGCTCGATACGGCCTGCCGTATCCAGCAACTTCTGCTTGCCGGTGAAGAACGGATGGCAGGCGGAGCAAATTTCCACGATGATATCGGTCCGGTGTGTGGACCTGGTGTTGAAAAGATTGCCGCACGCGCAACGCACGCGCACGTCCTGATACGCCGGATGAATCGCTGCCTTCATAGCTTGAAAGGAACCTCTCCCAGAAAGGATTGATTCTACAGGATGGAGAGTGCTTTCGGCAACTGCACGCAGCAGGAGGCGTGCCCCGTCCCGCATTTCGACCGGCAGCGCCGTCCGCATCCGGCTGAGCGGAAGAGGGTTACTGGAGAAAGCAGGTTCGGTCGCCTGCTCGCTCGGAAAGATTCCCCGGGGATCGGCCGATGGCTACCTGCCCTTGTTCAGGGCCTTCTTCAATTCCAGCCCGGGCGCAAAGCGGGCGACTTTGCGGGCCGCGATCTTAATCGTCGCTCCGGTCTGCGGATTGCGCCCATTGCGCGCCTTGCGCTGGGCCGAGGCAAAGGTGCCGAATCCCACCAGCGTGACGCGCTCACCCTTCTTCAAGGCGCCGGTGATGCCGGCAACCATCGTCTCGATTGCGGTGGCAGCCTGAACTTTGCTGATTTCGGAAGCATCCGCGATCTTGTCGATCAGATCAGCTTTATTCATTGCGGGGCTCCTGGCCGGGTCGTCTGGCGGAAGCTATTTAGCTATGAGTACTTTGCAAAGTCAAGCTGCGAATGGCGAAAAATTCGCTGCGGCGCTTCGCGGCCCCGGGCTTCACTCACCGTTCGCAGTGACCGGCCGTGACTGGCGTTGCACAGGTGAAGTTCACCGTCGCCCGCGCGGATGATTGCTCCGGCCCGTCTGGCGGCACCGCGCAATTTTCAGCACGCTACGGCCGGAATTCTGGCGAGACACCCGCGTCGGTAAACGGGCTATAATTTGGGTCTGATATGAGCGCAGCACTATATGCGCTGGTCGCCTACGTGCGAGACTCGGTGGGTCTCTTCGCAGAGGACCTGCGCCGCGAAATCCATCCCGAGCACCCGGATTGGCCCGCGCACCTGACGGTCCTTCCTCCCCGCCTCTTGCTGGGCTCGGAGGAGCAGGCGACCCAGGTAATCGAGGAGGTCTGCCGGCAGTTTACCCCGTTTGAGATCCTGATGGGGAGCGTGGAGACTTTCGCGCCGACCACCCCGACCGTGTTCATCCGCGTCGCCTACGGGGCCTTCCGCCTGCGGGACCTGCACGACAAGCTCACGCGCGGGGCACTGGGCGCCAACGAGCCTTGGCCTTACATGCCGCATCTGACCATCGCAAAGCTGCCCGACCAGGCTCGGGCACTTCGGGGTACCGAGATTGCCCGTCAGCGGTGGAGCGACTTCCGCGGCCCGCGCATAGTTCACGTCGCCGAGCTCACCTTCGTGCGGCAGTCGGAAACGAATCAGAATTGGTTGGATCTTTCTTCCGTTCGTCTTGAAGGCCAGCCCGTCCCACTCTGAACCTCCCGGCGCTGCTTCCGGATGTGCGGCCACATCAACTATTCCCTACCCGGACCGCTATCGGCAGCGCTCCGGTCTGGGCGTTATGCAGGAGTCTTTACGATGACACTGGTCACCAAGCGCAGAGGCGTAATCGGCATTCTCACCGGCGGCGGCGATGTGCCCGGCCTGAATCCCGCCATCCGCTCCATCACCTTCCGTGCCCTGCGCGAAGGCTGGCAGGTGATCGGTCTGCGCCGCGGCTGGGCTGGCCTGGTCGAACTCGTGCGCGATAAGGACTACGACAACAGCGACAACTACCAGGTACTTTCAGAAGAGGTCGTCAATCGCGCCGGCCGCACCGGCGGAACCTTTCTGCATAGCTCGCGCACCAATCCCAGCAGCGTCCCGCGCAACAGCGTTCCCTCCCACCTGAAAGACACCTACCAGGAGTCCCGGAACGACCTGACGGTCGAGGTTCTGAAGAACCTCGACTGGCTCGGCATCGACTACCTCGTCCCCATCGGCGGCGACGACACCCTCAGCTACGGCGTGCGCCTCAGCCAGGAGGGTGTGAAGGTCGTTGCCATTCCCAAGACGATGGACAACGATGTGCCCGGGACCGATTACTGCATCGGCTTCAGCACCTGCGTTACCCGCACGATTCAGCTGGCCAATACGCTGCGCACGTCGGCCGGCTCGCATGAGCGCTTCCTCGTACTCGAGGTCTTCGGCCGCTACGCTGGATTCACCAGCATGCTGCCTACCATGGCGGGCGCCGCCAATCGCTGTGTCATTCCCGAGCACAAGTTCGACATCGAGCGGCTGACCGAGCTGCTGGTGGCCGACCGTCGCCATAATCCCAGCCGGTACTCCGTCGTGCTGGTCTCGGAAGGGGCGATGTTCAACGAAGTCGAGATGACCTTCCAGGAGCATACGCAGGACGCCTTCGGACACAAGAAACTGGGCGGCATCGGCGATCTGGTCTCGTCCAAGCTCAAGGAACTGTCCGGCAAATACAACAACGGCAAGACGATCGACTGCATCACCCAGAAGCTCGGCTACCTGGTGCGCGGAGGCGACCCTGACGCGATTGACTCCATCGTGCCGATGGCGTACGGCAATCTGGCGCTGGACCTTGTGCTCAACCACATGCACGGGCGCCTCGTGGTGCTCAAGAACGGACGCTACGACAACATTCCCATCGAAGTCATCACGGCCTCGAAGAAATTGGTGAATGTGAAGGAGCACTACAACACCGAGCGCCTGCGTCCGCATTACGGCAGCTTTGAAATGAAGCCTCTCTTCCTGATGACGAGCGAATAGACCGCAGCCGCGGCTGCGCCGTGCCCGGCACAGTGCCCCGCGACAGGAGCGCCATGACCCAGACCGGCTACTTCACCCCGGAACTGTTTCAGTTCCTGCGGCAGTTGAAGCGCAACAACGACCGTGAGTGGTTTAACCGCAACAAGAGCCGCTTTGAAGCGGTGATACGCGACCCCGCGCTGCGCTTCATCTCCGCCTTCGCCCAGCCGCTGGCGAAGCTGAGCGCCAACTTCGTGGCCGACCCGCGCCCTACGCGCGGCTCGCTGTTTCGCATCTATCGCGACACGCGCTTTGCCGCCGACAAGCGTCCCTACAAGACCCACGTCGGAATTCACTTCTCTCACCAGGCCGGCAAGGACGCCCACGCCCCCGTCTTTTATCTGCACCTTGAAGCTGAGGGCTGCTTCGTCGCCGCCGGCGTTTGGCATCCCGAGAACCCGGTGCTGGCCAAGATCCGCGCGGCCATCGTGCGCCAGCCTGCCGAATGGAAGAAGATCAGCACCAAGCTCGAACTCGCCGGCGACAGCCTCACCCGCCCGCCGCGCGGCTTCGACGCCGAGCATCCTTTCATTGCGGACATCAAGCGCAAGGATTTCGTGGCCTCCGAGCGGATCTCAGAGGACCTCGTGTGCAGCCCTTCTTTCCTGAAGGAATATGCCGCGCTGTGCCGCAAGCTGTCGCCCATCGTCGCCTTCACGACGCGGGCGCTGGGGCTGGAGTATTAATCGCTCGGAGCTGGGATCAGCGTTCCCAGGTTAGCGCCGAAAAGCACGGCGCGGAACCTGGGGCACCCGGCGGGGGTTGGAATACCAGGCGGATTCAGTAGTCGATACGTTGTTCGGTGTGCCGCTGTGCGTACCAGCACGGCGCGTACCCGCTGTGCGGGAACAGCGAACGCAGGCACGCCCGCTTTTCGCTGTCGAGGTAGTTGAACTCCATCCGGTTGTTCTTCTGGTGAATCACGCTGTAGCGGTCGATGGTGACCGACCCGAGTGCCGTGTTCGTCGTCATGCGATAGCGCGCCTGCGCCCAGTCCGTCACATAAACCAGGCACACCACAGCGACGATCCAGATCAACCCGCGTCGCAACCAGCGCCGGATCGGCCAGGCGCGCGGTGGCCCGGGCGGCTCCGGCTCAGGCAGCGAGCCGCTGCTCTGGTCGAGGATTTCATTGACGCGTTGGTAGTACTGCCGGTCAGCCATTTCGCAGGAGCTCCGTGCGGCCCGCCTCTACACTACCAGACGCATTGGCCCCGGTCTTCCCATGCACTAGGTCACCAAAACACGGCGATTCCCCGGCGAAATCCGCCCCATTTCCGGCCCCGTCGCCCCCTGCACTGAATGCATGGCATCGCATTTCAACCGCCAATAGCTGCCAAAGGCTGCAGAGAACATGGCTGAAACCGCACTGGCTTTTACAATCAGGACGCGCGGCAGGTGGCGTTTGGCGCCGTCGTGGACGCGCAGCCGGCACGCGGATAGAATTCGAAGACTTCATAAATTATGCGCAAAGTACCCTTTCTGGACTCGCTCCGAATTATCGGCCGCGGCTCGGCCAACTGGCCGGTCGGCCGCCCCATTGTTGTCTCCTTTGAGGTCACCGACGCCTGCAGTTGCTACTGCAAACATTGCGATCACGGCGGCCCGCGCGACGAGTCCCGCAACCTGAAGCCCGCCGATTACCGCCGCTACATGGAAGCGCTCAAGCCCTGCGTGGTGCAGATCTCCGGCGGCGAACCCCTGCTGCGCAACGACGTCGTCGATATCGTACGCAGCGTCAAACAGGGCGCCGGCGTGCCTTACACGATCTTCGTCTCCAACTGGACGCACATGACCGAGGAGAAGTACCTCGAACTGCGTGCCGCCGGCATCGACCAGTTCTCGGTCAGCCTCGACTTCCCCGACTCCCGGATGGATGACTTCCGCCGCTATCCCGGCATTTACGAGCACCTCAGCAAGCTGGTCCCGAAGCTGGCCGCCCACGGGCACGACGACATCGTTCTGAACTCCTGCATCACCAGCCTCAACGTGGGCGAGATCAACCGCCTGGCCGACCACGCCCGCGAGTGGGGCGTCAACATCTGCTACAGCTCCTACTCGGCACGCCGCACCGGTTGCCGCGATTATTCGCTCACCACGCCTGAGCTGCTGCAGACGCTCAACGCGCAACTCGACAAGATCGAGCGCCGCCGAGACGACTCCCGCTGGATCGTCAACTCGCCGTCCACGCTACAGGCCACGCGCCAATTCTTCGAGCGCGGCGGAGCCCCGGGCTGCAAGGCGGGCCATCGCTTCCTGGTGGTTACCAGCGACGGCTGGCTGCAACCCTGCTCCATGGTCTTTCAGAAGTTCAAGCTGGAAGAGCACGACCGCATGGTGCGCGAGTTTACCGAGAAGAACACCTGCGACGAGTGCTACGTTTCCATCCGCTCGTATCTCGACAAGAGCTTCCCGCAGCTGCTCTGGGAGAACGTCAGCGGATTCCTGTCGCTTAAGTCCTCCGCCTCGAGCGGCGGTTGCTGAGGCGGTATTCGGAAGGTTCTAGTGAATAATGAAAGGGCAGGAGCCGCTCCTGCCCTTTCGTCGTTTCCCCTTCAACTTCTACCCCGAATCCCTGCCTTGCGGCCTCCGGACCAATCGTTTTTTTGCGTTGGATTCCCAATCCAGCCGGTGCTAACCTCCGCTCAATATCAGGGTGGGGGCGTTGTACGTCGCCCAGAAGAGAGTTGAGAATATGCGAAACATCCGAATTACCATTTGCCTGCTCGCCGCCGGTGGAGCGCTGCTGGGCGGTGTGGCCGGGCGCGCCGACGACAAGAACAAGAACCTGGACAAACCCAAAAAAGTGGTTGAGCGGGTCACGCCTGCCCAACCGCCAAAGGCATCCAACACCCAAAAGCCCAGCCCCGTCGGTCAGAGAGTGACCAGCACGTCGAAGGAACCCGGCTACAAGCCGCAGCAGAAGAGTCCGGAGAGCAAAAAAATTGTCGTTCCGCCGCCGGGGAAGTAGCGGCCAGGCGGTGGATCACGCATCCACACTGTACCAAGAGGCGCTGATGAGCAGTCTCAGCGCCTTTTGTCTGTTTGCGCGAGCCTGGGGACGGGAGCCATCGTAATCTCAGGCCGTACTTGGCTGCGCGCCGTGGAATGGCTAGAGCGCTGGAAGTTGATGGTAGGGGCGGCAGGACTCGAACCTGCGACCCTTTGCTTAGAAGGCAAATGCTCTATCCACCTGAGCTACGCCCCCATCATTGGCTCGGCCAGTGCGAG
>CAINCZ010000065.1 GCA_903847195.1 uncultured Acidobacteriota bacterium | reverse complement strand
GCCGAGGCGGAAGTCGGGAAGATCTACCGCGGCACCGTCACCGGCATCAAGGAATTCGGCGCCTTCGTCGAGATCCTGCCGGGCAAGGATGGCCTCGTGCACATCAGCGAGATGGCTGACCAGCGCATCCGCAGCGTCACCGAGATCTGCAAGGTCGGCGACCAGATGTGGGTCAAGTGCATCGACGTGGACGAGACCGGCCGCGTCCGCCTGAGCCGCAAGGCCGCCATGGCCGAGATGGACGCGCAGGCCAAGGCGGGTGGCGACACCCCGCCCGCGACGCCCCAATAAGGCGAAGCCCTGAGTGAGTGGAAAGGCGCGGAGCTTCACGGCTCTGCGCCTTTTCTTTGGGCGTCCGCGGCCATTCCGAGCTTGAAAGCGGACAGATGGAAAGGCATCTTTCACCCATGAACGTCGAGGACATCAAACGGAGCGTTGGGCCGGCGTGCCGCGAGTTCGGCGTGCGCCGCTTGGAGGCCTTCGGATCCATCGCTCGCGGCACAGCAACGCCGACGAGCGACGTTGATTTGCTGGTCGAGTTCACCACGCCGGACCGGGCTCCCGCGAAAAGATTCTTCGGCCTGCTCCACCAATTGGAAACGGTTTTCGGTTGCGAAGTGGATCTCCTCACGGCCAACAGCCTGCGAAACCCCTACTTCAAGGCGCGGGTCCTTCGGGAAAGGATCCCGGTCTATGAAGGATGACATCCGTGCCCATCTGCACGACGTGCTCTTGGCCGGCCGCGCTGTGAAGCAGTTTGTGTCCGGTCGGGCATTTGCGGACTATGATTCTGATGAACAATTGCGCAGCGCCGTGGAACGCAAGTTCGAGATCATGGGCGAAGCCCTTAACCGGGTCAAACGCGACCAGCCGGAATTACTCCAGAGCATCCGCGACCATCGCGACATCATTTCGTTCCGCAACATTCTCGTTCACGGCTACGACACCATTGACGATCGGATTGTCTGGGGAGTCGTCGAGGAAGATCTGGACAACCTGATCGCAGATGTCGAACGCCTGCTGCGATGAAGCATCCGGCACACACCATGCAGGCCAGCTAAATCACGCTCTTTATCGTTTTCACTACATGACCATGAAATCAAAAACCGAAACCCAGGCCCAGCAGCGCGACCGCGCCGCCGAAATACTCAAGCGGTTGCAGGTCGCCTACCCCGACGCCGGCTGCGAGCTGCAGCACTGGCAGACGCCGATGGAATTGGCGGTGGCCACCATCCTCTCCGCGCAATGCACCGACAAACGCGTCAACATGGTCACGCCCGTGCTCTTCAAGAAGTACCACAGCGCCGCCGACTTCGCCGCGACGCCGCAGGAGACGCTGGAGGCCGAAATCCGCTCGACCGGCTTCTTCCGCAACAAGGCCAAGAACATCCGCGCGCTCGCCGCGGTGGTCGTGGAAAAGTTCGGCGGCAAGCTGCCCAGCGACCTCGACACGCTCATCGGCCTGCCCGGCATCGGCCGCAAAACCGCGAACCTGCTGATCGCCACGGTGTTCGGCCAGCCTGGCATCATCGTGGACACGCACTTCAAGCGCCTCAGCCAACGTCTAGCCCTCACGAAGAACGAGGACCCCGACAAGATCGAATTCGACCTCAAGGCCATCCTGCCCGAAAAAGAATGGACCAACTGGTCGCACTGCATGGTCTTCCACGGCCGCCGTTGCTGCTACGCCCGCAAGCCCGACTGCGCCCTCTGCCCCATCGCCACGCTCTGCCCGTCCTGCGGGAAGTGCTGAAGGATAAGAAAGGGACGAGGGTCGGGTGTCGAGGGACGAGGGGCCGGAAGCGAGTGGGGGAAAAGACCCCGGCGGGCTTGCCCCGCCGGGGAATCAGCTGGGCAGCTACGTCGGACCG
>CAINCZ010000064.1 GCA_903847195.1 uncultured Acidobacteriota bacterium | reverse complement strand
ATGGAGCCCCTCCAGGAACTGACTGATTCTGCAATACTTCTCGTTCCCAATCCTGCATCAGGCCCACCAGCGTCCCGGAAACTCCTGTAAGACAGCCACGGGCCACAACTCCCTCGCCTGCTACTTGCAGCTCCCGCAGGCCCCAAAGCTCCAAAAGCATCGGAGCGCCGAACCAAGCCCCAGGATGCCAACATCGTCATGCAGGTAAGACTTCCCATCTCCTGTAGTGCCGCGCAAATGGACATCCTGCATCCACTCGGGGACGAACTCTATGCGGAACAGCCGGGAGCCACTAAGTTCCAATACTTCTGCTGGAACCGGCGGGCGTCTGATGACGGAACGGGTGCCGTTGTTTTGGGTGCAGTCAGGCGCTGACGCCATGGCGGCGGGCGCCTACGCGCACTGAGCGCGTGCCGTCTTTTCGCTACTGAGGCTTCGCCTCCGGCGCAGGCGGGAGGGTCGTCTTTGGTTCCGGCAGCGACCGCACGTATTGATCGACTTTTGCAAATGAACCTTCACCCAGCAGTTCCTTCAACTGCTGCACGTGCGTGCTGACGATTCTCTTTGCCTGCTCTTCATGCTCTTTGCGCAACTGCGGAGGCACGCGCATGGCACGGCCGGCCGGATACGCCGCGCGAAATTCGCCGAACTCGCGCCGCGCGGCGACTCCGTTTTCATTCAGCGACTTCACGCAATGCGCAGCAACCAGCTTGACCATCAGCACCTGATCGGGAGCCAGCAGTGTCCTGATTGGATCGGATTGCTTGGCATCGTTGCCGGAGGAACTCGCCTGCACCTGGTCCAGCATCGTCAACTCGCGAAAGAACTCCTGGTATTTCAGTTCAGTCGCTGTCATGGAAGAGGTTCGCTGCGGTTCGCTGAGCTGGCGCGCCGGTTTCGAACCTGGCGCCGATTGGCTAAAAAGCGAAACACCACAAAGCGCGACCACGCTCAACGCGGCCACACGCAAAGTGAGCTTAATCATCGAGGTCGCCTCCCGACACAGAATGAAGGTCCGTCGGAGCGATCAGTATAGCGCTTAAGACGACAGCAGGATGGGCATCCAATGCAGCAAGCGAAAGCCCCACACCTGGCGGATGAAACAGGGGGCCAAGGTTCTCTAATACAGCCTGAAGTTCACTTCCACGTTGATCTGCACGGCTACCGGGCGTCCGTTCATCCGGGCGGGTTCAAAGCGCCAGCGTCGCACCGCTTCGAGGGCCTTCTGATCGAGCCCCATGCCCAGCGTACGCGACACCTTCAGATCGTGCGGCAACCCGTCGGGTCCAACGACGAGCCATAGGATGCAGGTGCCCTGGTACTTTGCCTTGCGCGCTTCTTCGGAGTAGTCAGGATCGGGCGCTTCAATGACGCGCGGAGCCGATACGCCGCCGCCGACCTTGAACACGCCGCCGCCGTAACCTCCGCCCATGCCGGGGCCAACCCCGCCGCCTTCGCCGGAACCCACACCACCGCCGCGTCCTGAGCCGATGCCGCCGCCCGAACCAGTGCCGTTCGAGGGCGGTCCCGAAATAATCTTCGACAGCGGATCGCCGAGGGTGGGCATGTTCACCGCCAGCGGCAGTTTCACCTCTGGCGGCATCACCACGGTTGGCTCAGCCGTCAGCTTGGGCTGATTGTTGCGGATCACCACCGCCGGAGGCGTCAGTTGCTGCATCGCAAACTTAGGCAGCTTCCCTTTCGGAGCCTGCAACTTGTCGCGGTCGCCGCCACCGCCGCCGCCGGAGAGCCTGTCGTTCTTCTTGGAGACCGGCATGTACTGTCCGGTGCTCGGCGCAATCAGCGTGACTTCCTGCGGCGGCTGCGCTACCACGGCCTTCGTCGTCTGCCATCCGGCCCAGGAAACAGCAACCAGCGCCCCGATCAGCAGCGCGTGAGCCAGCGTGGAGAAAGCCGCGCCCGGACGGCGGTAATCGTACAGTCCCCAGAGGTTGCGCACTTTTACGGGCTGCGAGGTGAGTTGCAGTGGCGGCAACTTCGGCTGCGGCCGCAGCCCCTCAGCGATGCGCGCCAATAAGTGACGATCGTTCATGTCCTGCAGGCTGGCCAGATTGATTGTGTCGCGATCGGCTGAGTCCAACTCGCGGCGCGTCAGTGGACGCGATGTCAGCAACAGCGGCGCCTGCTTTGCCGAAAAGAACGCATCGCGAAGATTCGTCTTCAGCGAGGCCCATAGGCCGGTGTCGCTGATCTCCTGCACCTTGAGCAAATCAAGTCCGGGGTCGTTCATGGGTGAATCGAAAGTCGCCATAACTGATCTCGGGTTCATCCCCCCTGCTCTTGCGTGAAGCGCGGGGAGCGGAGCTCAAACCTGCTGGGTAACCAGATGATCACATGCATTGCCGAGTTGCATTTCCTTGACCTGTCGTGCTGATAACGCATCTTCCTGACCCTTGCTCGCAAACCTGCGTTGCTGTGACGCCCAAAGTCCGTCGCGGTTTGCCAGTCGCATCGCCAGCAAGGGGGGCGATTCCCTGCGACGTTGGCGCCGCTGCACGAGGATTTTCATCCTTATGAAGCGATGGCATGCATCGTCAACAACGATTAACCCCGGCTCCGGCGCAGAGTCGCGCTGGAACGGCACTTTGCCGCCCGACATCCCCCAAAATGCGGAATCAACGCTGCTTCGTGGCGCAGGGGCGCGCGCTTGTTTAGAATGGACACAGATTGCCGATGGGAGATAAGTCCGGGTGCCGCTAGAACTTAAGCAGACGCTGAACCTGCCCAAGACCGATTTTTCGATGAAGGCCAACCTGCCGCTGAACGAGCCCAAGATGCTGGCTCGCTGGGAGGCCATGCGGATTTACGAGCAACTCCGCCAGTCACGGCAGGGTGCTCCCGTCTGGGTGCTGCACGACGGTCCGCCTTACGCGAACGGTCCCATCCACCTGGGGCACGCGCTCAACAAGTGCCTGAAGGACTTCATGGTCAAGTCCAAGACCATGGCGGGCTACAACTCACCCTACGTGCCCGGCTGGGATTGCCACGGCCTGCCCATCGAGATCAAGGTCGACGACGCGCTGGGGCGCAAGAAGCTGGAGATGGCTCCGCTCGAGGTGCGCCACGAGTGCCGCAAATACGCCCAGAAATATCTCGATTTGCAGCGGGAACAATTCAAGCGCATTGGCGTATTTGGACAGTGGGACAAGCCGTACTCGACGATGGAGCCTGAGTACGAGGCCATGGTGCTGGAGATTTTTTACGCCTTCTTTGAAAAAGGGATGGTGTACAAGGGCTTGCGCCCCGTTTACTGGTGCATTCACGACCGCACTGCGCTGGCTGAAGCCGAAGTGGAGTACGACAACCACAGCAGTCCCAGCGTGTGGGTAAAGTACGCGCTGACCAGCGACCCTGCCGCCGTCGATGCGGCGCTGGCAGGCAAGCGCGTGGCGACGATCATCTGGACGACGACTCCCTGGACGTTGCCGGCTTCGATGGCCGTGGCGTTTCATCCCGACGAAGAATACGTGGCGCTCGAGAAGGACGGCCAGACTTACGTCGTCGCCGCCAAGCTGGCCGCGCAGGCGATGGACAAGATTAGCGCGCCCGGTGCGGTTGAGCTCGCCCGCTTCCCCGGCCGCGCACTCGAGCGTGCGACCTTTGCGCATCCTTTCCTCGATCGCCAGATCCTGGGTGTGCTCGCGAACTACGTCACCATGGACCAGGGCACGGGCGCGGTGCATACCGCCCCGGCGCACGGCGCAGACGACTTTTATACCGGTGTGCGCTATGGCATCGACCAGACCTGCAACGTGGATGCCGGCGGACACCTTCTGCACGGGCTGCCGGAATACGAAGGCTTCACCGTATTCAAGGCGAACCCGCTCATCGTCGATCTACTGAAGAGCCGGGGAGTTCTGCTGCACCAGGAGAAGATTGAACACTCGTATCCGCACTGCTGGCGCTGCCATCATCCGGTAATCTTCCGTGCGACCGAGCAGTGGTTCATCTCGATGGAGGCCCCCATGAAGGACGCCGCGGGCGAGCCGCAAGGCACGCTGCGCAGCCGCGCGCTCGAAGAGATCGCAAAGGCGAAGTGGGACCCGGCGTGGGGCGAGGAGCGCATCTCCAACATGATCGCCACCCGCCCCGACTGGTGCATTTCACGCCAGCGCATCTGGGGCGTGCCGATTGCCGTGTTCTTCTGCGAGTGCGGCGAAGCGCTGAACCGGCCTGAAGTAAACCAGGCGGTGGTGGACCTCTTCCGCCGCGAAGGCGCCGACATGTGGTACCAGCGCGAGCCTGAGCAAATCCTGCCGGCGGGCACCAGGTGCGCCAAGTGCGGCGGCTCGAACTTCCGTAAGGAGATGGACATCATCGACGTGTGGTTCGAGTCGGGCTCAAGCCACGCGGTCGTGCTCGGACATCAGCCCGAGTTGCCCTGGCCGGCCGACATGTACCTGGAAGGCGGCGACCAGCATCGCGGCTGGTTTCACTCTTCCCTTCTCTGCGGCGTGGGTTGGCGTAACCAGGCGCCCTACCGCGCCGTCGCAACCAGTGGCTGGACGCTCGATCCCCAGGGCCGCGCCATGTCGAAATCTCTCGGCAACGTCGTGGACCCGGTGGATATCGCCAAGCGGCTCGGCGCCGAGATCGTTCGCATGTGGGTCGCTTCGGTCGATTTCCGCGAAGACGTTTCCTGCAGCGAAGACCTGATGCAACGGGTCGCTGACATGTACCGCAAGGTGCGCAACACCTTCCGCTACATCCTCGGCAACCTTGACGGCTTTGATCCGGCGGCGGACATGGTGACCTTCGAAGAGATGGAGCCGCTCGATCAGTACATGCTGGGCCAGACATGGGAGATGGCGCGGCAGGCACTCGTGGAATACGAAGAGTTTGCCTTTCACCGCGTCTATCAGCGCCTGAACAATTTCTGTGTGGTCGATCTCAGCCAAGTCTACTTCGACGTGCTGAAGGATCGCCTCTACACCTTTGCGCCCAGGTCCAAGGCACGTCGTTCGGGTCAGAGCGCGCTCTGGTTGATCGGTGAGGCGTTCGTCCGCCTGTTTGCGCCGCTGATGAGCTTCACCACCGAGGAGGTATGGAACTGCCTGCCGAAGGTAGCAGGCCGTCCGGTCAGCGTCCACCTTGCGGAGTTCCCGGCGGTTGGCAGCAACACCTTCGTGATGAAGCCGGAAGAGCGGGCGGATTGGGCTGCGCTCCTGTCGATTCGCCCACAGGTCCTCAAGGCGCTCGAAGAGGCTCGCCAGACGAAGCTGATTGGTTCCGGCCTCGAAGCACAGGTGAAAATCTCCGCCGCCGACCCGCTTTACAGCGTGCTGGCGCGCAATGAGCAGCAGTTGCGTGGGGTCTTCATCGTCTCGGGCGCGAAACTCGAGAAGGCGGACATCGACGGTGCGGCAGTTAAGGTCGAAGTCAGCCCCGCCGACGGGAGCAAGTGCGAACGCTGCTGGAACTACTCGACGCACATCGGCGAAGACACCACCTACCCGACCATCTGTGAGCGGTGTTCGCCGGTAGTTCAAGAGTTGGAAGCGGCCCAGGGCGCATAGCTCTTCGGACAGGATTACGATGGCGGCACAATACGGAAAGCGAATTTATCACCTGCTGATCGCGCTGGCGGTGGTGCTGGCCGACCGGTTCACCAAGAGCCTGGTCGCGCGCACAATTTCTTTGCACGATAGCATTCCGGTGATTCCCGGCCTGTTCCAGCTGACACACGTGCAGAACCGGGGCGCGGCCTTTGGTCTGTTTTCCGATTCACCCACCGAGTGGAAGATCCTGATGCTGGTGGTCTTCTCCTTGGCTGCGCTCATCGTGATCGTGGCCGTGCTTTGGAAGAGTGGCCAGGCGCTGAACGCAACCGGCGTGGGATTGTCTCTCGTCGTGGGGGGCGCCGTCGGCAACCTCTGGGACCGCGTCATCAGCCGTTACGTAATCGACTTTCTCGACGTTTATGTCGGCAGGTATCACTGGCCCGCCTTTAATGTCGCCGACAGCGCCATTGTGGTTGGCGCGTTCCTGCTGGTGATCGACATCCTGCTGGCAAAGCATCCGCAGAGCAAGAAGGCAACGTAGCAACTCAGCTGAAAAGAAAAAAAGCGCTCATTGCGAGCGCTCTTTTTATGTGTCTCGAGTTCCAACAACCCCCAATCAGGGATTCACGTACAGCTTGCGGTAAATCGCCGTATTACGCATGATCGCCTGCACGTATTCGCGCGTCTCCGTAAACGGAATCGACTCCACAAACTCGGCCATATCGCGATACTTGCCTTGCGCCAGCCAGCTCTGCACACGGTCAGGACCGGCGTTGTAGGCGGCCAGAGCGTACTCCACACGACCGCCGAATTGGTTCACCATGTCGTGGAAGTAGCGCGTACCGAGCTGAAGATTCATGGTGGGAGACAGCAGGCCATTCGTCGAGAAATTGCGCACTTTCATATCGCGCGCGACTTTCTTGCCGGTTTTAGGCAGCAATTGCATCAACCCAATCGCAGCCGCCCGGGAGACGGCCCCGGGATTGAACTCCGACTCCTGCCGTATCAGCGACGCCACCAGGAACGGATCCAGCTCGTTCGCCACTGAGTTCTTCTTCAGGTCAGCCCAGTATGCTCGCGGAAAGAGGTTTTCCCAGTATGGCCGTGGCAACTGCTGCATATCCATTGAGAAGTAGCCGGGCAGATTGCGCTTAAGGACCTGCAAGGCACGATGGTATTGGCCCGCGTCCTGATAAATGCGCGCGATCTGGATGGAAGCCCATCCGGCACCCTCGGCTGCCGCCTGCAATTCCTTAATTGCGAAGTCGGTCATGCCGGCATTCTGCAACAGGCGGCTCTTTTGCAGACGCACGTTGTCCTTCGGCACATCAACCGCGCTGTAGGCTGAGGACATCACATTGGCAGGAATGCGGTCGAGAATGGGATCGCGCGCCGGCGGCACGCTGGGAATCGTCGCCAGCCGGGTGCGCGCAAGTTCCGCGTAATAGTAGTTGCGGAAGCGGCTGCTGAGCTTCTCGTACCAGGCGCGGGCTTTTGCGAAATCCCGCTCTTCCTCGGCCAACCGGGCACGCCAGTAAAGCGCGGCGGGAGCCTCGGGAGCCATGGGATAGAGTTGCACTTCCTTTTCAAATTCCTGCCGTGCCTCGGCGTCGCGGCCCAGCCGCAGCGCCAGCCAAGCACCTTTCCAGTGGGCGTAGGCAGCGCGCGGAGACTGCGGGAATCGCTCCTGTAATTCGCGGTAGTGGTCGATGGCGCGGTCGTAATTCTGGCGCAGCAGATACTGATTGGCGGTCAGGATCAAGGCCTGATCGAGCGCCTCGCTCCTCGGGGCAGACTGCCGCAAGCGGGTCAGCAGGCTGAGCAGTTGGGTTTCGTCCTCTGCCGAGCGAGCCATTTCCACCAGGGCCAGAAGCCGCTGGCCGTTGCTCGGGTCCGCGGAATCGGATATCGAATCGAGCAGCGCGCGCGCCTCGCGGTCGTTGCCGCTGCGGTGCAAGGCCACGCCAATACCCACGGTAATCGCCGTCTGCTGGTCGGCGGGCGCAACCGGCAGCAGCGCACGATATTCACGAGCTGCATCTGCGTGGCGGCGCACCTGGACCAGCATGTCGGCGCGGGCCTTCCGCTCGGCAAAGGTCGCCGAATTCACGCTGCCGTTGGCGACCAGGCGGTCCAATGCGCTCTTCGCCGAGGGCGCTTCGGACGCTTGCGGCATGGAGAAGTACACAATCTTGTAGGCCTGCGCCGCCCTGGCATAGTCGCCCAGCGCCTCGTAGGCTCGGCCCAGGTCGTACTCATAATCGCCACGGACCGGGGCGCGATACTTCTGCAAGATGCGTGCGGCCTCGCCGGCGCGGCCCGAACTCAGCAGGCTCTGTCCGTAAACGTGCATCGCATCGCGCAGCAGCAGCGAATCAGCGTGCTTCGTTTCAAAATCACGTAAGGTCGCAGCGGCATCGGTCGACCGCCCCAGCCCGCCGTAAGCACTCGCCATGAAGTAAGCGACATAGTCGCCCAGATCGCCCGCGCGCGGTTGCGCCAACTTCAGCGCCTCAACCGCTTTCGGATATTCCTTGTCCGACAGCCGCGCATAGCCAACGACAAGCCATGCCAGCGCACCGGCATCGGATCCGGCGTGCTGGCGCGCGTATCCTTCCACGCCTGCGTAAGCTGGGCGGGAATGGTTGGCAAAAAGTTGCCGTGCCATCGGCTTCAGGTCGCTGGAGGCCACAAAGGCCTGGTTCAGCCGTTGCAGACGCTGGTGCGCGGCGATGCCGGCTGCGGCGTTGCTCTTCTTTGTCGCAGCGGCACCCTTCTTGGTCGCGGCACTTTTCGCGTGCTTCTTGGCAGCAGCCTTGGCAGGTGCGGACCTGCCTGCAGCACCGGTCTTTTTAGCAGGCTTGGTGGACGCTTCTTCGCTGGCGCGGCGCGACTTGGCCGACTTCGAAGCAGGTTCCTGGGCAACAGTGGGAACAGCAACCAACACGAGGAGGAGAGCGGCGAGGGTAACGGCAACCTTGTTCACGGCTGCTCTTAGTTTAGCGCGAGAAACCGCCGCCGAGCAGCGAAGGATCGCCTTCCGCAAGATTTTCCAGCACCTCTTTAGTAAAGTAGTCGTCGCTTGCGACCGGGGTCTGCGCATAACGCTTGTCATAGATCGCACGGCTGCGATCGATTTCCTCTTTCAGACGGGCATAGACATCGCGGGCACGCCGGCCCTCCGCCAGCTTGCTCTCGTTGTACAGCTTGATCTCGTCGATCAGCAGGCGGGCAAAGCGCCGCGCCTTGCGGCGCAACTCGTCCGGTTCGTTGCGCAGCGCGGCATTGTGTTGTGCAGCAGAGTGGTCCGCCGGCGGCACGAGCGAAATTGGCTGTGGCTGCACCGGGGACTCGTGCGCCTTCGTATAGGCGAGCACAGGCCGCAGCGGGGCCGCCGCAGAATCCGCGTCGGTACTCAGGGGCAGTCCCTGCTCGGCGACCTCTTCCGGCAATTGAACCTCTTCGACCACCGGCTCCGGGTGGGCCACGGGTTCGGAAGCCATGGGAGTCCGCACCGAAGCGGCGGTGGGCGGCGGCGTGGCAGGCCGATTGCCAATCGCCTTGCGCATGGCCACCACTTCCACCCACAGTCCCGCGCTACGCACCAGGATCTCCATCGGAACGCTATCGACCGAACCAGCCCCCAGACCTGCGTCGGCATAGACGATGGCGGCCAGCCGCTCCCGCACGATCAGCGGCAGCAGGACACACGCGCCGCTGGCCGGAGCGCCGATCGCAGCAACAAACCCGGCGTCGAGCGCGGAGGCCTCGCCGCAAATCCAAGTTCGGCTGGCGACGAGTTCGGCCGCCGGTCCTGCCGTGATGTCGATGCTCACGCGGCGCAGCACATCGGACTGCGCAAAGCCCCGGCTCTGCCATCCCGTAGCGCGCTGGTCCCGCACCAGCAAAACGGCCACGCGCGCGCCGAAGCGCGCCAACCCGTCGAGCAACTCTTGCAGGATGCCGGTCTGCGACCCCGCCTGCTGCACTGCGGCAATGGCCAGGCTAAGCGTTTCCAGCCGTGAATTGCCAGCCGCCCAGACAGCGTCTGCAGTGCGTTCGAGCACCTGCTCCAGCACCGCCGAACGCAACTTGGCCGTTTCGGCCTCCAGCACCTCGGAGACCACCGGTTCGATCATTGCCCGAATGTCTTTCGTGTCCGCCATAAGGATCGGTTACGCGGTGCGCCTGGCACACGCTGGCCCGCGCTTGGGATTCGATATCCGGATTATAGGGCGAGCGCGTCACTAGTCAATCGAACAAACGCACCAACCGGTGCCCGATTGCTCACGCTGGTACATTACTGCCCTCCTCGCCCCATCGCATTACCAATCCGGGCTCAGCCTACAGCGGTGTCCTGATGCTCGCTCTAGGGAATCGTGGAATTGGCAGGTAGAATGGCGCTTTGTCCCGCACCGTTCAGGGTCCGGTAGTAGAATGGGATGTCTACGGCGGCGGATGCGCGCCGTGAGCGGCAAATTTGAATCGGCGGACTCATGGGAACCATCCAAACCGAACTGAGTGAACCAGTCAGTGATGAGCTGTTGCTGGTACGCGCCGCCAAGGCTGGCGATATACCGGCCTTCGAGGCACTCGTAAAGCGTTACGACCGCAACGTCTTTCGCATCGCGCAGCATATTACGCAGAACCGCGAGGATGCCGAAGACGTCGTTCAAGAGGCTTTCCTGAAAGCTTACGGAAACCTCCATCAGTTCCAGGAGCAGAGCAAGTTTTACACCTGGCTGGTGCGGATTGCGGTCAACGAAGCGTTAATGAAGCTTCGGCGACGGCGTCCCGAGCGGATGGTTTCGCTGGACGAGGACGTGCAGACGGAAGAAGACTCCATACCCCGCGAGATCGCGGACTGGAGCCCCAATCCAGAGCAGCAGTACAACCAGGCTGAGTTGCGCGACATCCTGGGCAAGACCATTCAGGGACTGCCTCCGGGCTTTCGTACGGTATTCGTGTTGCGTGACGTGGAAGGGCTTTCGACGGAAGAAACGGCTGAGGCTCTGGGGTTAAGCGTTCCGGCGGTGAAATCGCGACTGTTGCGCGCCCGAATGCAGCTTCGCGAGCGGTTGACCAAATATTTTAAGCGGCGGGCGAACGGAGACTAATCCGGTGAACTGCTCTGAGTTTCTCAAAGAACTGACCGATTACCTGGATGGCGAGTTAGACCAGCGTACCAAGGAAGAACTCGACGAGCACCTCGCTTGGTGCCATGACTGCTTCGTGGTCTGCAACACGACCAAGAAGACGATCGAAATATATCGAGACTCGTCGCTTTACGAACTGCCCGATGACCTCCGCGAACGTTTGCAATCCGCTAT
>CAINCZ010000063.1 GCA_903847195.1 uncultured Acidobacteriota bacterium | reverse complement strand
TGGCCGGGAGGGCCAGGTACTCGCCGATTGTGGCGGTGAAGGCAGCGAGGAAGGCACGGAGGAAGGCACGGAGGAAGGCACGGAGGGAGTCAGGGAGGGAGGAGACATTTCCGGTGCGGCGCCAGCCTCAAGCGCAGCGGCAAAAACCGCTCCGTTGGCGCCAGCCCGGACGCACCAATGTTGGAACTCAGGCCTCAGCTTCTCATCGCCTTCCCGCTCGGCGATGAACTCTGCGAGAAATTCCCGTGCCTTGACAAGGTCCGCCAGTAACGCGCGGAGTTTTATTCCGTGGCGCCGGCGGCGGACTTCCCGGCGAAAAAGATCAGCAAGGTGCTGCACGCGTTCAGGGGGGATCGCGTCCACGACGTCGGGGTCGACGACCTCCATCGCCAGTCGCAATGTCAACTCGCGTTGTTCCGCATACAGGCCGCTACGTGCTGGCGGGGGGATGTGAACATCCAGCAGGTTAAACCTGATCCAGTCGACGAGTTTGTCCCAGCGAGCGTGCAAATCTTCATATGCCGCCTCGCCCAGCTTCGTGATCAGCGCGCGCTTGGCGCGCTTACGATAGTTTTCCAACTTCGTTTCCAAAAGCGCGAACGGCTCGCTTTGGGCCTTCATCATCTTCTTGTTCACACGCAGACCCAGCGCAACAAAGCTGAGATCGAAACAGTCCAAGCGGACCTTGTGCGAAGCGTTAATCGATTGGATCTGATGTAGGACCGAGCCAAGGCGACCAGCCATTTCGGCGTCGTATTTCCGGTTGGCGTAGGTCGTTAGACGGCAATACGGAGGCAGACCGCACTGGCGCAGGCTGTAACCTCGGCGGCAAACGTCCAGCAAGCGACAGAATATTTTCTGAAGGCCTGGCATGACGAGAGCGATTTCAGCGGCACTGAAGCAGATTCGAGTAGTTGGTAATAGCATAGGAGTTCAGAAACCCAGGGAGGATTTAGGCATTGACGGATGGACGAAACCCGATCGGGAGCACGGGGTTCGCGTGCAGCGCCATCTGGATGAAAGCGCCAAAGAATTCGTCACGCTCTTCCTGACTGGGCTCACGAAGGGCGGCGGTGAAGAAGAGCAGCTCAGCCTCGACCGCCAGCTTCACGATCAATTCGAAGCGTTCCTGAGGCTGCGGCACCGGGTGCCCTGACTCAGCCACGACCTGTTGTGCTCGATGGGTTTGCTCCAGGAGTACCGCCGGCAGGCGTTCATCGGACACCATGGCCCAGAAGCCGGAACCGAGGGTAAAGGCGAGATCGGAAGACGGGGCATGCGTCGGGAAGCTCATAGTTGTTCCCTCCGCTGTTAATTAGTATATGGCGCTAAACGCCATGCCGAGGCGGTTGTGGCCTGTTTTCTTAGCTTAACGGCTTATTATCAGCGACTTACCCTGTGGAAAAAATCTGTGCGATGCGTGTAGCGGCGTTCCGGCGACCATGGTTCTTCATCCAGATTATTGCTGGTATACGCTTAGGGCGGCATTAAGTTCTTCGGCGATTTCGCTCCTCAAACCCTCCGGTTCCAGCACCTCGGCTGATGCCCCAAAACCCATCAACCATCGGCTGACCTCGCCGAGGTCGGCGACGTCCATCTCGAAAACGATGCCGCCGTCGTTCTGCTGCGTGATTCTCTGGGATGAATGCCAAATCCGCTCCGTGATGAAAGGAACCTGGTCCGCACGAAACCGGATAACGACATGTTGACCTTCGCCTCCGATGAGCTGAAACGCCGATTTGGTGAACTCATCGAAAGAGAAGGTCGGCGGAACCTTGAACCGACGGCTGGTCAGCGTTGCAGACTCGACCCGGTGGACGGCGAAGACCCTCATGTCTTCGCTGCGATGGTCGAAGCCAACGAGATAAAGGCCCTCGTTGACATACCAAAGCTTATACGGGTCGACCTTGCGCAACAGGTGCTGCTGGTAGCCGGGAACCTTGTGTCTGATCTGAACTGTGTAGTGGTGCAGAACGCTCTTCATCAAAACCTGGACGACGCCCGCTGAACGGCTGAAGTCCTTGGTCCCGAATTTGAGAACGGGCCTAAGTGGCCTCTTATCAATCAGCAGCGGCGATGCTCAGCCGTTTCGTTTCTGCAAAGCCTCTTGTTTCCTGTGAGCCGTTCGCAGTCATTTTCTTATTGGCGCCCCCAACTAGTGCCCCATCTGTTCGCCTATATTTCCCCCCTGAGCGAGAGTCGCTAAACCATTGGCGGCACAAGAAAGTCAGACTGATAGCGAATCCATTCCTCTCCGCCATAGTTTTTTGTAAAAACTATTGATAATGCTTGTAAATGATTGAAGTAGTGGATGTTGCCGCTTATGTCATGCCGCGAATACAGTGATCCCTGCGCCCCGTTTTGTAATGTTTCTCCCGATTTACCTTACAAAATCAATTTCGCCTTACAACATGCATTTTGGGCGGAATTGAACTGATCGCTTTGCACCGGCGGCAGCTTCAACCCGCGAGAATCACAGATGGAGTGAGGGCCCTCAGTCACGGCACATCCCGGGTCCTATGCAAATCGCGGCAAGATTCGCAACCCCGGCGCAACCCACGCGGGCAGGATTAACCAAGTTAGATCGGAGAGGATCAGGCGGCGGTGACCGATTGCCGGAGCCCACTCTCTGATATTCCAGAATTCGGCTTGAAACCGCTTTATCCGGCACTGCCTCGTGGTTGACGTAAAACTGTGTTGAACCCTACCCTAAACCTCGTTATGCTGCCTTTACCTGCCCTGTGCAACGGTTTAGGAGCGGCCGCCGCCACTCGAATCGCCTCGGGTAATCAACCGCTAATACCATCAAGGATGCGGTGAGCATATGACTCTCCCGGCAAAACTCGGATGTGACGGAGCAGTCGGTGATGGCCACTACGGAACCAGTTCGGGTGATCGGCAGGGTATACGAGATTACCTTCGAGCTCTTGAATTCAAGGGCGAATTGTTGAAGCTCAAAGACCCAGTGCGTCTCGATTACGAAGTGGCCGCCTGCCTGGCTGAGGCAGATGCCGGGCCCACGATCCTGTTTGAAGATGTCGGACACAAGTTGGCGGTTGTTGGAAACGTGTCGCCGTCACGGGCACACATGGCAGAGAGCCTGGGAGTAAAGCCGGAGGAGTTGCAGGCACGCATCCTTGCGGCCCTGGAGCAGCCGCTGGAGCATCAACTGGTGCAGGACGCGCCGTGCCAGGAAGTAGTCGTCAATGCCCCTTCTCTCGCGGACGAATTGCCCATTCCGCGCTTTTTTGAGGGAGAGGACGGGTCCTACATCACAGCCGGGGCGATTGTAGCAAGAGACCGGGCGACGGGCCGCGCCAACCTCTCGATTGCCCGACTTCGGCCGCTGGGCGGGAACCGCGCTTTCATCGGCATTGCGCCGAACCATCACTTGGCACGGCTGGCGCGGGAAGCGCAAGCTCGCGGCGAACGTCTTGATATCGCCGTCTGTATTGGCAACCACCCGGCCGTGCTGTTGGCGGCCTGCCTCTATTTGCGCCTGGGGGACGATGAACTGAAAGTTGCGGGCGCATTATTAGGCGAGCCCCTTCGGGTTGTACGCTGTCTCGATTCTGATTTGGTTGTACCTGCGAGTTGTGAATGCGTGCTGGAAGGGACCATTGACGCGGGTGAAGCGGCACCGGAAGGCTGCGTGAGCGAATTTCATGGTATGTACGAAGCCTACGGACCAGGGATGACGGTTACGTTCTCGCGACTTACCCGACGCCGCGATGCCCTATTCCAAGTGATCCTGCCCGGCCATCATCGTGAGCACTGCCTGCTCGGTGGAGTTGCCATTGCGGCCGGGCTGGTACGTGCGGTCCGGGCGAGTGTTCCGGGTATTTCCCAGATAGCGGTCGGGATGGGTGGCGCCGGGCGGCTCCATGCCGTGGTATCGCTGAAGCAGGCGCAGCCGGGGGATGCCGGGAAGGCGATGCAGGCGGTGTGGGCGGCCGTCAATCTGATTAAGCGGGTAGTGGTAGTGGACGACGACATTGATCCCTGGGACGCTGAGCAAGTGGAGTGGGCCATGGCGACCCGCATGAAAGTAGAGCGGGATTTACTGGTGGTGCGCGGTGCTCGCACCGATCGTTCGGAACCACTGGCGGAGGCTGGTACTGTGGGCAAACTCGGCATGGATGCTACCCGCCGAGACCAGGACCGTAAAGACTGGCGACTGGCAAAGCCGCCGGAAGCAGCAATCCAGAAGGCGCGCGCGTTGCTGCGGGCGCACTAGGTTACGATAACAGTTTGGATGCAAGGCGATCGCATCACATTCAGGGAGGCGAGAATGGGAAACCGACTATTGCGTATAGCGGCATCTTTGGGTGTTGCTCTTTTGCTGTTCAGTTTGGCCGCGCTGCCGGCAGCGGCGCAGATCAAGATCGGCTTTCAGGCGCCGACGACCGGGCTTGCAGCCACCGACGGCAAGTCGGCGCAGATCGCCGCCGAAATGGCGATCGCAGACATCAATGCCGCCGGCGGCGTGCTGGGTCAGAAGCTCCAACTCGTTAGCTACGACGATCAGGCCAAGGCCGACCAGGCCATCTTCACGGCAAACAAACTGATCGGTGAAGACAAAGTGAAGCTGGCAATATCCGGCAGCTACTCCGGAGCGGGCAGGGCCGCGGCGCCTATCTTTCAAAAGGCGCAAGTCGCCTTTATTTCCGCCTATGGCGTGCATCCGGACATCACGCGGGTGGGCGATTATGTTTTTCGCCTGGTGATCCTGGGGCCGCCACAAGGCCGCGCAGCCGCGATGTTCATCGGCAAGAACCTCGGCCTGAAGCGCGTCTCTGTCATCTCCATGGACAACGACTATGGCGAGGCCACGCTCGAGGGGTTCCTCAGCGCCAACGATAAATTCGGCATTAAGATCCTCAACAAATACACGTACTCGCTGCAGGACCGGCAGTTTGGGTCCATCGTCGCCAGCATAAAGCGCGACAATCCCGACGCCATCTACGCCACCGGGTATTTCTTTACCGGCGCGCCACTGGTGGCGCAGCTTCGTGCCGCAGGTGTCAAGGTTCCCATTATCGCTTCCCAGGCGTTCGACTCGCGCAAGTTCATTGAGATCGCAGGACCCGCCGCGAGCGGCGTGTATATCGTGGACAGCTTCGACCGGTTCCGCAATGACCCTCCGTTGCGGCGGCTCTTCTCCGAATTTGAGAAGCGCGCCGGTTATCCTCCAGAGCAGGTGGCAGCCGGAACCTACTCTTCCTTCATTCTGATGGCGGACGCGATCAAGCGCGCCAAGAGCGCCGACTCAGCGAAAGTGCGCGATGCGCTGGCGGCAACGAAGAACCTCCCTTTGCTGACGGGAAACCTGGTCGGGTTCAACAAACTGCATGAGGTCATTAAGCCGGTCAGCATCAACGTCGTGAAGAACAATCAGTTCGTTCACTTCGCGACCATTGACGATCTGAAACTGCTCGCCCCGCCCGACAAATAGAACGGAGCGGCGCGTGGGCAAACGCGCCGGGGATCCTGCTGGGAAATGAGGAGGATGCGCAGTGTACTACGTTGACCTTATTGTGAATGGCCTGACCTTTGGGTCCATGTACGCAGTGATGGCGGTCGGCCTCACACTGGTATACGGGTTACTGCGCATCCTGCATATTGCGCACGCGGCGGTGTTCGCGCTTGGCGCCTATGTGACCGTGCTGGTGGCGAACGCCACTGGCAGCATCGCGCTGGGATTACTGGCGGCCGTACTGGTAACCCCGCTCTTCGGCGTCGGCATTTATCGCTTGCTATACGAGCCGTTACTGCAGTATCGCCCGGATGTTCCGATGATCGCGTCGATCGGACTGCTGGTGCTTATGCAGGATGGCTTTCGCATCGTCTTCGGCGAACAAGGCGTGGCCTTCACGAACAATCCATGGCCGGTGCTCACCTTCGACTTCCACGGCGTCACCGTCAACGCGGTCCAGATTGCCATGATGGGCGCCGCCGTTGTGATTTTCTTCGGGCTGCACGCATTCACCACTTGGACCCGTATTGGAGTGGGATGGAGGGCGACCGTATCGAACCCGAAAATCGCCGCCAGCTTCGGCGTGGATGCCATAAAGGTCCGGTACACGAATTTCATCATCGGATCGGCGCTGGCGGCGGTCGCCGGCGGACTGGTGGCGCTGCTCGATAACTTCGTTGACCCGCGCACCGGAGTCATCGTGAGCTACAAGGGGCTGGCCATTATTGTTCTCGGCGGGCTGGGCAGCATTCGCGGCACGCTGATCGCGGCGCTGGTGCTGGGCATCGTCGAATCTTTCGGCACCATCTATCTCGGCTCGTGGCTTAACCGCGACGCGATCGCATTCCTGGCGCTGATCGTCCTGCTGATGATCCGACCGCAGGGGTTCACCGGAGCGCGGACCGCATGAGCGCATACACGGTCAGCCTGATGTCCGTGATGGGCATCAACGTGATGCTCGCCGTCAGCCTGAACATGATCAGCGGCTTCTGCGGGCAGATCAGCTTGGGCCACGCGGCATTTTTCGGGGTAGGCGCATATGCGGCTGCCCTGGTTGCAGTGGCGACGGGGAATCCCGCACTCGCGCTGCTGGCCGGGGCCGCCGCCGGATGCCTGCTCGGGATCATCGTCGGTTTCGCCTCTTTGCGCGTCCGCACCGATTTTCTGGTGGTGACGACCATCGGCGTCAACTTCCTGTTCACGGGCGTGGTGCGCAAGCAGGCTTGGCTCGGCGGCGAGATGGGCATCAGCCAGATTCCGCCTTCCGGCCTGGGCGCATCCGGCAACATGATCCTGATCGTGGTCTTTGCGGTTGCCACCGTTGCGCTCAGCCTTTACGTGAATGCGAGTTGGATGGGGTTTGCCTTTCGCGCCGTCGGCGAAGACGAACATGCGGCGGCGACGCTCTGCATCAGCACCCCGATTTATAAACTTACAGCGTTTGGTTTGGGCACGGCCTTGGCCGGACTGGCGGGCGGCCTTTATACCTATTTCACACAGTTCATTACACCCGACGCCTTTGAGTTTCACGTCTCCGTCATGGTGATGGCCATGGTGGTAATCGGCGGGATGGGCTCGACCTGGGGCGTGGCGGCGGCGGCCATCATTTTGACGTATCTGCCGGAGGCGATTCGATTCGTTAACGATTACCGCCTGGCGGTCTTCGGGGCATTGCTCGTGCTGGTCATGAGGTTGGCTCCCGGGGGCTTAGCGGTGTCGCTGAAGAAGCTGCTGTTGCGCGAGGCCAAAGCATGACGCCGGCGCTGCAGTTGGAGAACGTCTCGATCCGCTTCGGCGGCGTGCGGGCAGTTGCCGGTGTTTCGCTCAGCATCGCCAAAGGAGATTTTGTCGGCCTCATCGGTCCCAATGGAGCCGGCAAAACCACCCTCATCCGCATTATTGTCGGAATCTTGCGACCGGATGAAGGCCGCGTGCTGCTGTCGGGCAGCGACCTCAAGCATCATGCGACCGCAGCCAGGGTGCGGCGCGGGCTGGCGTTTACGCACCAGATCGTCCGTCCGTTTCGCACCATGACGGTGCTGGAAAACGTAGTGCTGGCCGCCGGCTATCGCCGCACGGCCAGTCCGCTGGGTGCCCTGCTGCAGGTTGGCCGCCGGCCGGAGGAAGTTCGTGCCGGCGAGATCATCGCCAAAGTCGGACTCGCGGGAACCGAGCGAAAGCTCGCCGGAGCTCTGCCGCTAGGCCAGCTCAAGCGGCTGGAGATGGCGCGAGCACTGGCAGTGAATCCCACGGTCATTTTGCTCGACGAGCCGCTGGCGGGATTGGACGCTACCGAGGCTTCGCAGCAGGTTGACATGATCGCCGAGGTCAATGCCTCGGGCACCACGGTGGTGCTGGTGGAACACAATTTGGAAGAGGTGATACGCATCTGCCGCAGGCTGGTGGTGTTGAGCGGCGGCCGCGTGATCGGCGACGGTGCGCCGTGCGACGTAATGGCCGACGCGACGGTGCGCGAGGCCTACATCGGAGATGGAGAGCGGGCACATGCTGAAGGTTGAAGGTCTCAGCTGCGGGTATGGCGCCGTGCGCGCGGTGCGGGACATCAGCTTTGAGGTGCCCGAACGCTCGGTCTTGGCGCTGCTCGGACCGAACGGCGCCGGAAAGACGTCCACCATCATGGCCATCATGGGCCACATGGATATTCACGGCGGCACAATCTCATTCAACCAGTTGGACATTACGCGGCGGCGCGCCGTGCAACGCGCCGCTCTGGGCATTGCGCTGGTGCCCGAGGGAAGGCAGTTATTCCCCGATCTCAGCGTGGACGAGAACCTCACCGTTGGCGGATACGCGTGCCCCGTGCAACGCGACCGCGAGAAGCGTCAGCGGGTATTCGATTTATTTCCACGATTGCACGAGCGGCGCACGCAACTGGCGGGCTCGCTTTCCGGCGGGGAGCAGCAGATGCTGGCGATTGGGCGTGCCCTGATGGTAGAACCGAAACTGCTATTGGTGGACGAGTTGTCCTTGGGCCTGATGCCTAAGATGGTGGACATCTGCCTGAACGCCATACTAAAGCTGCGCCGGGAGGGGATGACGGTTCTACTAGTCGAGCAGAACACGAAGCGCGCCCTGGACGTTGCCGATCAGGTATGCGTCCTTTCCTCCGGCGCATTGGTCTATCAAGGTTCGGCTGCCCAGGCCAAGGCGGACGACAGCGTAATGCAGGCTTTCTTTGGCGGGAGAGGAACCATCCCGGCCTGAAGCCAGCTCGCATTGATCATTCATGCGCCCGTGTGCGGCGCGGCGTCCGAGTTCAGGAGTTCAGATGAGTGATTTTGATTTGATAGTAATCGGTGACGTGGTTTTGCCCGACCGCGTGGTTCCACGGGGATTTGTCGCGGTTCGCCAGGGAAAGATCGTGCTGGTGGGCCAAGGTGCTGCGCCGGCGGCGCGTGAGCGGCAGGATTTTTCCGGCTGCTACGTTATGCCCGGAGCCATTGACGGCCAGACGCACAGCCGCAGCCAGGCAGGCCAGGAAGATTTCATCTGGTCCACCCGCGCGGCCGCAGCCGGTGGCGTCACTACGATCATTGACATGCCCTACGACGCGGGGCGGTTGATTTGCAACTCCGAGCGCGTCGGGTTGAAAGCGGCGGAGGCAGGCAGTCAGGCGCGCGTTGATTTCGGACTGTTTGGCACGATTCATCCGAAAGACGGAACGCGGCACATCGCCGAGATGGTGCAGGCGGGTGTGTGCGCGTTCAAGTTCTCCACCTTCGGTACCGACCCGGAACGCTTTCCGCGTATTCCGCCCTACCAGATGCATGCCTGCTTCACGGAAATCGCCAAGTATGGCTTGGTGGCGGGAGTGCATAACGAGAACGAAGAGGTGGTGCAGCATTTGACCCGCGAGGTGCGGGCCGCCGGGATTACCGATTATCGCGCCCACGCGATGACTCGGCCGGTATATAGCGAGACGCTGGCGATCGGCGAAATTTATGAATTGGCCGCAGCCACCGGCTGCCGCGGCCACGTGGTGCATTGCTCGGCGGGGCGCGGCTACGAGATCTGCGCGGCCTATCGCGCACAGGGCCATCGCACCACCATCGAGTGTTGCCTGCACTACCTGACCCTGTCGGAAGAAGACGACGTCTCGCGGTTGGGCGGCCGCGCCAAGATCAACCCGCCGATTCGCGGACGCGCGGAGCGAGAAGCTTTGTGGCATCATCTGGCCGCAGGCAATGTGACGATTGTGTCCACCGACCACGTCAGTTGGTCGCTGGACCGAAAGACACTGCCCAACATGCTGGACAATGCGTCGGGCGCCAATGGCCTGGAAGTGTTGGTCAGCATGCTTCTGACCGGTTGTCGCGCGCGCGGCCTATCGCCCTCGATCGCGGCTCGGGTACTGGCGCACAATCCGGCGCAACTGTTCAGCCTGACAGGCCGCAAAGGGGCGCTGGCCATCGGCGCAGACGCCGACATCGCGATTTTTAAACCCGCTCCGCATTGCTACGACGGCGGAGAGAGCGGACATAACTTCGTCCAGTGGAGCCCGTACGAAGGCATGCAGATCGATTATCGAGTGGCCGCCACCTATCTGCGCGGCACCCTCGTTTTTGACGGCAGCAAAGTATTGGCCGAACCGGGCTTCGGCCGGTTCGTGACGCCATACAGCCGAGAACAAGTGGGCATTTCGAATTCATAAAACGCCATGAAATCCAACTCCAGCACGCCTCCCATTTCCGTAAACGGTGAACGTTACTGGAATCGCCTGATGGAGATGGCTAAGATCACCGATCCGGCACAGCCGTGGACGCGGCGTTCGTTCTCTTCACTGTTCTTGCAGGGGCGGAGCTGGCTGCACCATGCGTTTGAAGAGTCGGGGCTGGAGGTGCGCACGGACGCCGGGGGCAACCTGATCGGTCGGCTTCCGGGAAGCGGCGGGTGCGGCCAATGCATCATGATCGGTTCCCATAGCGACACGGTTCCCGGCGGGGGGCGCTTCGATGGGATCGCCGGTGTGATTGCGGGATTGGAGATTGCCGCCACCCTGAGTGAGCGTCGCGAACGCTTACAGCACGATCTGGAGATTGTAGATTTTCTGGCCGAGGAACCGAGCGAGTACGGGATTTCCTGTGTCGGAAGCCGGGCGATGGCGGGCGAATTGTCGCCAGGGATCCTGCAGAACACCAACGCCGAGGGCGAGACTTTGGCCGCGGCGCTGGGCCGGGTCGGGGGAGCGCCGGGGCGAGTGGCCGAGGCGCGACGGCGCGACGTTGCGGCGTTTTTTGAATTGCATATTGAACAAGGCGGCGTGCTGGAGTCGCGGGCACTCGATCTGGGCATCGTCACCGCTATTGTCGGGATCGCGCGCGTGGTGGTTACGTTCACCGGCGAAGCCGCGCATGCGGGCACCACCCCGATGGAATCGCGGCGTGACGCCCTGCCAGCCGCCGCTGAGTTCATCCTCCAGATGCGCGCTGAGGCGGCACGGTACGCCCGTGGTGGACAGGGTTATTTTGTCGCCACGGCCGGCAAGTTGACCGTAACGCCCAACGCGGCCAATGTCGTTCCGGGAGAAGTGACGCTGCTGCTGGACTTGCGCAGCGACGCCTACCCGCTGGTGGAGAAGTTCGTGGCGAGCTTGTACGCGATGGCAGGGGTGGCGGCGCAGCAGCACGGGGTTCGGCTGACGCACTTCGACCGGGTCTCCGACAGCGATCCCGCAACTTGCGATCAGACGTTGATGGATAGTCTGCGCCGGAGCGCAGAGGCCCTGGGCTATACGCACGTGGACCTCACTAGCGGGGCGGGCCACGATAGTGCGTTTCTTTCGCGCTTGACGCCTTGCGCGATGGTATTTGTGCCGAGCCGTGGCGGCAAGAGTCACTGTCCGGAAGAATGGACTGACCCGGTTCAACTGGTTGCCGGGGTCGCAACCTTGTATGAGGCGGTACGGCGCTGTGACGCGAGGATTAACCAGGCGGCGTGCGGTGAGAAGCCGCGCTGACCGGCGCATCCAAATTAACTCGAGAGAGAAATCATGGTCCGCATTCTGACATTGCAAGACGTAGAGTTTGCTATCAAGGGCGGTTCTGTTTATGCCTGCGGCGGCGGCGGGTGGGCCGAGCATGGGCGTGAACTGGGTATTGCTGCGGTGACCATCGGCCGGCCGGAGTTGGTCAGCATGGATGAGATCGCCGACGATGCCTGGATTGCTACTGCTGCGGCGATTGGCGCTCCCGGCGAAAGCACCAACTGGCAGATGCTCGGCGCCGACTATGTAAAAGCCGTGAGCTTGCTGCAGGAGGCGCTCGAGGCGCCGCTCTACGGCTTGATCATCGGCCAGAACGGCATGTCCAGTACGATGAATGCCTGGCTGCCCGGGGCGCTGCTTGGAACGAAGGTAGTGGACGCCGTCGGAGACGTGCGCGCTCACCCCACCGGAGACATGGGCTCGATCGGACTGGCCAACCGGCCGGAGGCGACGATCCAGACCGCTGTCGGCGGGCATCGCGACAGCAACTCCTATATGGAACTGGTGGTGCGTGGCGCGACGGCGAAGGTCTCGCCGGTGCTGCGGAAAGCCGCGGACATGGCCGGGGGCTTCATTGCGAGTTGCCGCAATCCGATTCCCGCCGGCTACGTCAAGAAGCACGCGGCGCTCGGCGGAATCTCCATGGCGCTGGCCCTGGGTCAGGCCATCAGCGCAGCGGAGCCGAAGGGCAGCAAGGCGGTGATTGATGCAATCTGCGATACGGCGAAGGGCGAGATCATCGCCACCGGCAAGGTAACCGCCCGCGCGGTGCACTACACGGAGCAGGCATTCGACGTGGGCACGATCACGCTAAATACCGGCAACCGTTGCGCGGTGCTGCATGTAATGAATGAATACATGGCCGTTACCAGCGGCGAAGGGAAGCGGCTGGCGACCTATCCCGATGTCATCACCACCCTGGAGGCGGATGGTCGTCCGATTAGTTCCGGCCGGATTCGCGAGGGAATGACACTGCATATTCTGCGCGTACCCAAGACAAAGCTGCCGCTGTCGTCCAGCGTGAGCGATCCCAGCGTTTATCCGATTGTGGAGTCGGCCCTGGGGATCAACCTTTCCGACTACGCGCTGGCCTGAAATGCCCGTGCGTCTCTGGCGAATTGGCGAAGTGGAATAGGGGACAGAGATGAACTCCAAGTACCAGGTCACGTCGGGCAACACCCTGAGGTGCAAAGGCTGGCGTCAGGAAGCGCTGCTGCGTTTGCTGGAAAATGTGTTGGCCGTGGGCGAGGATCCCGATCACCTGGTCGTCTACGCCGCCCTGGGCCGGGCCGCCCGTGACTGGCCCGCGCACGATGCGATCGTCAGGATTCTAAAAGAGCTCGAGGAAGACCAGACGCTGATCATACAGTCTGGCAAACCGATCGGCGTCTTGCGCACACACAAGAAGGCGCCCATCGTCATCATGGCGAACTGCAACATGGTTGGTCAGTGGGCTCGCGCCGAATACTTTTACGACCTGCAGGAGAAGAACCTGATCTGCTGGGGCGGCCTGACGGCCGGCGATTGGCAGTACATCGGCTCGCAGGGCGTGATCCAAGGCACGTTTGAAATCTTCTCTCGTATCGCCGAGCGTCATTTTGGAGGCGATCTGCGTGGGCGATTTATTCTGACTGCCGGATTGGGCGGCATGGGTGGAGCGCAACCGCTGGCGGGTTGGATGGCAAACGCCGCCATCCTTGTGGTCGATGTCGATCCCGAGAGCATTCGCAAGCGCGTGGCGACCGGGTACCTGCAGCGCGAAGCGGAGACACTCGACGAGGCTCTCGCCATCATTCGCCACGCGCAGGTCGGAAAAGAAGCCATATCGGTCGGGCTATGCGGAAATGCGGCCGATGTGTACCCAGCAATTCTGCAGCGCGGCATTGTGCCCGAAATCGTCACCGACCAGACCGCCGCGCATGATCTGGTTTATGGCTACGTGCCCTCGGGATTCAGCTTGGAAGAAGTGCGTGCGCTGCGTACGGCGGATCCGAAACGGCTGATGGCGGAGAGCATGCGTTCCATCGTTCGCCACGTGACGGCCATGATCGGGTTCATGGATCGCGGCTCGGTCGTCTTCGACAACGGGAACCTGATTCGAACGCACGCGAAGAATGGCGGCGTCGAGCGCGCTTTTGAGATTCCCATATTCACGGAAGCATACCTGCGGCCGCTTTTCTGCCGCGCCATCGGGCCGTTCCGTTGGATCGCCTTGTCGAACGAACCTGGCGACATTCATGCCATCGACGATTTCGTGGTCGAGCGCTTTCGTGACAACGCGATCGTGCAAAACTGGATCAAGCTGGCGCGCAAGTATGTGCCTTTCCAGGGCCTGCCCGCCCGCATTGCCTGGCTGGGACATGGCGAACGCACCGAATTGGCGCTGGTCGTGAATCGCATGGTGCGCGAAGGAAAGCTGGCCGGTCCCATCGCCTTCACCCGCGACCACCTGGATGCTGGTGCCATGGCTCATCCCAACATCATGACAGAGAACATGCTCGATGGTTCTGACGCTATCGCCGATTGGC
This sequence comes from uncultured Acidobacteriota bacterium, assembly GCA_903847195.1. Next base: position 622 of record CAINCZ010000063.1, on the reverse strand, counting down.
CGCTCCTGAACGCGATGGTGCATTGTGCATCGCAGGCCGATCTGGTAGCGATTCACTCCGGTGGTGGAGGCTATTCCGGTTATATGACTAGCGCCGGAGTTACCGTCATCGCTGATGGCACCGAGGCTGCCGACGAACGTCTGGGACTGTCGATGACGAACGATACCTCCCTCGGGGTCTTACGGTATGCCGATGCAGGGTATGAGGATGCGCTGGATGAGGTCGCGAGGAAGAATATAAAACGAGTCACAACATAGGGGGCGTGGACCACGAACATCGGGTTTCCCCGCGGTGCCTGCGTAGGCAAGCAGAAGCTTCTCAGCTTGTGTCGCTGCGGAAACAGGGTCATACAACGAACCCGCCCCAGTCGAGTTTCCTCCGACCGGTCGGCGGGCGCGGGGGAAGCAAGGAATCCGTCCCCCCTACCCGCAAAGAGAATCAGGAGGGGGAAGAAGTCCCACCAGGTCATCAGCAAGCAACAGCAAGCCAGCCTTGTTCGTCTTCAGAACCTATGAGACTGATTGCCGCTAGTGGAGTGCGGCATTCAGATTAACGATTATCCAGGGCCAACCGGGCGCGCTTAACCTTTTCCAGAATGTCAGAAGCTTTGGCGGTCCAGATG
>CAINCZ010000062.1 GCA_903847195.1 uncultured Acidobacteriota bacterium | reverse complement strand
GCGGTTGAAACCCTTGGCGATGGACATGCCTTCGTGCCGGGTCAGGGAGCCGACCAGTCCATACGGCTTCATCTTCTCCCAGTCTTTCGGACCGGTGAAATCAATGGACTTGATGCCGAGCCGGACGCAGATCTTGCAGATTTCGTCGAAATCCTTGATGCCGCGCAGTGCGCCCATGCAGAGACCCTGTTTGATGCGACCCTTGAGCTGGAGCGGGGCGGCGGCCTCGGCGGCGCGCAGGTTGAAGGCGGGCGCGGTGGCGAGTGCGGCAGATGTGGCACCCATGAGCTTGAGAACGTTACGGCGGCTGAACGACGAAGTAGCTGGCATCATAATTCGTTTCTCCACGACCGGCGGTTTGCGTCCGACCGTGGCGCGAAGCTAGTCAAGCGCCACGGGTTTGTCAATCATGCGTCACCAACCCAGCGCACGGATGGCGGCGTAGAGCGCCGGCACCGTGGCCAGGCTCAGCAGCGTGCTGGCGAAGATGCTGGCCGCGCTCAAGCGGACATCGCCGCCGAAGCGCTCGGCAAACATGCTGCAACTGATCGCGACGGGCATGGCGGCGATGAGGAAGATGGTGTGGCGCGCGATGTCGGTCAGGGGCGGGCCGGTTTGCACGGCCCAGTGCAGCAGCACAATCGTGACCGCCGGCGCGACGCTCAGGCGCAACACGACCACGCCGGAGACCAGGCCGCGATGCCCGGGGTCGTCCCAGGCCAGTCCGCTGAGTTGCGCGCCGGTGACGAGCAGCGAGAGCGGAATCGTCAGGTTGCCGACCAGCGTCAACGCCTGCACGATGATCCCGGCCCACCAGCCCGCGCCCGCGTCGCCCGCCACGGTGCCCCACGCACTCGCGCCTGGCACGAGCAACGCGACAGCGATGCCCGCGACGGTCGCGAGCAGGCCGGGATTGAGCGCGAGTTGGGTGAGATCGCTGCGCTCGAGCTTGCCGCGGATCAGCGCCATGCCGCCGGTCCACAGGAAAATTTGCGCGCCCAGGTTGAACAACAGGACGGTGCGTACGCCTTCCGCGCCGAAGAGGCCTTGCACGATCGGCAGCGGCAGGTAGACCCAGTTGGGCATGCCCGCCACGAAGGCGAACGTGCCGCGCTGGCTTTTATCACGGAGGCCGCCCGCCGCGAGCAATCCGACGCCGGCGGCCAGCGCCATTACGGCGAACCCGAGCAGCGGACTCCACAGGCTGGAACGCAGCGAGTCCCGGCTGACGGTGGTCAGCATCTGGGTGAACACCAGCGCGGGGAATGTCCCGTCCACCACCAGCCGGCCCAGCGCGCTCTGAAAGGGCGCCGCGAGCAGGCCGCGCCGGCACAACAGCCAGCCCGCCATCATGACGAGGAACATCACCGCGATTTTATTGAGTACGATCCAGGCATCAGCCATGGCCAGCTCCAGAGTGCGGCGGCAACATAGAGGGTTTCGACGCCGGGCGCAAACCTCCGTCGCCGCGGCATTGACGCGCCGCAGGCCCCTGCTTACACTCCGCGCTATGCTGAGAACCAAAAAAATGAGGGAAAAACCGGCGACCTATACCGTGCCGACTGGCACGCCTCCCACTATGTCAAGGCCCGCTCGCCAGCTTCTGTTTTGAAAAGGAAAGAATCACATGAAGGACACGATCAAACAAATCAGACAATTGCTTGATGAGCTTGAAACGACACGTACAAGCGAAGAGCCATCATTTAAAGAAACCTTCCAACTCTTCGAGCTTCCAGAACTTGTTGGCAGTATCGTGGATTATCTCCAGCCAGTTTTGATGCCGTACGAAGCGGCGATTTACTGGCATATGTTCCGACATAGTATTATCGCTACGGGTGATGTATTTGTCCGAGTCAGCGTGCGGGGAATGCAAGAGGGAGTCGTCACTTCGATGAGATCAGGGCGAGATGTAAGTGCGATGGCCTATGGTACGGTGCAAGACAGTCTTGCCGGTCTTTGCGAAAAGGGCGCCATCTCACTTGCCGGTGACACGAATAGAGACGGAACGCCTTACCGAGTGCATCTTCCCGAGGAAATATCTTTATGTCGCGAAGCCATGGCAAAAGCCCAGACCGAACAACTGCCCAAAATTGACCCGAAACACGAACTTGATTATTACAATATCAAAGAGAATCGGCTGAAGGTCTTCGAGCGGGATAAATATTTGTGCCATTACTGCCAGAAACTGCTTACCAGATTCAGTGCAACGCTTGACCACATCCAGCCGGTGTCCCAAGGCGGAGACAATTCCTACGAAAATCTTGTCACGGCATGCTTACAACACAATTCCCAGCGCGGTGCTCAGCCGATAATGGATTACCTCACCCGCAAGCAAGAAACAGCGCCAAGCTAATTGTTGTGATTCTTGCTTCCGAAGCACTGGCTAAAGATGAGATGATTCCAATGAATTAGTTATGGAATAATCCGCACTTAACGTTAGCCCTATCGGTCGTGTTGGTTATTTAAAGGCTTTGAAAACATCACGCTGACTTGAGGAAAGCGACGGCGTTCTGGAAGAGTTTCAGGCCGGCGCCCTGTGCAGGCAGCGTACCGCGCAGCTTTTGCAGGTCCCACTGCGGATGGTTTTCCGGGAAGAGGTAGGCTTCCGGGTGCGGCATCAGACCGAAGACGCGGCCGGTCGGGTCGCACAGGCCGGCGATGGCGTTGAGCGAGCCGTTCGGGTTGAGCGGGAATCGGTCGGTCGCCAGTCCGGTCGCGGGGTCGGCGTAGCGGCACGGCACGCAGCCAAGCTGTTCGATGCGGTCGAGCAAGGGCTGGTCGAGCGTGAAGACCTTGCCCTCGCCGTGGCGGATGGGCAGCGGCATCAGGTCGAGGTTGCGAGTGAAGACGCACGGGGAGTTGCCCTCGAAGCGCAGCGTGACCCAGAAGTTCTGGAACGCGCCGCAGTCGTTGTGCATCAGCGCGAT
>CAINCZ010000061.1 GCA_903847195.1 uncultured Acidobacteriota bacterium | reverse complement strand
CGGTTTACATGCTGCTGTTTGTGGTAGAGGGCACGATTTGGGGCATGGTGATTGAGGGTTTGTTGGCTCTAAGACACGGCAAACGGAGGCGTCGGCATTGCCGGCCAAGAACCGCGTCTGTAGAGTAGTTGTCGTAACATCCCCATTACGCTAACGACTCAGCCCGTTACCGCCCTTCCTCTGAACGGTACGTGTGGAAATACTGGAACTCTTGCGATGGGTTTTGTCTGTATGCCCTGCTATCCTCTGTTCCCGGTGCCCCGCTCTTGCGTTACCATGTACCATCCTCGCAGAGGGTCCAGCGGCAGCTGCCGCAAAGGGAGAGAGTCATCATGCCTCATGTAATCGTGAAGACGTTGACTGGAAAAACCGAAGAGCAAAAGGTCCGCCTGGCCGAAGCGATCGCCAACGACTTAAGGGCCATCTTCGCCTCACCCGAAGGTTCGATCTCCGTAGCGATCGAAGACGTGCCCAAGCCGGAGTGGGACGAGAAGGTTTACAAACCCGAAATCCTCGCCGTCTGGGACAAGCTGTACCAGAAGCCCCACAAGAAATAGTCAGCGGGTGACCCCAGCAACAACCCCACGCAAGCCCGCGGTTGGCTTGCGTGGGGTTGTTACCTTTGAATGTGGGGCAGTCCCGCGCACTGCCACTATTCCTTCCACGCGCTTTCGCGAGAAGCAACTTCGGGTTACAGCCGCGCCAATCTCAAGCCTCATGCCGCAGGATGGGCCGCTTTGGGCTGCGGCGGGCTATCTCTTTGAACCCGGCGCGTACAAAGCTTTGCTCCAGGCCGGTCCACACAAATGGGTCCGGCAATGCAGCCGCGACGGCCTGCGGATATCCCTCTACAATTTTCGCGCCCTGAGCATGGGCGAATTTGGTGGCAGCTGCAATGAGCTGCGCGCTGAGTCCGCGACGGCGGTAGCTCTTGTCCACAAAGAGGCAGGAGATGCTCCATACCGGCTCGGCATCCACCGGTTTCAGAATTCGGGAACGCTCCAGCGCCGGATACGCCTCGCGCGGAGCGACCGCGCACCATCCGACCGGCTTTTCGCCCTCATAGGCCAGCACGCCCGGCGGCGGGCCTTTCTTCACCAGCGACTGTAGCGCACGACGGTTGGCTTCCCCTTTATTCTGGTTGAACTCCGCGCGTGTCAGCCGCCAGGTCATGCACCAGCATCCGCCGCAGGCTCCCCTCGACCCAAACAGCAGTTCCAGGTCGGCCCAGCGGTCCGCCGTCGCCGGCACGAACTTAAATACTGATTTGGACTTAGGCATGAACTCCCCTGGCGCGAGCAGGCGCAAAAAAATCAAAACTACAGCCGCTGCTGCGGACAGGCAGCCGCGGCGTAATTTCCACCCGGAACATAGATGGCCGGCGCCCAACGGGCAGCCGGCCACAAAACGCATTATCTCTTTTCGCGGTAAGGCAGATTGACTTCCGCGCAGTCGTTATCGGCGGAGCAATTCTCCTGCTTGTTAAACATCGTTGCCAGGGACTTGTCCTTCAGCACGCAGAGTTCGATCTTCTTGATGACATCGCGCTGGGTGGCCGGAGGCGCACTGGTCGGCGTGCCCCACGCTACGACGTTGGGAACACGGTAGACCAGGTTCACGTCCTTGCACTCACCCTTTTTAAGTGTGGTGCCAAGACCGGTGTTGCTAATGACCCTGGCGTCGCCCGCCTGGGCAAAGGTGACCGGAGGATACGCGTTGTAAACCATGTAGCGGGCGTCAAGTTCAATGCGGCTTGCATAGTCATTACCGCGATTGCAGACCTTCCCCTGCAGGTTGATGATTCCGGTGTCCCTGATCAGGGATGTGGTTGCCTTGAGTTCAGCTGCCGGATCAGCGCAGGTAGCGGTTTGTACACCGACAGGTATATTCTTCACTGGCCCCTGGGCGGCAAGCAACCCGGCAGTGAGGAACACGATGAGGATGAGTACGAAGCAACGGCGCATGGGCGGTCTCCTTGTCGGAACAGAGATTTCACAGTTGTTACCACTTCATCTGCTGGTGCCCGGCCCAAAAACAAAAACAAGCGGCGCCGCAAGCGACATCGGTTGCAGCGCTGAAACAACTAGTAGGGGTTGTCGAGCAACTTCTATCAGGAGTTGCTGCTTCGGTCAATCGAGGAATTCTGGATGGAATGGCGCTTCATGCGCCGCTATGAGGTCTTGCCCTCTGTTTGCGTGAGTGGAGCTGTTGCCTATACATTGCAAACAACCCCGCCGACTACTCCCGCGCAAACACATCCGGATCAGGATCGGCAAAGAAGCACGCGTGCAGCCGCCGGATCACCTCCGGCACATCGTCTTCCTCGATCACAAACGTGATGTTGATCTCGCTAGCCCCTTGCGAAATCATCCGTACGTTGATGTCCTGGATCGCCGAGAACACCCGCGCCGCGATCTCCGGCGTGCCGCGCAGGTTGTCGCCCACCAGGCACACGATCGCCTTGCGCCCCTCGTACTTCACGTCGGCTATCTCGCGCATATCGGAGGCGATGGCCGGAATCGCCTCGTTCGAATCCACCGTCAGCGAGACGCTCACCTCCGAGGTCGAAACCACGTCAACCGGGCAGCGATGCCGGTCAAAGACCTCGAAGATCGAGCGCAGGAATCCGTGCGCCATCAGCATCCGCGCCGCCACCACGTCCACGATGGTAATGCGCTTCTTCGCCGCAATCGCCTTGAACGGGCTCTTGCAGGGCACGCCGCGCGCCGTGATCCGCGTGCCTTCGTTTTCCGGATCGCGGCTGTTCAGCACCAGCACCGGAATGTTCTTCTCAATCGCCGGCAGCAGCGTCGCCGGATGCAGCACCTTGGCGCCGAAATACGCCAGCTCGGCCGCCTCTTCAAAGCTGATCTCTTTAATCCGCAGCGCGTCGGGACAGATGTTCGGATCCGTCGTCTTGATGCCGGCCACGTCGGTCCATATCTCAATGCGCTCGGCGCCCAGTCCGGCGCCAAAAATCGCCGCCGAAAAATCCGAACCGCCGCGCCCCAGCGTGCTCGTCACGCCTTCCCTGGTCGCGCCGATGTAGCCGCCCATCACCGGCACCCGGCCTGCGTCCACCAGCGGGCGCACCCGCTCCACCAGCCGGTCCGCCGTCTCGTCCATCTGCGGCACGGCCTTGGTGAAGTTGGCGTCGGTGACCAGCACGTCGCGCGAATCCACGTGCTGCGCCTTCAGCCCGCGCACCCCAAACGCCTCGGCCACCATGCGACTCGAGAGCCGCTCGCCGAAGCTCAGCACAAAGTCGGTCGAACGCGGCGTCAGCTCGCCCACCGCGGCAATGCCCTTCAGCAGGTCGTCCAGCGAATTGAACGTCAGGTCGATCTCGGCTTCCAGTTCCGCGCTGGGATTCGGGTGCAGCAGTTCGCGCGCCGTGCGGTGGTGCCGCTCCCGGGCAGCGCCGGAAAGCTCCAGCGCAGTCTTTCCGTCTCCCAGGCTGGCCGCGCGGGCCATGGCCACCAGTTGGTCGGTGACCTTGGCCATCGCACTCACTACCACGACCGGTTTCAGCGCCAGCCGTCCGCGCACGATGCTCGCCACGCGGTCAATGGCGGTCGCACTCTCCACCGAGGTGCCGCCGAATTTCATGACAATCATTGGTTTGCTGCCCCGGAGCAAAATCCCGGCCGTCGGTGACGGCGAGTCGTTCCCTTGCGAAACGGCCCCGCCCCGCGCCGGCGCGGAACGGGGGCCTGAAAATTGAAAGCCCCGTCCGCTTGCGCGGACGGGGCGGCAAACCCGGTTAGTCCAGGTATCCCTGGGCCTTCATCAACTCGGCGTTCAGGATCGCCGCGCCGGCGGCTCCGCGAATCGTGTTGTGCGACAGCACGGTGAACTTCCAGCCCAGCACCGGGCACGGACGCAACCGTCCCACCGTCGTCGCCATGCCCGCACCGCGGTCCACGTCGAAGCGCGGCTGCGGACGGTTCTCCGCCGGATCGTAGATCACCGGCTGGTCGGGCGCGTTCGGCAGGCGCAACTGCTGCGGCAGCGGCTTGTAGTCCGCCCACGCCGCGCGGATCTCGTCCGCCGTGGCCGCCTTGTGCAGCTTGATCGCCACCGATTCCGTGTGCCCGTCTTCCACCGGCACGCGGTTGCACGACGCGCTCACCAGAAAAGGAGCCATCGCCACGCCGGTGCCGTCGTAACGACCCAGCAGCTTGCGCGTCTCCTCTTCCATCTTGCCTTCTTCGCCGCCAATAAACGGGATCACGTTCCCCAGGATGTCCAGCGAAGCCACGCCGGGATACCCCGCGCCGCTGACCGCCTGCATCGTCGTCACCATGATCGTCTCAATGCCGAAGCGCTCGTGCAGCGGAGCCAGTGCCAGAACCAACCCGATCGTCGAGCAGTTCGGATTGGTCACCACCATGCCGCCCTTCTTGCGCCAACTCTGGCGGGCCACCATGCCCAGGTGCCCGGGGTTCACCTCCGGGATCACCAGCGGCACGTCTTCCTTCATGCGCAGCGCGCTGGAGTTGGAAACCACAATCTTGCCTGCTTCGGCGTACCGGGGCTCCAGTTCGGAGGCAATGCCGGAATCGAGCGCCGCAAACACCACCCTGGGCGCCGTCGTCGGGTTGGTCGCGTCAGCCATGGTCAGCCCGGCCGCAGCCGCCGGAATGGGCGTCTTCAGGCGCCACCGCACGGCTTCCGCGTACAGCCGTCCTTCGGAGCGTTCCGAGGCGGCCACCCACGCCACTTCGAACCATGGGTGGTTCTCAAGCAGCTGTATAAAGCGCTGTCCGACCATGCCGGTGGCGCCAAGAATTCCTACTGGTATGCGTTGGTTGTTCATAACGGACTTAGCCCTGATTGTATCGGAAGCGGCCGTTACCGATACAGTGGTTTTCGCCAATTCCTGAAGCCAAACTGCCCCGGTTCTGGTAATGTGTCTGTTCACCGCGCCCGTTAACTTAGCAGTGGTTCTGCTCGCCCGGTGCGGGAATTCGCGCAATTTACTTTTGAAATAATTGGGAGGCAGACTGTGGCGGAACCGACGTATGAGGAACTGAAGGCACAACTGGAAGATCTGAAGAAGAAAACCACGCGCACCGGGGCGCTCGACTTCAAGGTCGGCGAAAAGGGCGGCGTCAGCGTATACGGCCTTGGCCGCTTCCCCGTCACCCTGTACTACGAGCAGTGGCTGCGCCTGTTCGACGCCGGCGACCGCCTGCGCGCGTTCCTGGAAGAAAACAAGTCCCGGCTCAAGCTTAAAGAGTAGCGCCCACGTTTACCGCTCGATGGCCCACCTTCGCGCCGTGCTCTTCGGCGCTAAGGTGGGGCTTTTGTCCGCAGCACCGTTCTGCCAGGTGCTGCGCTTACCCGCATTCCCCTAATGCACCTTCGCCGCATCCGCCGGCACATTGTTCGTCGCCGCCTGATTCGGCTTCACCAGGTACTCATCCGCGAACACGGCGATAATCGCCGCCGTCGGCAGCGCAATCAGCGCACCCAGCACGCCTGCCAGAATGCCACCCGTACTCAGCGCAATGATCACCGCCAGCGCCGGTAGGTTGAGCGTGGTCTTCATGATCCGCGGCGTCAGGTACGCGTGCTCCACTTGTGCGTAAACAAAGTAAAAAACAAGCACCGCGGCTGCCTTCGTCCACGAGTCGAACCCTGCCACGATGCAGGCCAGCACCACCGAAGCGATGGGTCCCACGATCGGCACGATGTTCCCCAGCCCGGCAAAAACCGCCAGCACGTAGGAATACTTCACCCGCAGTAGTCCAAAAACCAGCGCGCTCAGCAGGCCGAAGATCAGCATCAGCAGCCCCTGTCCCACCAGCCAGTGACGTACGCGTCCCTGGCAGCGCAGCAGCGTGGTCTCAAGCCGCAGGCTCGCCGGTGCGGGAAACAGCGACAGGAACCACCGGAAGGCGCGCTTGCCGTCGGCGATGAAGTAGGCGGTCAGCACCAGCCAGGTGAAGAACCATAACGCTGAGCTGGCAAACTGCTTGAATATTTCCAGCACCCCGCCGGCCAGCCCGGTAAAAGGACGCTCCAGGCTGGCAATACTCAATTCGCCCGCCACGGGAATCCGGTGCAGCATATCCGTCAATTGGCTTACGCGCTGCGGCCACACCGCGGCCAGCCCCTGCAAATCGTGGAACATGGGCGGCAGGGCAAAGGCAAAAAAGAAAAACACCAGCACGATCGCCACCCCGATGATCATGGTAATCGCCGCGCCGCGTCCCGGATGCCACCGTCCGATTGCGATCCGTTGCACCGCCTCGATCGCCGGCGTAATCACCACCGCAAACAGCGCGCTGACGTAGATCAGCAGCAGCACCGGCAATGCCAGCCAGGCGACGTAGACTGCCACCAGCATGGCAAAGAAGAACACAATGTCGGAGCGGCGGATGTTCACCCAGTCATTCTAGCGATAGAAGGGCAGGTAATAGTAGTGCTCAAGGTAGTACAGGGCGGCCAGGGCAATCCCCAGGATAACGGCCGGCAGCACCAGCCGACGCAGACTCCGTCCCGGATGCCGCCAGTCCGCCGTGGCCAAAAACACCACAGTCAGCGGCATCAATGCCGCAACTGCCAGTTGAAAGATGTGCGCGGCGCTGCCCTCGTCCAGTTGCGGCGGCTGAAAATACCCGCTCAGCACGCAAACCAGCGCTACCAGCGCCAATGCCAGGATCGCCCTGCCGCTGATCGCATGCCAGCGTTGCGCCCCCGCCATCGCCTGCCTCCCTTCGCGGCCACCTCCCCGCCGGACGCCCACCGCTTCCAGCCCGGGGGAAAGCCCGTAGCTACCCTCATCCTGCCACCATCCGCCTCGCCCCGCCACTATTCCCCTTCACCCGACTTGGATGCGCCTGATTTGGTTGCAGTCAGCAGCAAACGAAAGCTATGATTAAGTCCCCAATCCCTCGGAAGCGGGCTGAGCCTTATCCACCGCACTTCCGCGAGAGCCGTGCGGCGGACACCGGGACCAACGGCCGGTTCCCCCCGGCACTGGGCAGAAGGATTGTCATGAAGCGATGGGCGCTGTGTCTCTTGGTTTTATCCCTGGCTGTTGGACTGGCGAGCTGCATCAGCAGCACGACGAGCGGCGGCAGTAGTGGCGGCACCGGCGGCGGCTCTTCCACCGTGACCCTGACGGCCACGCCTGCGTCGATCACCTCCGGCTCAGCGGCCGTGCTCGCCTGGACCGTCAACACCGCCTCGATTTCCGGCACCGCTGCCCTCACGATCACGCCCACAGTTGGCGTGGTCACGCCCATCAGCGGCGGCAACATCTCCGTTTCGCCCACCGCGACCACCACCTACACGGCCACCCTGACCAGCAGCGGCAGCTTCGTCGCCATGGCAACGGCCACCGTGACGGTAACCGCGAGCGGCGGCGGTGGCGGCGGCGGAGGAGGTGGCGGCACGGGCACGACCACCTTGACCCCGACGCCCAGCACCTTTTACATCGACGGTCCCACCCAGTCGGTCACCGTCCGCGTCACCGGCACGGGCTTCACCGCCAACGACGTTTTTCTCATCAGCCCCAGCTTCCTCACCAACTCCACCACGCAGACCTACGTGAATGCGACGGAGATGGACTACACCATTACCTTTAACACCGCCACCTACTCACCCGGCTGGATCACCATCACCAATTGCCGCTCCACGGCCACCAGTTGCAATTCGTTCCAGCTGGCCTTTATCGGCAACCAGAACACCCTCGCCATGACCGCTGCCGGCGACCTGTACCAGTTGGACCAGGCCCAGGGATACGCCAACCCGCTGGCCAACGGCCTCGTCCACGAGTTCAGTGGCGCGCTGCTCAGCAAGGGTGATCCGCTGATGGGCCAGTTCTACAACAGCATCGCGGTGGACGATTGGACCTACCTCGTCGACCTCGACGGCTCTTTCTGGTCCTTGATCGCCAACCTCAAGACGCCGCTCTGGCAGATGTCCAACAACGCCTCCGTCAACATCACCTCGACCTCCTCGGCGCGCGGCAACGCCTGCGGCGTCTACCAGATCGCCAACGCCAGCAGCGGGACGCTGCTCTGCACAGTGGCGGAAAACGCGGCCACCACCACGACCTCGGCGGCCGCGACCGTGCCCTGGCCCTGGGGCGTTGCCATCTCCGTTACGGCCAACAGCAACGGCACCTACGCCAATAACGCCATGGTCTATGCCCGCTCCGATTCCTCGCTCCTGCGCTATGTGATCTCCGCCGGAACGACCGGCCAGACCGTCCTAACGGCCTACTCGGGAACGCTGCTGTCGCCGCTCATCAAGTCCATCGGCACCACCAGCGCCGGAACCGGCGGCGGATGGTGGCTCGTGCCCTTCAACTCCGGATCGGCCACGGGCAAAGTGGCCGTCCTGTCGCGCCCCGATAAGGCCCTGGCCATCGTCGATATCGCCTCGATCACGACCACGCAGAGCGTGACCTTCATCGGAGATCCCATCCGCATCGCCGCCAATCCGGCGCTCGGCACCGCCATCGTCGCCTTCGCCGATCCGCTGGCCACCGGCGGTTCGGTCACCCGCTTCGCCTCGGTCAACATGGCAACCGGAGCGGTCACCGCCTTGACCTCGACCTCTACGCTGCTGGCCACCGGACTCGGAGTCTCACCCGACGGCGCCACCATATACTCCTGTTCGCGCGCCACCTGCGAAGCCGTGGCCAATAAATAGCGGTTCGCCAACTCAAGAAAAATCCCCCGGCCATCGGACCGGGGGATTTTTCTTTTAACCGCAACGAGCCGAGAGCCCGGCTTTCGTCGGCCATGTACCCCGCCTTCGCGAGCCGTCGTACGGCGAGCTAAGGTGGAGTTTTTGGCTTTGATTTCTTCCCGGTTGTCATTCCGAGCGCAGCGAAGAATCCGCTTTTCAATTACCCTATTACTCAATTACCCAATTACTCCGGCAGCAGCGCCAGCGGTTCATCCCCGTCCGGCACCTGCTCGCCGCTGATCTGCGTCACCCGCTTCTTGTAGCTCTTCAGGTGCTTCGCCGCCGTGTCATAGGCCGACTGCGCCTTATCGAGGCTCTTGCCGATCACGTCAAACTGGTTCTGGAAGTGGCCCAGCGAGATCTGCGCCTTGCCGATCTCCTTGCGCGCCTCGTCGAACTTCGCCGCGAACTCATACCACTTGTAGGCCAGCGATATCGTCTTCAGCGTCATCAGCAGCGTATTGGGCGAGACCGGAAATATCTTCAAATCCGCCAGCGCCTTCGTCGCCTCTTCGCTGCAGATCGTCTCGAAGTAAAGCGTCTCGCTCGGCAGGTACATCAGCGCCACGTCCATCGTGCCGTGCTCCGGCTGGATGTAGGCCGCAACCCGCCTGGCCTCGACCTTCATCACCCGCACCAGTTGCTCGCGCGCCCCGGCGATCGCCGCCTCGTCGCTCGGCTCAAACAGCGCCAGCACCTGCTCGCGCGGAAACTTCGCGTCCACCGGCAACCCGCGGTCGGGAAACTTGATCAGCACGTCCACGCGCCCGCCGGGCAGCGGCGCCTGGAACTGGTACATATTCACCGGCAGGAAGTCCGTGATCAGCCGCTCCAGGCTCGCCTCGCCGAACCGTCCGCGCAGGTGCGGCAGCTTCAGCAGGCTGTTCAGGTCGTTGATGGAAGCCCCCAGCGCCCCCACCTGCCGCAGTTGCTCTTCGGCCGCCTTCAAGTGCTCCTGCACCTTCACGAAATGCTGGAAGCCCTCACGGATGTTCGTATCCAGCTTCTGCTGCACCTCGGTTGAAATCGCGCCCAGCTTCTGCTCCACCTGCAGGCGCATGGCCTCCAGGGCCTGCCCGGTCGCCTGGTTGAACGCCTCGATCTGCGCCCCCATCTGCGTCGAACCTTGCGCCATGGCGGCGCTCAACTCCTGGCGGTTCTGCGCCAGCGCCTCATGCTGCCCGCGGGCAAAGCCCTCCAGCCGCGTCTCGGTCGAGGAGCGCAGCGACTCGAACTTCGTCTCCAGTTCGCGGCTGAACTCCGTCAACCGTGCGCCCTGCTCGCCGCGTCCCGCCGCCAGTTGCTGGTCCACCGTCGTGCGAATCTCGCCAAACCCGGCCGCCACGCGATCCGTCAGTTGCTGCCGCAGATCGCCCTTCGTCTGCTCCAGCCGCGCCGCCATCTCGGTCGTGGCCCCGGCAAATTTTTGCGCCATCGCCTGTTCGGTCGCATCCAAACGGGCGGACATCTCCGGCCACAGGTCGGTAGGTCGCCGTTGGACCACTACCAGCACCAGCAGGATGACGTTCAACACCACCAGGACCGCGAGCAGCAGTAAGATAGTCATAGGTCACTCCGAAGCTCCAGATTGTAGAGCTTGGACCGGTGGAACAAAAGGGAACAATTACCTGATCGTTAAGGGAGTGATACTAGGAGTGCACTTATTACGGCCCATGTTGTTGGGGATCATAGTGGCAGTAGCCGGATCACTTGCCGGCCCTCTGCTTCTGGCCCAGAGCGCGCCTCCTCCGGGCAGCACCGCCAGATACCTGTTTGAGCGTCTCAATTCCGAACGCGCCCGCTCCGGTCTGCCTCTGCTCGCGTGGGACGAGCGCCTGTACGACGCCGCCCGCCGTCACAGCGAAGAAATGGCTGAGCATGGCGAACTCTCGCATCAGCTCGGCAGCGAACCTCATCTGCAGCAGCGCCTGGCAGAAACCCGGCTCGACCGCTCGGCTGAAAACGTAGGCTATGCGCCTGACGCTGCCAGCCTGCATCGCGGCCTGATGGACTCTGCGCTTCACCGCCAAAACATCCTCGATCCCCGCTTCAACGCCGTCGGCATCGGCATCGCCCGCGATACCCAGAGCATATGGGCTACGCAGGACTTCGCCCATATCATCCCCACCATGGACGCCCAGAGTGCCGCCGAGCAGGCCGCCGTGGCATTTTTGCGGATTCGCGCTGAAGTCCGTGAGTTCCCTCTGCGCCGCCTGAAAACCAGCCAGTTGGAGCAGGTTGCCTGCGCCATGGGCGAGGACGGGCATCCTGACGCCAAGGCCGTCCTTCGCGCCACCAACGGGCGCCGCGGCTTGGCCTACTCCACCTCAGACCCGCGTCGCCTGCCGGAAACGGCCGAAGAGGTCGCCCGCACCCGCGATGTCGACAGCTACGCCATCGGCGCCTGCTTTGCCCGCTCGCAACGCTATCCCAACGGCATGTACTGGGTCGCACTGGCCGTGTTGCGCACCGGCGTCGGGCGTCCGTGACCTTTGGCTTCCGCTTGCTTCGCGATTCGCGTCAGTAATACCAGCCGAGGCAGCTTCCGGATTCGTGAACATCCTGCCGTTCTTCCCCGCAAATCCGCGTCCCCGAACTAAAATCAGGCCATGTTCTCAGAACGAACCAGATGGTCCCAGGGCAAGAATCGCCTGACGCTGGCGCTGGAGAAGTTGCGGCAAGCGGACGCCAAAGTGCTCGACCTAACCGCCTCCAACCCCACGGCGGTCGGACTCAAGTACGACCACAAGGCCATCCTGCACGCCCTCGCCTCCGGTGAGAGCCTGCACTACCGGCCCGAGCCCAAGGGCCTGCTGTCGGCGCGCCAGGCCGTTGCCGACTACTATCGTGAACCCGCTGCGCGCGTGCTTTCCCGCTGCACCGCCGGCAAGCCCGGCGACATGATCTGGACGCGCCCCGACCTGCCGCAGCTCGACCCCGAACGCATCGTGCTCACCGTCTCCACCAGCGAGGCCTACTCCTTCGTCCTGCGCCTGCTGTGCGACCCCGGCGATGAGATCCTCGTGCCCGCGCCCAGCTACCCGCTGTTCGAGTACCTCGCCCGCCTCGAAGACGTGCGCATCGTTCCCTATTCGCTCTTCTACGACCACGGCTGGCAAATGGACCTGCACGGCCTCAAGCGCGCCCTCACTGGCCGCTCCCGCGCCATCGTGCTCGTCCATCCCAACAATCCCACCGGCTCCTATGTCACTGACAAGGAAGCCGCCGTGCTCGACAACTTCTGCGCCGAGTACGGCCTTGCGCTCCTCGTCGACGAAGTATTTCTCGACTACACTCTCGACCGTCGCCCCGAGGCCGCGGCCAGCTTCGCCTTCCATCGCAGCGCGCTCACCTTCACCCTGAGCGGCGTCTCCAAAATCTCCGCCCTGCCGCAGATGAAGCTGGCCTGGATCGTCGCCGACGGCCCTGAGCCGATGGTCCGCGAGGCCATGTCGCGCCTCGAACTCATCGCCGACACTTTTCTCTCGCAGAACGCGCCCGTGCAACTCGCCGCTCCGGCGCTGCTCAAGTCGCGCAAGTCGATTCAAGCGCAGCTCACCGAACGCACCCGCCACAACCTCGCCGAACTCGACCGCCAGTTGCCGCACCACCCGGCCTGCAACCGGCTGGAAGTCGAAGGCGGCTGGTACGTCATCCTGCGCGTCCCCGCCACCCGCACCGACGAAGAACTGTCGCTGCTGCTGCTGGAAAAGCAAGGCGTGCTCGTCCAGCCCGGCTACTTCTACGACTTCCCGCGGGACGGCTACCTCGTCCTAAGCCTGATCACACCGATTGAGGAGTTCCGTGAAGGTCTGCAACGATTGCTGAACGCAGTGGAATGAGGAATTGCAGTCTACGAGGGATCGCTGTCTGCGAGGAATTGCCATCTGAAAGAATGAAGAGTTGTTAATCGCGGTTGAACGGAAGATTGCCCGGTGACCCACCTTCGCGAGCCGTCCTGCGGTGAGCCAAGGTGGGGATTTCGACTTTGCCTCTTTACCTTGTCGTCCCGAGCAAAGCGAGGGATCTGCTTTTCAACCCTCGCCTACCCAGCAAAAACAAAACAGGGGCCGAAGCCCCTGTCTAAGCACTCTTGCACAATACCGCTACCGCTGCAAAAACGGATTGCTCCCCCGCTCCACCCCAATAAACGTCATCGGACCGTGCCCGGTCGTAACTTCCACCGAATCCGGCAGCGGCATGATCTTGTTCTGCAGCGAATCCATCAGCTTGTCGTAATCGCCGCCCGGCAGATCCGTCCGTCCGACCGAACCGGCAAACAGCGTATCGCCCGCGATCAGCTTCTCCTCGGCTGCGAAATACAGGCACACGCAGCCCTGCGTATGTCCTGGCGTGTGCAGCACCGTCGCCGTCAGCCCACCGACCTTCAACTCGTCGCCGTCTTTGAGCCACCGATCCACCTTCACCGCATCCGGCGGCTGCATCCCCAGCCACGCCGCCTGCGAAGGCACGGCTTCCAGCAGCGTCGCGTCGTCCGCGTGCATCAGAACCGGCGCACCGGTCAGCCGTTTCAGTTGCATGGTGCCGCCCACGTGGTCGATGTGCGCGTGCGTCAGCACAATCTGCGTCACCTTCAACTTATGCCGCGCCACTACGTCCAGGATGTGCTCCACGTCGGCGCCCGGATCGATCACCATCGCCTCGCGCGTCGCCTCATCACCCACCACCGAGCAGTTGCTCTGCAGCGGCCCTACCGGAAGAACTTCATGGATCATTCGCCTTCGCCTCGTCTCTCAGTATAAACAGCGTCTTGCCCCTCGCCTCGCCCGCAAACACAACGGGCGTCCTGCTGGAGGACGCCCGTAAATCTGTACCGCCCGGCGCTACTTGGTCGCAGGTGCCGGCGGCGGCGGCGGAGCCGGTGCAGTCTGCGCCGGAGCCGGATTCAGCTTCTCCAGCACCGAACCGCTGGACGAACTGCGGCGCGAAGCGTAAATCGAAAGCGTGATCGACGTGACCATGAACAGGATCGCCGCCCAGGTCGTCGCCCGCTCCAGCAGGCTGGCCGCACCGCGCGGACCAAACGCCGTCTGGCTGCCCATGCCGCCGAACGCCGCGGCAATATCGCCCGCCTTGCCGCTCTGCAGCAGCACCACGATGATGATGAACAAGCAGACAATCACGTGAATCGCGCTAAACAGGTAAACAATCATGGCCGGTCAAAATCCCAGGGCGCCCACGGCGCCGCCTTTCTGCCGATCTCTCTGCGCTGTGCCTACATATTCCGGGTAAGAATATCTGGTGCGGAAGGGGGGACTTGAACCCCCACGCCTTTTGGGCGCCACCCCCTCAAGATGGTGTGTCTGCCAATTCCACCACTTCCGCACTACTGCCTGAGGACAGCGTGAAACAGGAATGATTATAGCAAAACCCTTGCCGGGTTCCGCTACACCCAACTCTCTTCCCGCGTAAGAAATCGAAAAATATCTTCTGGTCCTTCGTCCTACCTCGCCCGTCGCGGAAGCCCTCCGCCTTGCGTGCTACCATACAACGTAATTCTTAATTCCCAGCCCATGCTGCGGCTTCATACTCCAGGAGACCTGATAGCAAGATGTCCACTGCCCTCAAAATGCAGTTATCCCCCATTTCTCATAACTCGACCAAAACGGCCAATCCCGCGCCTCTAGGCCTGGCCGGATTCGGATTCACCACCGTCATCCTCAGCCTCACCAACGCCGGCGTACTTCCGCCGGAAACCGCCTATGCCGTCATTCCGCTGGCCATCGCCTTCGGTGGCGTCGCGCAGATCATCACTGGCATCCTCGAATACCTGAACGGCAACACCTTCGGTACAGTCGCCTTCACCTCGTACGGCCTGTTCTGGTGCTGGTGGGCCTCCATGAAGTTGATGGTCGCTGCCCATCTCATCAACGAACCCCCGGCTGTCGGCGTCGGCGCCGTCCTGCTGATGTGGGGTGTATTCACCCTTTACTTGTGGGTGTCTACCTTCAAGTCCAACAAGGCAATCTGGGGAGTCTTCGGATTGCTCACCATCACCTTCTTCCTGCTCGCCTCGGCCGACTTCGGCTGGCACGCGGGCCATCGTCTCGGCGGCTGGGTCGGACTGTTCACCGGCCTCCTCGCCCTCTACGTTTCTTTCGCCGAGGTCGCTAACGTCACCTTCGGACGCGAACTCATGCCTCTCGGCCGGCCCATCGTGAGCTAATGAGTATTTGCCTTGGTGGGGATGTCTCTCACCGTAATAACAGTCGCCGCGTTCCGGTGTCCCACATCTGCCTGACTTTGGCGGATGTGGGGTTTCCCTCCTCACACTCAAGCCGTCACCACCCCCCCGCCGCCTTGCCTTCACTCCACCCTTATTTCTCCTTTACATAGCGCAAATCTCCCCCTCTGGGATGTGCCCTTGCAGCAGCCGGGCGCCCCTTCCCGGGCTGCCGCGCTCCCCTCGGAGCGGCGGTCCTGTCCGGCGGCCAAACCGCCGCCGACCGCCCCCCTCCCCCTATCCGCTTTACAGCCCTCCGCCTCCGGTGATATTCTCGACAGGTTACGGGAGATATCGAATAAAAGCAGGAGTGCACCTGACTCAGTGTTAGCCTCAGAGCAAAAGCAGACCATCATCGGCCACTACCGCGCGCATCAGAACGACACCGGTTCCCCTGAAGTACAGATTGCGTTGCTGAGCGGGCGCATTGGCGATTTAACGGAGCACTTCAAGACGCATAAGAAGGACCACGCTTCCCGGCGCGGCCTCCTCATGATGGTCAGCAGGCGTCGCAGCTTGCTGGATTACCTGAAGGAATACGACTCCGAACGCTATAAAACCGTCATTCAAAAACTCGGCATCCGCAAGTAATCCTTGTCGGCATGCGCGATTCTTCCGCACAACGGAACCAGTGTGGAAACAGCGAATCTCGAATGGCGAGCCTGGGCGTGACGTCACGTCCAGGCATTAGTGTATCTGCCGCCCTGGCCCAGCTATCTGGCTGGCTCGTGCGCCCCACAACGGAAGGAATATCATGAACATTCCCCAACCTCAGACTGTTACGGTTGAACTCGACGGCGGCCGCAAGCTGTCCTTTGAGACCGGCAAACTGGCCAAGCAGGCCCACGGCTCCGCCGTTGTTCGCATGGGCGAGAACGTTATTCTCGCTACCGCTACGGCCAACGCCGATCCCCGCGAAGGCATTGATTTCTTCCCCCTCACGGTTGACTACCGCGAATACACCTACGCCGGCGGACGCATCCCCGGCGGCTTCATCAAGCGCGAGGGTCGCCCCAGCGAGCGCGAAATCCTCACCAGCCGCCAGATCGACCGTCCTGTCCGCCCCTTGTTCCCCGAAGGTTTCCGCTGCGAAACCCAGATCATCGCCTTCTGCCTCTCGGCCGACACCGATAACGACCCTGACGTCGCCGCCATCAACGCCGCCTCGGCCGCGCTCCACGTTTCCGATGTCCCGTTCAGCGGCCCCATCGGCGCCGTGCGCGTCGGCATGGTCGACGGCAAGTACGTCGTCAACCCCACCTACTCCGAGATGCGCGAAGGCAAGCTGCGCCTGATGGTCGTAGGCACCGCCCATGGCATCGTCATGATCGAAGCCGGCTCCAACGAAGTGGACGAAGCCACCGTCGTCGGCGCCATCGATTACGCCCACACCGAAATCAAGAAGATCTGCGCCGGACTCGAAGAGCTCCGCCAGAAGGCCGGCAAGCCCAAGCGCACCGTCCACGCGGATCCGGTTGACGAAACCTACCTCTCCGAAATGCGCGCCAAGGTCGGCGAGCGCCTCTCCGACGCCCTCGACACCCAGAAGTACGGCAAGGCCGAAAGCGCCGCCAAGGTCAAGGAAATCAACAAGGAGCTTAAGGACGCCATCGCCGACACCGACGAAGCTGGCCGCCGCAAGCTCAAGCACTACTTCGAGATGCTGCGTGAGCGCATCTTCCGCGATGATGTCATCGAAAAGCGCCGCCGTCCCGATGGCCGCTCTTTCGACGAAATCCGCGCCATCTGGATCGAGACCGGCCTGCTGCCCCGCACCCACGGCTCGGCCGTCTTCACCCGCGGCGAAACCCAGGCGCTGGTCACCACCACCCTCGGCACCGCCGACGATATGCAGCGCATGGAACTCTTCGAAGGCGAAGCCAAGAAGCGCTTCATGCTGCACTACAACTTCCCGCCGTTCTCGGTCGGCGAAGTCGGATTCCTCCGTGGCGCCGGACGCCGCGAGATCGGCCACGGCGCCCTCGCCGAGCGTGCCGTCTCCGCCGTGCTGCCCAAGGAAGAAGATTGGCCGTACGCCATGCGCGTCGTCTCCGACATCCTCGAATCCAACGGCTCTTCCTCGATGGCCACCATCTGCGGCGCTACCCTGTCGCTGATGGATGCCGGCGTTCCCATCACCGCGCAGGTTGCGGGCATCGCCATGGGCCTTGTCAAGGAAGGCGATAAGTACGCCATCCTGACCGACATCGCCGGCGCCGAAGATCATTACGGCGACATGGACTTCAAGGTGGCCGGAACCCGCCAGGGCATCACCGCCCTGCAGATGGACATCAAGGTCGGCGGCATCACCGCGCAGATCATGAGCGAGGCGCTCGAGCAGGCCCGTCGCGGCCGTCTCTTCATCCTCGACTGCATGGCCGAGGTCATGCCCGAACCGCGTACCACCATCAGTGATTACGCTCCGCGCTTCTACACCCTGCACATCCCGATCGATAAGATCCGCGATCTCATCGGACCGGGCGGCAAGGTCATCCGTGGCATCATCGAGCAGACCGGCGTCAAGATCGAAGTCGAAGACAGCGGACGCGTCAACGTTTCCTCTGCCGACCAGGCTGCCGCTGCCAAGGCCCTCCAGATGATCGGTGACATCACCGCCACTGCCGAGCCCGGCAAGACCTATCTCGGTCGCGTCACCCGCCTGGCCGACTTCGGAGCCTTCGTCGAGATCCTGCCCGGGACCGACGGCTTGCTGCACATCAGCGAAGTCGCCGAGCACCGCATCAAGGACATCCGCGACGAACTCAAGGAAGACGACCAGATCCTCGTCAAGGTTCTCTCCATCGAGGGCAACCGCATCCGTCTCTCCCGCAAGGCGATCCTGAAAGAGCAGCGCGCCAAGATGGAAAGCGCGCAGGGCATCGCTCCTGGCACGAGCATCGAAGGCGGCGAGCCGGTCGAATTCGAGGGTGGCGACGAGGGCGATGAACCCCAGCCCGATTCGAACGAACCTAACTTCAACCGCGTGGACGCTCCCGCAGGTGGAGCCCCGCCGGCCCCCCGTCCCGATCGTGGCGACCGCCCCGACCGTGGACCCGGTGGCGGACCTGGCGGCCGTGGCCGTCGTCGCCCCAGTGGCGGCGGTGGTGGTGGCCGTGGACGTAGCGGACCGCCGCGCGGCGACCGTCACTAAACAGTACCGAAGCAGGCAGACCAAAGGCCGGGCTCAATCGCCCGGCCTTTGGTCTTTGCTGTTCAACACTGGTCATGCCGAACCGCGTAACGCATCTGCTCTTTCGCCCCGTAACGGCCCATCAGCCCAACCACAGCCGTAGGGCACTGCGGCGAACACCGCCACCCGGCAGCGCCAGGTCACGGGCCGACCGCATCCGAGATGCGCCCCCTGGCGCCTACTCCTATTTGACCTCTTTGGTCGACAGCGCATTTCGGTACGAGCCCAGCATGGTTCTCCAGAACGAAAGCCAGTCTTTGAAGTCCTGCGTTCCGGTGAAGTCAAAATCCAGTCTCAGCCATGGGTCGTTCTCGCTGTCGAGAAATGCCGCCGCATACCTCTTCTTGCGATTGAAATCATTGATCAGTTCAAGCGTCGGCTTCTCGGTGAAGCGAAACCCCGCCGATATCTGAATCCCCTTGCAGGCTTCTTTTTCGCACTGATAAAACTGCAGCACGCAATTGGCGCTCTCAACCTGAAACCGGATGGGAGCGGGGCGGTCGGGAATTTTCTTTTCGAGCCGAGTTGGAGCGTACCCGGCATCCTTCACCATTTCGAACACTTCTTCTGCTGTTACGGCCCGGGTCTGGGCGCAGAGCATGCCGGTAAAACAGAGGAAGCCAATTACCGCAACAGCCGCGCAAAGAATAAGACGTCGCAATGCACACCTCCGTTGGTAGCCATCTGGATTCATATCTCTGCGACATATGGCCTGACCGCAAACACCCCTGGTATTTCTGCCTGCTTGCTGAATCGTTGCGAGAACGCTTCGACAGTGACCACACCTGGAACGATTGAGTCCTGCTGCACGCCTTGAGCAAAAAAGTACTCGGCATTATAGCGCAATCTATCTGACGTGATGTCCCGGTGCCCCACTCAAGCCGGGTGCCCCAGGTTCCGCGCCGTGTTTTTCGGGGCTAACCTAGGTTCCTGATGCCCGGTGCCTGGTGCCCCACTCAATCCCGCTGTTGGCTTGAGTGGGGATTTTGCCCGATCACGAACAGAACCCTCAACCAATTGTCATCCCGAGCAAAGCGAGGGATCTGTTTTCCCCGCCCCCGGGTGCCCACTTGCAGGATTACCATTGAACCGAACAACTCCCCTCCCACCGCTTTGCCGAAACCGCAGCGCCGCCTTATCATCCAAGTGGTTTCTTTGCTGCCTTGCTAGCAGGAGGAGTCTCGATGGCCACCATCACCCCGTTCGCCGAAGGCGTCCGCTAACTCATCCAGTACCGCACCGAAGCCGGCGTCGCCGTCCTCACCCTCGACGATCCGCCCGCCAATACCTACAACTACGAGATGATGCGCCAGCTCGACGACGCCATCCTGCGCGCCCGCATGGACCGCGAGGTGCACGTCATCGTACTCACCGGCGCGGGCGACAAGTTCTTCTCCGCCGGCGCCAACATCGAAATGCTCTCCGCCGTCGATCCCACGTTTAAGTACTTCTTCTGCCTCCACGCCAACGAGACCCTGTTGCGCCTCGAACAAACGCCGCGCCTCGTCATCGCCGCCCTCAACGGCCACACCGTCGGCGGCGGACTGGAAATCGCCATGGCCTGCGACCTGCGCATCGCCCGTCGGGACTCCGGCAAGATCGGACTCCCCGAGGTCAACCTAGGCATCCTGCCCGGCACCGGCGGCACGCAGCGCCTGGCCCGCATGATCGGCAAGTCCAAGGCCATCGAACTCATCGCCATCGGCAACACCTTCCCCTTCGAGGAAGCCAAAGAACTCGGCATCGTCAACGACATCTTCGCGCGCGACAACTTCATGGAAAGCGTCCTCGAATACGCGCGCCAGTTCTGCCCGCCCAACAAGGCCGCCAAAGCCGTGGGCCGCATCAAGCGCTCCATCCAGTCCGGATGGGAGATTCCGCTCGAATCCGCCCTCGCCCTCGAACGCGAAAATCAGCAACTGCTCTTCCAGAGTGAAGATGCCAAGGAAGGCCTGGCCGCCTATGTCGAAAAACGCCCGGCCACCTTCACCGCGAAGTAGTAGTAATTGTCTATCTGATGCCCGAAGTAAACGCCTCATCGGGTGCCCGATATCTGCCGTCTTTTGGCAGATGTGCGGATTTTGACTTTTGCCTGGTGCCCCACTCAAGCCAGTTGTCGGCTTGAGCGGGGATTTTGCCCGATCATGAACAGAACCCTCAACTAGTTGTCATCCCGAGCAAAGCGAGGGATCTCTTTTCCCGCCGCCCCAATTAGCGCTATCCTGATCACGAGAGACTTTTATGCTGACCAACATCACCCGCTCCTACTCCACCATCGCCGTCGAAGTTGCGCCGCCCGCCGGGAGCATCCGGCTTACCCTTCCTCCGCGCAACATCATCGACCTGCGCATGATGGACGAACTGCTGGCCGCCATCGACAGCTTCGAACAGCGCGCCGACCTCTCCTACTTTGTCCTGTCCGCCGACGGTCCCTCGTTCTCCGCCGGCGTCGATATCGCCGCGCATCGTCCCGACCAGGCGCGCGACATGCTCGTCAAGTTCCACTCCGTCATCCGCGCCCTCGTCAACACCAGCAAGATCACGCTGGCCGCCATGCAGGGCGCCTGCCTGGGCGGAGGCGCGGAGTTGGCGCTGGTCTGCGACATGATCTTCTGCGCCGAGGACTCGCGCTGGCAGTTCCCCGAGATCGACCTCGGCTGCTTCCCGCCCGTCGCCGCCGTCATGCTCCCGCAGTTGGTCGGCGCCAAGCGCGCCGCCGAGATGGTCTTCACCGGACAGGTGCTCCACGGCGATGAAGCCCTGCACCTCGGCCTCGTCAACGACTCCGTGCCCGCCGCCCAGTTGGAAGACGTAATCGCGGAAATCGGCAGCCGCCTTGCCACCCTCAGCCCGCGCGCACTCGCGCTCGCCAAGAAAGCCCTCCACAAGTTCGACGCCCGGCGGTTCGACGAGCACCTCCAGCAGGTCGAGTCCATCTACCTCGACGAACTCATCCCCAGCGCCGACGCCTTCGAAGGCATCAACGCCTTCCTCGAAAAGCGCATGCCCCGCTGGACCGGCCGTTAACCAGGCAACAGACGATACAGCCGCCTTCTGCCGGGCGCCCCAGGTTCGCGTCGCGCCTTTCGGCGCTAACCTGGGAGCGCCTGTGTCTGGCAACCCCGCCGCCCCACTCCAGCCGCCATTGGCTTGAGTGCCCAGAGCACGACCCGCACAAAACCATGCGCCCTCTCCCCGCCGCAGCCATCCAACTCAGGTATCCTTGTTGCAGGGTCCGCAAATCGCCATGCAGATCACCGACTGCCACATCCACATCAACCCGTTCGGCATGATGAAGCCCGGCGCGCTAGCGCTGATGAAGCAGCGCCGCACCGACTTCGACGAGATCGAACTCTACTGCCGCTCCCCGCGCGACTTCCTCCGCTACCTCGACCGCTGCGGCGTCGATCGCGCCGGACTGGTCAACTACGTCGCGCCCGACGTCATCGGCTACACCGCCGAAGTCAACCCGTGGATCGCCGACTATTGCAAGGCCGACCCGCGCCGTCTGCTATCCTGCGGCTCCGTTCATCCACGCCACTCGCTCAACTTCGCCGCCGACCTCGACGCGCTCCTGCGCCTCGACATCCGCATGATCAAGCTCCATCCGCCGCACCAGATGCTCTATCCCAACGACTACCTCAAGGGCGTCGGCGAACTCGAACTCCTCTACCGCACCGCCGAGCAGCACGGCATTCCGGTGATGATCCACACCGGCACCTCCGTCTTCCCCGGAGCGCGCAACCGCTTCGGCGATCCCATCTTCATCGACGACGTCGCCGTCGACTTCCCTAAACTCAAGATCGTCATGGCCCACGGCGGCCGCCCGCTCTGGACCGAGACCGCCTTCTTCCTCGTGCGCCGCCACCCCAACGTCTATCTCGACATCAGCAGCATCCCGCCGCGCTCGCTGCTCGCGTCCTTCCCCCGTCTGGAAATGATCGCCACCCAGACCTTGTTCGGCACCGACTGGCCCGGCCCCGGCGTGCTCGACGTCAAGCGCAACCTCGACGACTTCCGCGCCCTGCCGCTCTCCCAAGCCGCGCAGCAGCAGATTCTCTCCACCACCGCGCTCGCCGTCTGGCCCGAGTAAATTACCCATTTACTCATATCTACATAAAAACCAAACCGTACGGGTGCCCTGCGCCCTCCGGGTGCCCGTCCTGGCCCGGTTTCGGCTAGGGCGGGGATTTTGACCCTTGCCTGAGCGGAACCACCATCCGCCATGGTTTGCCCACCACGACGCAAAAAAGATCGGCGGCCGAAGCCGCCGATCTTTACTTCCGTTGAATGACTTACTACTTCTTCTCTACCGGCTTTGCCTGCTTGCCGTTCTTAACCGCTTTCACGATTCCCGGCTTGCCCAGCAACTCATCCAGCAGACGGTCGGTGCCGTATACGTTGCGCAGCGCTTCCAGAATGCCCCGCGAATCCACGCTCACGGCGCGTCCTGCCTCGTCGCCGTACACATAATTCCACGGCAGCGACTGCATGTTGCCGTCGAAGATGATGCCCACCACTTCGCCCTTCTTGTCCACCACCGGCGAGCCCGAGTTGCCGCCAATGATGTCGTCGGTCGAAACGAAGTTAAACGGAGTGTCCAGCTTCAGTTTGCCCTTGGCGGCCATCCACGTCGGAGGCAGCTTGAAGGGATCCTTGTTGCCCATCTTCGCCGAGCGCTCATACAGGCCCGCGATATTCGTGAACGGAGCGATCTTCGTGCCCTTCGGCACCACGTCGCCCAGCCCGTCTTCCACGTACCCGCGCACCGGCCCGTAGCTCAGACGCAACGTGAAGTTGGCGTCCGGCGCCACCGAGAAGCCGCTGCGCGCAAAGCGAATCTTGCCGACCTTGCCGCCGTCGATCCGCTCCACCGAAGCCACTTCGTCGTCGTAGCGCTTGCGCGCTGCGCGCGCGTCGGACTCGATGGCCCGCAGCGCCACGATCATCGGATCGGTCGAGGCGGCAATCGCCGCCGCGCCGCCTTCGTACAACTGCTTGCGCACCTTCGGATCATCCAGCTTGCTGCCCGTCACCAGGTCGTGCGCCGCCGCGGCCGGCGTGCGTCCGTTCAGGATCGCCTTCGTCGTCGCCGCATTCGGCATCTGCTGCTGCAGGAACCCCAGCGAATCGGCCAGCACTACCTCTTCCATGTCCTTGTAGACCGGCTCGGCGGCAAACAGGTAGCTCTCCAGCGGAGGCAGGCTCGTGTCGGTATACTCGCGCAACCGCTCGCCGTTCGGCTTCTTCTTCTCATCCGCCGCCCGTACCAGGATGCGCGCGTAGCTGCCCAGCGTGCCGCGCACGCCGGCGCGCCGCTCCAGCAGGCTCAGCGACAGGAAGATATCGCGGTGCGCCGCCTGCGCCTTCGCCACCGAAGACCACGGATCGCCGAACTCCGCCTTCTTCTTCGGATCGTCGTTCACCGCCTTCTTCAGCTCGTTCTCTTCGGCCTGCTTCTTGGCCATCACCTGCTTGTCGAGCAGCGTCTGGTAGTAGATCTTGCCGCGCTTGATGTTGTTCTCAATGCCGAAGATCGTCCCCTGCGCCCGGCGGTAGTTTTCTTCTCCCTTGGCTCCCCACGCCTGCAGCACCTTGTCGCGCCGCACCATGTCGTCCAGGTCGAACTTCGACGACACGTCGCGCCGGAACTCCAGCTGCGAGATCGTCAGCAGCCGCCCGGTCGAACCCGGATGCCCGGCCACGAACGCCATGTCGCCATCCTTCAGCCCCGTGGTCGAGAACTTGAAGTAGTTGTCCAGCTTCGCCGGCTTGTCGTTCTCGTAGGCGCGGAAGAACGCGATATCGAGGTCGTAGCGCGGAAATTCGAAGTTGTCCGGATCGCCGCCGAAGAACGCCATATCGAACTCCGGAGCGAACACCAGCCGCACGTCCGTGTACTTCTTGTAACGGTAAACGTAAAACACCGCGCCCGAGTAGAGTTGCACAATGTCGCACCGCAGGCCCGTCTCCTTCGTGCAGTCGCTTTCCACCTGCGACATCGCCGCCCGCTGCGCCGCGCCCGCCTGTGCCTGCGCCATGCCCGGCTTGATCGCCGCGTTGATCTCCTTGGTGACGTCCTGCATGCTCATCAGAACGTTCAGTTCCAGGTCCGTGCACTTCACCTCATCGGCCTGCGTCTTCGCGTAGAAGCCCAGCTTGTAGAGGTCCTTCTCCTGCGTCGAAATTCCGTGCAGGCAGGACTGCGCGATGTGATGGTTGGTGAAGGTCAGCCCGGTCGGCGACACAAACGATCCCGAGCCGCCGCTGTTGAAGCGCACCGACGACATTCTCGTGTGGTCCAGCCATGCCTTCGTCAGATTGATGTTGTACTTCTGCTTGATCAGCTTCACCGGCGCATGGTCAAACAGCCACATGCCTTCATCGGCCAGGGCCGCACCGGCCATCAACAGCACCAGCAGAGCCACCGAGGTCGCACGCAATGCTTTTCGCATAAATCTCCCGTGCCACGGCCTTCGGCCGGGCGTAAGCATTTCCAAATTTCCGAACTCTTGGTCCCGTCTTCCAGGCAGCCCGCCAGTCTCCGACGGCAACCTCTTATCTGCTAC
The DNA here is from genome assembly GCA_903847195.1 of uncultured Acidobacteriota bacterium. The sequence goes on along the minus strand of CAINCZ010000061.1, from coordinate 18,916 downwards.
GCACTTCGTCGCGCGCAGGTTCCCCTCTCATGCGCCGATCCTGCTGCTGCTCTCCTACCCCGGCGTCAGTTTGAGGGGACAATGGAATATACAAGGCCCGGCAGCACGCAAGCAATGCCCCGAGCCCTTCCCGCTGCGTTTTTCACAATTGTTGACAAATACCGGGAGGATTCTTGAAATCCCTGTCACATTTGGCCCACGCCAGCCCGCATTAGGCCAAAGCGAGAGTCGCGTCAACGCACCGCCAGACACACTGGTCCCAGCGCTCTACGTTTTCAATTTCACAGGGGAACTACGAAGTGCGCTTTTGCCCGCGCGCGCTGATCATAGCGGCGAGGGCGCTGCGCAGCACCGCCACGCGTACCGGTTTCTGCAGGATGCCGGAGATGCCCTGCTGCCGCATCACCTGCAGGTCGGCGTTGTCGGAATACGCGGTGCAAACCAGCACGGGAATCTCGGGATCGATCGTGCGCAGCACCTCAAACGTCTCGCGTCCACCCATGCCGGGCATCACCATGTCGAGGATCACCGCGTCGATTGCGCGATGGGAGTGCCGGAAAACCGCTACACCTTCGACTCCGTCGCACGCGGTGTGCACCGTGTAATCCACCGACTCCAGCACCTCGCGCAACACCTCACGGATCGGCGCTTCGTCATCAATCACCAGGATGCCGCCGCGCGCCTTCACTGCCGCGCCGCTCTGTGGATCAGTATCGGGTCCGGGGACGCGATCTTCTTTTCCTGCATGCATAAGCTCGCCGCCCTTCAATCCAGCCTGCTGCGACTTCGTTTGCAGTTCGCGTGTCTCTTCGCCCCTGGTGCCTATTGCACACCTGGATTCGGCCCAACCCGCGGTAAACTTCGTCGGTGTAACCGCACGCATTTCTATCTCGCCCCGCAACTCTGAATCTGGCTGCGCCAGGGAATCGAAGTGGTTCGGATCTAATCGCTGACAACCGGGACTCATAAACTCAAGGTCAGTCCGCGATCCCGTGGGCAGGCCCATAGTCCCGTCTTGCGTCAATCCTCTCTGTATTATATCGGCGGGAAGGGTAATGGAACTTGAGCTGGCCGCATATAAGGCGACAGGGCTTGGCCTATCAGCCAATCTTGTGCCGCCATCTCGCACGTAGATTGTGGATTTAACCATCAAGTTCGTCCCGCCGGAGGACCAATCGATTTTCTGTTCTATTTGCAGAAAAAGCAATAAAAAGAGTGCCACTACCAGCGTATTCTGTTGATTCAGCGTCGATTACCAGATAGCAGCTTTCCGCCTCGGCTCTGTCCGGGATTACGAAAACGGAACAGGACCTTAATCCAGCCTGTTGCTGCGGCCGATTTCGGACAAAACCGAAACCATCGGCGCTCTGCTAACATCTGGTAAATCGTCGGAAGCGAGTGCTCCATGAAACGTCCATGGCCCTTGGTTGCAGCTATTCTGGTCGCAGCGATGCTGGTGCTGGCTAGCCCGCTGCCCGCCCAGCCGCCCCCGGCTGGCGGTCCGTACATGCCCGTCCACGTCTATGACCCGGCGCGGAACGCCCAGCAGGACATCCGGAACGCCGCCGCCGAGGCTCGCCGCACCGGCCGCAACGTGCTAGTCGAGGTCGGCGGCACCTGGTGCATCTGGTGCCGCATCATGGACACCTTCTTCACCCAGCACCCCGATCTGGCGGAGCTGCGCGAAAAGAACTACGTCCTCGTCTTCGTCAACTACAGCCCCGAAAACAAGAACGAAGCCGTGCTGAGTAAGTACCCGAAGGTCGCCGGCTATCCGCACCTGTTCGTGCTCGACCCGAAAGGCAAACTGCTCCAGTCGCAGGACACCAGCGTCCTCGAAGAGGGCCGCGGCTACAACGAGCAGCGCATGCGCGAATTTCTCATCAACTGGGCGCCCAAAAAATAGTCGGCGCAAAGCACCGCCTCCGGTGCCCCACTCAACGGTGCCATACTCGCCGGTGCCCCACATCTGCCGCCTTTAGCAGATGTGGGATGAGCATCGCCCACGCTCCCCAGATGCCAGCCTTGTCATCCCGAGCAAGGCGAGGGATCTGCTTTTCCTCACCGCCGCACACCCATCAACCCCTCTCGCAGTTCGGCTCCTCTCGCGCAAAACAGAACGGCCTCCCACGGGGGAGGCCGTTCTGCAAGTGTCACTACTACCGCGTTTCGCTTACTGCCGCCTCACGGGAGGCTTCGCCGGGGCCGCTGGAGCCGCCTTCGGCACGATGAGCGTTCCCTTGGCCATCGTGATCATGAACGGGGCGGCCGTGTAGGAAACCGGCACTGCCTCGATCTGCGTCATGCTGCCCACCTTCGGCATCAGCCGCGGCGTCAGCGGAGCCGCCATCGTCACCGTCACGTCGGCCTTGTTGGCCTCAATGTCGTCGGCCGTCGCCGAAAGCGTCAGCGTCGTCGCCGTCGCCTCGATGACCTTCGCCGCAAAGGCGATCGGCTTGTCGTTCAACTGGTCCCACACCGCCTTGGCCGCTTCGGCGTTCCCGCTCATGAAGATCAGCTGGAATTCATCGAAGCTCATGTCGGAGACTTTCTTCTCCTTCACCAGCTGCGCGGCTTCCTGCGCCGGCGTCGGACGCGGTGCAATCGCAAATCCCTGCGGCGGCTCAGCGCTCTTGCCCGCTGCGGCAATCACATCCTGCCATCCCTGGTCGTTGCCGTGGAACTTGACGAAATACGACCGCCCGAACTTCGTGATCTGCTGCTGCGCCGCTGCGTTCGCGGCCGACAGGTTGATCGCGCGCGCGAGGTACCACAAACCCTTCTGGTATTCCGGCGGCTGCACCTGCAGGTACGCCAGCGCCAGGCTGTATACGTTGTTCAGGTCGTTCGGATTCGCCTTCACCGCCGCGCCCAGCAACTGCTGCGCCTGCGGGTAGTTCTTCGCCTGCACCGCTGCCAGTCCGGCCACGCTGTTGAAGATCCCTGCCATCTCGGACTTCATCTTGGCGAAATCCGGGTCCGTCATGCCATCCGGCTTCGGCGTCGTCTGCAGCGCCTTCAGGCCGCGCTCGGCAGTCTGCCCCGCTTCGGCCAGGAACTGCGGATTCTGCGCCTGCTGCGCCTGTCCCATCTTCAGATACGACAGCAGCGCCAGCGCGCGCAGGTTCTCCGCGTTCACCTGTAGCAGCCGGGTCGCCGCGTCCATCACCTTCGGCAGGTTGTTGGCCTGCTGGTAGGCCGACATCAGCTGCTCCAGCGCGTCTTCTTTCACCACGCTCGTCGGATACTGTTGCAGGAAGCCTTCCAGCGCGATGGCCTTCGCGTTCGCATCGGCGGTCTGCACGGCGGCTATGTAGGAGTTGTATTCGGCCGGGTTCTTGATGACCTTCGGCTGCGAGGCCGCCGGTTGCGCTGCCTGCTGTGCAATCAGCGCCAGGCAAAGCACCGGCAGCAGCACCAGCATCACAATAACTTTCTTCATCGATCACTCCTTGCAAATATCGGGTGGACAGGGATCTACGGTCTGCAATTGAACTCGGCCATCACGCACAAGAAAGGCTGGCAACGAGGCGCTGATACTCCTCATCCCGCAAGCGCTACCCCACGCAGCCCCGCCGGAACCTGACCAAGCCGCTACGATCCACACGCAGCCGCTAATCCGCTTCGCGAATGGACGGGAAAGGCGGATTATATGGTTTGCGGCTGCTCCGTGGCAAGTGATTGGCTTTGGCAAACGCTGTCCACTCATTAAGATGCCTCATCCACCGCAGCCGGATGCACTTCTCCTCGCTTCCGCCCACTGCCCATCCTCGGCTGGCCTCTCTATGGGTGCCCGGTCCTGTCCGATTTTGCTGGGGCGGGCCTTCTCCGGATCCCCGCCCGCGCCTGGTGCCCCACCCTCTCGCGCCCGTCTCGGGCACGTTGCGGTTGAGAGGACGCAGGACATCGCCCCATCCAGAAGACCACCGGCGGCCGCCGCCTGCTGAAAGAAGCAGTCGTGGCATAATCGCCCGTACCGCACCGACTGCCCGGCAGGAGCGGCACAACGGAGAACTCATGACCAACCTTGCAGGACAGGTAGCAATCGTAACCGGCGGAGGCCGCGGCATCGGCGCCGGCATCTCCCTCCGCCTCGCCGAACTCGGAGCAATCGTCGTCATCACCGGCCGCGTGCGCGAGACGCTTGAACACGCCGCCGCCGCCATGCGCCAGGCCGGATTGCGCGTCGAAGCCATCCCCTGCGACGTCCGCGACCTGCGCTCCGTCGAATCCCTTGCCGCGCAGGTGGAAAACCGCCTCGGCCGCTGCGACCTGCTCGTCAACAACGCCGGCATTGGCGGCTTCGGCCACCCGCTGCACGAGACCTCCCCCGCAGACTGGGACGATATCTTCGCCACCAACCTGCGCGGTGTCTTTTACACTGTCCGCGCCTTCGCCCCCATGATGATCCGCGCCCGCGCCGGCCACATCATCAACATCTCGTCGCTGGCCGGCAAGAACCCGGGCCCCAACGGCGCCGCCTATGCTGCCTCCAAGTGGGGACTCAATGGCCTCAGCTACACCATCGCCGAAGAACTTCGCCCCCACGGCATCCGCGTTTCCGTCGTCTGCCCCGGCTCCACCGCCAGCGAACTCAGCCCCCACGCCGGCAAAGACCCGGCAAAGATGCTCCAGCCCGCCGACATCGCCCAAGTCGTCGCCATGCTCGCCACCCAGTCCCCGCAGTCCTTCGTCAGCGAGGTCCTGATCCGCCCCACCCAAAAGCCGTAGCGTAGCCCATCCTCGGTGGCCCAGATATCGCCGGTGCCCCACCCTCACGCGCCTGTTCTTGGGGCGTTAGGGTGGGGGTTTTGACTTTGACTTTTTCTTCTTACCCGGGTTTTGACTTTGACTCTCCCCGCAGCCCACTGACTTTTCCCCTTCGTTTCTGCTACCATCACGCTCACTGGAAGGAAGGAGCACGATCATGTCGGAATGCAGAAGCAGTTCTTGTGGTTCTTTCGTTTGGTTCTTGGCGGGCCTCGGTGTAGGCGTCGCCGTGGGCATGCTGTACGCCCCCCGGCCGGGCGATGAAACCCGCGAGCAGTGGTTCCAGAAGGCGGACGAAGGACGCGAAGTCTTCGTCAATCGCGCCAAGCAGGCCGCCGAGCAGGCGCAGCAATGGGTCGAAAAGGGACGTGAAGCTTTCGAAGCCCAGCGCGAGCAGGTCCGCAGCGCTTTCGATGCCGGCAAGGAAGCCTATCGTGAAGCTACCGGCCCGGGACCGGAAACGGCCCCCAGCCAGTCCTAGCTGTGGCAACGAGGACTCGGGAATGTCATTGACTGTCTTATTGTGCGTGTTTATTGCCGTCACGGCGATTGCCGTCGTTATCCAAGCCTGCGTGCTCATCGGCATGGCCGTCGCCATGAAGAAGGCCACCGCCCGCATGGAGGCGCTCGCCCAACAGCTTGAAACCCGCGCCCTGCCCCTGATGGACACGGCGCAAAGTATGTTGACCGAGTACCGGCCCAAGCTGGACCAGGTGGTCGCGACCTTAGCTGAGACCACCACTACGCTCCGGGCGGATATGGAACGCATGCGCCCCGCGCTCGAAGACCTGGCCCTGCGCGCCCACGTGCAGGCGCTCCGCGTTGACGACGTCATGACCAACACGCTCGACCGCGTCTCCGTCGCCGGCGACGCCGTCTCGCAGGTAGTCGTGCGTCCGCTCCGCCAAGCCTCCGGCGTCGTCTACGCCGTCGCCACCGGCATCGCCACGCTCTTCGGACGCGGCAATTACGCCCGCGCCCGCAAGCCCTCGGCGACGCCCAAGGACGAGTGGTTCATCTAACCTCGAACCTCAATTTGCTCCGGCAACACCACGGCCTCCCGCAAGGGAGGCCGTTCTCATTCCGGATGATCGTGTAATTCGGGAGTTGTTTCATCCCCGGGTGCCCCATCCTAACGCGCCGTTTTTGCGCGTTAGGATAGGGACTTTGATTTTGACTTTGATTATGACTTTGATTATGACTTTGCCCTGAGTTGTAATCCCGAGCGCAGCGAGGGGTCTGCTTCCCCAAGTCCCAACCTACTCAATTACTCAATCCACCCGCCGCCCACCACCACGTCCCCGTCGTAAAACACCGCCGCCTGTCCCGGCGTAATCGCCCGCTGCGGCTCGTCAAACGTCGCCGTCACCTCGTCGGTGCCCGTCATCGCAATCACCGCCGCCGCCGGTTCATGCCGGTGCCGTATCTTCACCACCACCCGCATCGGCTCGCGCAGTTCCTCGACCGCAATCCAATTGAGCTTGCGCGCCCGCAGCGTCGGCGACCACAGCGCCTCGTCCGGACCCACCACCACCCGTCGCGCCGCCGCATTCACCTCGATCACATAGACCGGCGAACCCGTTGCCACGCCCAATCCCTTGCGCTGCCCCACCGTGAACTGATGAATCCCGGCGTGCCGCGCCAGCACCCGTCCGTCGGCCGTCACCAGCTCGCCCGCCGTATCCGGCACCACCTCGCCCGCCTCGGCCAGGTAGGCATCAATAAACCGCCGGTAGTCCCCGCCCGGCACGAAGCAGATCTCCTGCGAATCCGGCTTCTCCGCCAGCCGCAGCCCAAACTGCCGCGCCCGTTCGCGCACCTCCGGTTTCGTCATGCCGCCCAGCGGAAACAGCGTGCCGCTCAACTGCTCCTGCGTCAGCCCGAACAGAAAGTACGTCTGGTCCTTCGCCCCGTCCAGCGCCCGCCGCAGCCGCCAGCGCCCGCTCGGCCCGTCGAACTCGCAGCGCGCATAGTGACCCGTGGCAATCGCCTCGGCCCCGATCTGCCGCGCCGTCAGCAGCAGTTGGTCAAATTTAAGATGGTTATTGCACAGCGAACACGGAATCGGCGTGCGCCCCGCCAGGTACTCATCCACGAACGGCCGCACCACGTCGCGCTCAAACCGCTGCTCCTGGTTCACAACGTAGTACGGAATCCCGAGTTGCTCGGCCACTCTGCGCGCGTCGTAAACGTCATCGAGCGAACAGCAGCGGCCCTCCACCTTCTCGGGCAGCCCGGCGCGCCCCGCCAGCCGCCGCTGGTTCCACAACTGCAGCGTCAGCCCCACGACCCGGTGCCCCTCGGCCGCCAGCATCGCCGCCACGGTCGAAGAGTCCACGCCCCCGGACATGGCAACGGCAATGGTACGCACGGATGTCATTGGAATTTAACCGCTGGCCAGGCTCTTCTTGTAGAGCGGCGACAGGTTACGCAGGTGGACCAGCACGCCGGGCAGCACCGCCAGCGTGTAATCGATATCCTCGGCCTTGGTGTGCTTGCCCAGCGAAAAACGCAGACTCGAGCGCGCGCGATCCTTCCCCATGCCCATCGCCATCAGCACGTGCGAAGGCTCGGTCGCCCCCGACGAACACGCCGCTCCGCTCGACACCGCCACGCCCTTCAGGTCCAGCGCAATCACCATCGCCTCGCCCTCGACGTAGTCGAAATAGATGCTGCTCGTATTTGCCACCCGCGGCGCCTGCCGGCCGTTCACGCCCGTCGCCTCGATCGTCGCCGTGATGGACTGCTCCAGCCGGTCGCGCCACTGCCGCAGCTGCTCGTTGGCGCCGTTGGTCAGCCCCATGCGCGCAATCTCGGCGGCCTTGCCCAGCCCCACGATGCCCGGCACATTTTCTGTCCCCGAGCGCCGTCCGCGCTCCTGCCCGCCGCCGTGCAGAATCGGATTCAGCAGCGAACTCTTGCTCACGTAGCAGGCGCCCACGCCCTGCGGCGCATGCAGCTTGTGTCCGCTGATCGTCAGCACGTCGCACTGAATCTGGTTGACGTCGATCGGCACCCGCCCCGCCGCCTGCACCGCGTCCGTGTGGAAGTGTACCCGCGCGTCTCGCGCGATCTTGCCGATCTCCTCGACCGGCTGAATCACGCCCGTCTCGTTGTTGGCCATCATGATCGAGATCAGCGTAGTCCGCCGCCGCAGCGCCCGCCGCACGTCCGCCGGATCCACCATGCCCAGTCCGTTCACCGGGACCTCGGTAATCTCGCAGCCGAGTTGCCGCAACCGCTTGCAGCTGTTCTCCACTGCCGGATGCTCGATCGCCGACGTGATCACGTGCTCGCCCGGACGCACAATCCCCAAGGTCGCCAAGTTGTCGCCTTCCGTGCCGCCGCTGGTAAACACCACGTCGGCCGCCCGGCAGTTGAACAACAGCGCCACCTTCTCGCGCGCCGCCTCAACGGCCGCCCGCGCCTGCTGCCCGGAATGATGGATGGACGAGGCGTTGCCGAAACTCTCTTCCAAGAAGAAATATGGCCGCATCGCCTCAAACACCTCAGGCAATAACGGCGCACTGGCATTGCTGTCCAGATAAACCCGGCGCATGGAGCTATTGTACGCCCGTCACAAAGCACGGGTGACGTAGAGCACGGGGCAAAGTTCCTGCCCGGTGGCCCGGGTATGCGCCCCGCACAGCACCACGACCCTGCACAACACACCATGGCACATACCTGGGATTCCACTCCCCCAATAAAAACGGGGGACTCTTTCGAGCCCCCCAGGTGGGTAGCCGCACCCTAACGCATTGAATTCTCCACTTCGCTCAGCCAGTCGGGACGCTTCAGTAACTCCCGCGGCTTCGGCCCGTCGGCTGCGCCCACGATCCCGTCCTTCTCCATCAGGTCGATCAGGTGCGCCGCGCGCCCATACCCAATCCTCAGCCGCCTCTGCAACAGCGAAGTCGATGCCTTGCCAAACTCCATCACCAGCCGGACCGCGTCCTGGTAATACTCATCGTCGGCTTCATTGCCTTCCGATTCACCGATCGCGCCCGCCCGCGTGCCCTCATCGCGCGGACCCTCCAGGAAGCCCTCCTGGTACTGCGCCGTGCCCTGCGCCCGCCAGAACTCGACCACCGCCGCAATTTCCTTCTCCGCCACAAACGGCGCGTGCAACCGCACCAGCCGCCCGGACCCGGCCGGCAGATACAGCATATCGCCGCGTCCCAGCAGCGCCTCGGCGCCGTTGCCGTCTAGAATCGTCCGCGAATCCACCTTCGTCGCCACCCGGAACGAAATCCTCGCCGGGAAGTTTGCCTTGATCAGTCCCGTAATCACGTCCACCGACGGACGCTGCGTCGCCAGCACCAGGTGTATGCCCACCGCACGCGCCATCTGCGCCAGCCGCGTGATCGACTCTTCCACGTTGCTCTGGTCCAGCATCATCAGGTCGGCCAGCTCGTCGATGATGATCACGATGTAGGGCAGATGCTTGTGTTCCTGCCCGTCCTCGTCGAACAGGCTCGGCGTGCTCTCTTCCAGCGCCCGGTTGTACTGGTCGATGTTGCGCGCCCCGCGCGCCGCCAGCAGCTTCAGCCGCCGCTCCATCTCCCGCACCGCGTTCCGCAAGGCGTTCGACGCCAGCTTCGGCTCGGTGATGATCGGCGTGAACAGGTGCGGAATCCCTTCGTAGACGCCCAGCTCCAGCCGCTTCGGATCCACCAGGATCACCCGCGCCTGCTCCGGCGTCGTCTTATAGAGGATCGACATCAGCATGGCGTTGATCGCCACGCTCTTGCCCGAGCCGGTCGAACCCGCAATCAGCAGGTGGGGCATCGTCGCCAGGTCGGCCGTCACGATCGCGCCGTTGATATCCTTGCCCAGCGCCAGCGTCAGCCGCGAACGCGAATCGCCAAACTCCGGCGCCTCCACGATCTCCCGCAGCCGTATCACCTCGCGCACCCGGTTCGGCACCTGTATGCCCACCGTCGACTTGCCCGCCATGCGCTCGATCAGAATGCTCTCGGCCTTCAGCGCCAGGCACAGGTCGTCGCTCAGCCCCGTAATCCGGCTGTACTTGATGCCGGCCTCCGGCTTGAACTCAAACGTCGTCACCACCGGGCCGGGATTGATCTGCACCACCTGTCCGCGCACATCGAACTCGGCGCACTTGGCCGTGACCACCGCCGCCAGTTCCTTCAGCTCGGCTTCGTCGATCGCGCTGTGCTCGTCGGGCCGCGCCAGCAGCGTGCTGGAAGGGATCTTGTAGCCGCCTGCCTTCTTCGGCAGTGTCGTCTTGTGCTGCTGCCCGGCATCGGCACGCTCCGCCACCCGCACATCCGCCGCCACCGGGGTAGGCGGGATCGCCGCCGCCTCGTATTCCCTCACCGCTGGATACTCAACCACCGGCCCGGCAGCCTCTTCCCCCGGCTGCTCCTCCACCAGCAGTCGCGCCATCGGCGACGACGGATCGGGCACTCCCACCACTTCAGCACGCCCCCGCGCCGTCTCCTTCGGACGCACCCGCACCAGTTCCGCGTCGCTCTTCTTGTTGGCGCGCTTCTTCTCCAGTTCCAGCTGCGCCTTGCGCTTCTCGCGCGCCGCGCGCCAGTCCTGGTAACGGTCCCGCAGGGCAAAGAGGAAGCTGCACCGCGTCTCCAGCCAGGTGTGGAAGCTGCCCAGCGAGAAGCTGGTCGTCAGGTAAACCGCCACGGCCACCAGCGCCCCCGCCACAATGCAGGCCCCGGTAAAGTTGAGGTAGCGAATCAGGCTCTCGGCGGCCACCCGCCCGATCAGTCCCTCGATCGGCAGCGACTTCGCCCATAGCAAATGCCAGGGTTGCAGCCGCAGCCCCGCCGGAACAAATACCAGCAACAGTCCGCAGCCCACTACGCTGGCCGTGTCCGAGCGGCCCTGCCGCGACCAGAACCAGCGCACCGAAAGCGACATCAGGAATATAGGAACCAGGAAGGCGGCCACGCCCAGCACCTGCAACAGCAGGTCGGCGGCCATCGCGCCCACCACTCCTACACGGTTGTGAGGGGCGCGCAACTCCACCGGGGGCGCCGCCGTGTTCAACGACGGGTCCAGTGGGGTATACGACACCAGTGCCAGCATCACAAGCAGCGCGGCAACGAACAACAATATGCCGATCAGCTCATTGAGCCGCTTGCTGGAGGTCGGGGTCAGTAGAATTTTCATGGGTGTATTCACCGCCACTCGGCACAGCAGGAGCGCCCAGTGCGCCGGCCCAAAGGGCCCGCGCGGGACAGCAACAGCCTACTGTGCCCGGGCATGCGGGAACCACGCCAGAGCACGAGCATTATGCCAAACCCCCGCCCGTTACAGGAGGAAAAAAGCACGAGCCCCGGGTTACTGATAGGTGACGTTACGTCTCCTACCTGTTTCGCCATCTATTCGCCTGGTAACTTGGCCATCTCCCCCGCCGCCCGGTAACGTAAAGCCCGGCCAGAGTGCAGCGAGAATGGTGCATTCTGGATACACGCCGCACCGCGCAACCTTCCCTAAATACTTGAGAGCTTTTCTGTAACGTAATGAAAAGTAGTACCTTATAAGATTTCAGACGGGTCGTCCGCCGTTCGACGGCCCGATTGCGGATGTTTTGGACAACGCCTGTGGAAAAGCGAAAGGAACAGCTTGTCCAGCAGCGGCTAAGGCCTCTCCGCTCAAGCATATAGCCACCCCACTCAAAAGCGCGGCTTCAACTCGCACCCAGCCTATCGCCAGGTGCCCCACCTTCGCGGTCGCCTTGGGCCGCTAAGGTGGGGATTTTGACTTTGACTTTTTCTTTGGGGGTAATTCCGAGAGCAGCGAAGCATCTGCTGCGGGGCCGCGCGAATCCTACCGCTGCGATGCCCACAGCAATACCGCCGCACCGATAATGATCCGGTAGATGGCGAATGCAGTGAAGCCCCGCGTACGCACCCAGTTCATAAACCAGGAAACCACCGCGTACCCCACGATGAACGACACCCCGAACCCGATCCCGAGCATGATCCACTGCTCGGGCGTCGCCGGAGCCGCCCCGATCGCAGCCTCCCCGTGGCTGGGCCGCACCGACTTCAGAAACTCGTAGAGCGTCGCCACCACCATCGTCGGAATTGAAAGGAAGAACGAAAACTCCAGCGCCGCCGAGCGCGACATACCCGACAGCTGCCCGCCCGCAATCGTCGCCATCGACCGCGAGGTCCCCGGAAACACCGCCGACAGAATCTGGCACGCGCCGATCCACACCGCCTGCCCCAGCGACATCTTCTCGACCGCCTCGGTCCGCCGCCCGGGGTACAGGATGTTGCGCGTATACAGCGCGTCGATCCCCCACATCACGAAGCCGCCGATCACCAGCGAGGAGCCCATCACGTACAGGCTCTCTAGGTTCTTGCCGATCACCTTGTGCAGCAGGTAGGCCGGAATCGCCGTCACCACGAACGCCGCGGCCACCAGTCCCACCGGATGCGTCAGCCACGTGTTGCGCCCGGTTTCGCCGCTCGGGAACGTGCTCAGGAATCTCCAGATCCGCTGCCGGAAATAAAACGGCAGCGTCAGGATCGCCCCCAGCTGGATCACGATCGAGAACATCTTCCAGTAGCCGCTGTCCAGCGGCACGTTCAGCAGCGCCTGGGCAATCCTCAAGTGCGCGGTGGAGGAAACCGGCAGAAACTCCGTCAGTCCTTCGATGATTCCCAGCAGCAACGCCAGCAGATAGTTGTTCAACTCGCCTCCATGCGCGCCGCGGCCTGTCGCGTCAGCCGCTCAGCTAGAAAATAGCTTAGCTGTTCGCCGCGCCGTGGAGCATTAAAAAACCGCTGGCAGGGTTGCATCCCGGATGCAGCCGGCGCCCCCGGTCTGCACGTCTTTGGCAGCTGTGGGCTGCCCGTGCACCGGTCCCCAGGTTCCGCGCCATGCTGTTCGGCCTAACCTGGGGACGCTTCCCCACCGGGCCGCCACTGGCCCAGGGATGCGGTCGGTGGCCCGGCTATGCGCCCCGCATCCACCCCTGACCCGCCACGAATCGTCATGGCGCATACCTGGGAGACCACCCTGATCATGCAACCGAAGCGCAGACTTCTATACTTCCGCTTCCGTGGCCGCCGCCGCTTCCTTCTGCGCCTTGAAGCTGGCCTTCATGCCCTTCATGAACTCGCTGAAATGCGGCCGGAGCTCAGCAAACAGCGGCTGGGTGCGATTCTTCAGGATGGTCTCGCCAAGCAGCTTCATCCCGATGGCAAAAGCCTTCGCCGAATCCTCGTCCATCTGCACGCGCGTGGGCATCCGCCGCGCAATGCCGATAATATCGTCGTGGTGCACGGCCACGAACTCGATTTTGTCTCCCGCGCTGGCTTCATCCAGCGATTCCACGGTAATGCGAAAATGCTTCATCAGGTTTGCTCCTGCCAACACGATAGCAAACGCGCCGCCCGCGCGCGCTCGGCCGGCATGGAGCCGTCTATTTCCTGGGGATCGCCCGGGGGCTGAGGCACGTCCCCTGGGTACACATCAGCGCCGGGCCGCAACTGCTGTCGCTCCGGCACGGCTGACCGTTTCCGCCGGCCGCCACGCAACGGTTTTTCGCCTTGTCGCACACCAGGTCCTGATCGTTGCACGTGCCGTCGGTCCGGCACGCTCCGTTCAGCCTCCCCACCAGCGACGTGGTGATGGGCCCGACCTTCATCTTCTTGGCCGCTGCACACTTGCCGCTCACACATTTCAGACCGGCCATGCAGTCGTTGTCGGCCGCGCAGGCATACCCCGCGGGCTGGTTGCTCATTCCGCTGCCGGAGCCAGAACCGCTGCCGCTCGCCGGAGCCGTGGCGTCGCCACTCGCCTGGGTCGTCGGCGGTCCCACGGTACGCGCTGCCGGAGCCACGATTGCCGCTTCCGGCTTCCCCACACACTTGCCGTTCACGCAAGCCGTACCGCGAAGACAATCCTCGCAGACCCGCTGAGCACCGCCTTGCGCCAGCGCCGTAGCCGCCAGAAACCCAAGAACCAATACCCGAACGAGAATCCGTCTCATGATCTCCTCCTCAGGCCTCTTCGTCTCTATCAGTCCAGTTCCGTGCTTGTGCTCGTTCCGAAGTTGTCATCCCGAGCGCAGCGCGGGACCTGCTTCTTTCCCGTGCCCACTACTTCGTATACAAATCGATCACCCGCTCGATCGATCGCCGGCACACATCGCAGAAGTAATCCACCCGCGTGAACATGATGCAGTTCAACCGCGGACGGTAATACCCCTTCGCCTCATAGTTCGCCCCTTCAAACGCGCCCACCTTGCTCGCGTACGGTTCGGCGGCAAACATCTCCTTCAGCTTCTCCCGTTCGCGCGTAAACAGCGCGTTGATCTCCGCCTCGGGTTTTCCTTCCTTGCGCAACTGCAGCCGCTTCTGTTGCAGTTCGCGGTCATAGGCTTCAAACCCGGCCTCGTTCCACGGCGTCGGAAGCGGTGTCCCGGCCTGCACCAGGTCGCGCCACTTCAGATTCGCCTTGTCCAGCAGCGCCGTCACGTTCGGCTCCCACGGCTCCACCTTCTTTTCCGGGGGCAGGTAGGCCACGTCCGAGGTGAAGTACTCATCGGCCAGCCCCGCCAGGTGATGCCCGAACTCGTGCACAAACACGTAGTTGGCCCACTCGCTGTCGGCCGCCACCGTGCTGTACAGACCGAAGATCCCGCCGCCGCCATACGTTTTTGAGTTTACGAGTATTTCCACCGCCTCGTACGGAGCCTGCGAAGCCAGGTCGCGGAAGGCCCGGTTCTCATAGGTCAGCATGTAGCGCTCGGTGCCGAAGGCGTCGTAGCTGGCCCCCACCGGCGAACGCCGGTAGATGCCCTGCGACGGCCGCGACACACCCGACTCGGTCGCCGCCGGACACAGCAGCCACGTGTTGAACTCTTTCCTGCGCTCGCGGAAGGGCGAAGTGGCAAACAGCACCGCCGTCAGCCGCCGCGCGTCGGCCTCGCACTTGCCCCGCTCGGCCGCCGTGTAGCCGTCGCCCAGGATCAGCAGGTCCAGCTTGTCCGCCGGATCGCCATTCCTGTCCAGCGCAATCAGCCCGCCCGCCGAAGGCGGCTGCGCCCTGTCAATGAAGATGCTCTTCGGATCGAACGTCGCCGACCACACCTCGTGAAACACATTGGCCGCATCGCGCTTCTTCAGCACGAGCTGCGCAACGCCCGCCGGCTCGGGAAACCGCAGCGACTCGCTGAACGTGCGGGTCACCCGCTTGGCCTCCTCCGTCGTCACCCACTCGGCATACACCGACGAAAATCCCCGCGAATACAGCAGCCGGTTCGTCGCCGCCTCCCTTACTTCAAACAGGTAATTCCCCAGGTTCGTCTCATCGATGGGATGCCGTGGATTCCCCGGCCACTCCAGCGGCTCCTGCACCCAGCGGTCCAGGCTGAACATCTCCTGCGCGGCGTTGCCCGTGTGGTAGTAGTCCAGGCGGATCGTGCGCGGCGCGGCCATCGCCGCCGCCGCCATCATCACCACCGCCGCCAGCACCCAGGCCGCCTTCTTCATCGTCAGCTTCATCTCGATCCCCTCCGTTCCCGCGCTCGCCTTATTTCGGCTCGTGACAATCTTAATCAACCGCGCCGTTGTTGTCCTACAATCCCACCATGCGCCGCGCCCTCGTCCACTGCGCCTTGCTGATGCTCGTTGCCGCCGCCGCCTGCGCGCAACAGGTCCGCACCGGCATCGACGTGCTCGCCGCACGCCACTTCGACCTGCTGCGCGTCGCCCCCAATGCCCGCATCGGCCTCGTCACTAACCAGACCGGGCTCGACCACGCCGGACGCCGCACCATCGACGTGCTGGCCGCCGCCCCCGGCCTCAAACTCGTCGCCATCTTCAGCCCCGAGCACGGACTCACCGGCGCCGTCGATACCACCGACGTCCCTCACTCCACCGACCCGCCGACCGGACTCCCCGTCTACAGCGTCTACGGAGGCACCGATGCGCGCCGTCGCCCGGACCCCGCCGTCCTGCGCTCGCTCGACGTCATCGTCTTCGACCTGCAGGATGTCGGCATTCGCTTCTACACCTACGCCTCCACCCTCGGATATTTTCTCGAAGCCGCCGCCGCGGCCGCCAAGCCCATCGTCGTACTCGACCGTCCCAACCCCATCACCGGCACGCGCGTCGAAGGCCCGCTCTCTGACCCCTCCCTCTGCCCCACCGATGCCTGCCGCTTCGTCAACTACCACGCGCTGCCCGTGCGCCACGGCATGAGCCTGGGCGAACTCGCGCGCCTCTTCAACACCGAACGCGCCATCCACGCCCGCCTCACCGTCGTCCCCGTCGAAGGCTGGCGGCGCGACCAGTGGTTCGACTCCACCGAACTCCCCTGGATCAGCCCCTCGCCCAACCTGCCCTCGCTCACCGCTGCCACCTTCTACGGAGGCGTCGGCCTGATCGAAAAAACCAACGTCTCTGTGGGACGCGGCACGGCTTCCCCCTTTGAGCTGGTCGGAGCGCCATGGATCAACGCCCGCCAACTCGCCGCTTATCTCAACCACCGCCGCCTGCACGGCGTGCGCTTCACGCCCGCCGATTTCACTCCATCCTCGAGCCGTTACGCCAACCAGCTTTGCCACGGCATGCGCCTTCACCTCACCGGCCGCAATTCACTCCGCGTCGTCGAACTCGGCCTCGAACTCGCCGCCGCCCTCCACCACCTCTACCCCGCGCAGTTCCAGCTTGAACTCACGCGCGAGATGTTCAGCAACGACCAGCTGCTCGCCGCCCTCCGCAACGGCACCGATCCGCGCCGCCTGGTCAGCCTCTGGCGCCAAGACCTCCAACGCTTCAGCCAGCTACGCGCTCGCTACCTTCTTTACTGACCGATGAAAGAACTTGTCATCCCGAGCGCAGCGATGTATCTGCCCGGTGCCCCACATCTGACGCCGTTAGCAGATGTGGGTTCTAAACACACCTTGACGCCGCCACCCACAGATGTGGTCACACAACACCCGCAACAATCCCCTCCCAGCAGGGTTAATATTCTCTCGGAGAAGCCTGCCATGCATCGCATCGTCGCCCTCGTGCTCTTGCTCAGCCTCGCCGCCTTCGCCCAGCAGCCGTCGGCTCGCTACCCGAACGACCCGCCCGCGCTCAAGAGCCGCACCGACCTGCCGCCCGATGACGAGGTGGCACCCCCACGTAACGAGCCTGCCGCGGACAAGTGGATCGTGCCCGCCGGCACCCGCATCCCGGTCTCGCTGCGCCAGGCCATCTCCACCAGGAACGCCCGCGCGGGCGACCCCATCTACGGACAGACAAACTTCCCCATCGTGGTCGATGAAGAAGTCATGATCCCGGCCGGAACCTACGTGCAGGGCGCCGTCGACAGCGTCAAGCGCGCCGGACGCATCAAGGGCAAAGCCGAGCTGCAGTTCCCACCTCACAACCCTGCTCTACCCAAACGGATACACCGTCAATCTCGCCGCCGCCGTCGATCAGGTCCCGGGCAACAACAGCACGCGCATGAAAGAGTCCGGCACCATCCAGCACGACCCCGAGAAGGGTAAGGACGTGGAACGCATCGGACGCGGCGCCGCCACCGGCGGAGCCATCGGCGGCATGGCCGGAGCCGCCAGCGCCGGCACGGTTCGAGGGGTAGGCGTCGGAGGATTAAGCGGAATCGCCGCCGGAGCCCTGATCGGAGTTATGGCCCGCGGCAGCGACGTCAATTTTCAGCAGGGCACGGTCGTCAACGTAGTGCTCAATCAAGCCATCGCCCTCGACCCACAGCGCGTATCCCGCGGCCGCGACGCCAACTTCAACGACCTGCCGCCCCGCCTCCAACGCCAACCCCAACGCCAGCGTAACGCCCAATAGTCCCCTGAGCGTAATCGCCCGGGGCGCCCGCTCTTTCGCCCGCTTTTGGCGAAGGGTGGGACGGTTCCAAGGCGATCCATCCTCGGCGGAATTGGGGCTGGGGAAACCGAGTAATCAGGCTGTGAACAGGGAGATGCGCGCAAAAAAATGCGCGGTGGCACTGAGCCACCGCGTCGCCAATAGAGAGAAGAGAGAGGGAAAACTGATGCTACAGACAAGGCCGTTTAGCGCCGCCCAAAGCATCGAACACTACATTGGATGCCGCCCTCGGCAAAAGGTTCGGATTCTTTTTCGCCCGCGATAAGCTCTTCCCGCGATGCACTTCTCCTTCGCCAGCGCCCCCGATCATAGCCACGCGCAAAAAAACGCCCCTCATGCGAGGGGCAGTTTCCAGGAGGAGAAAGAACGGATGTAACTTAATGGACGACGGCCGCCAGCAACTCGCGCAGGCGCAGCCGCGCCTGGTGCAGGCCCTGCATGCACCGTGTCTGGCTGAGCCTCATCACTCGCGCCACGCGCTCGCAATCGCAGCTTTCCACGTCGTGCAGCAGGAAGATCAACTTCTCCGTCGCCGGCAGCGCGATCACCGCATTTTCCAGATCCACCCGCCGCGTGTTGCGCCGCACCGCCACGACCGCTTCGCTGGCCGCGCAGTCCAGCGTGAACTCTCCCAGTTCCATGCACTGGCGCAACTCCGCAACCAGGCACCGGTCGATCATCTCGGCATGCAGCGGCGGATCCATCCGTAAAGCCCGGGCAAAGGTGCGCTCCAGCAATACCTCCGCGCTGAGTTCACTGCCTGTCATCCAGAACGCCAGCGAATAAATCCGGTGCTTATTGGCCACGTAAACCGCCTGATGGCTAGCCACATCCCCGGCGACACCAGGGAAATTAGGCACTACTGCGGAAAAATTTTCTCTCGTCTTCGCCATCCCGAACCTCGCTGCTGAGAATGACTCGCCCTAACCCGTCTGCCGCTCCCACATGAGCACTTGGGTATCTGTTTCCAGACTGAACCTATATCCCCCACCCCTGCACGATCTATGTGGGCTGGTTGAGGCTCCTGCTCCTGTTGGGAAAATCCTACCTTTGCTTAACCAGCAATCGCGCGTCCACTACATCGCCCCACACGCCGTCTCAAAAAATCTATTTAACTAATTTATGTTCAACCACTTACAGCCGTAGTACCCTTTCCGTTTTTCTACTGCGAACCGTTTTCCACGCTCGGCAAGACGGCTCGGTACCAACTAGTGGTATCCAAATACCACTTTTTTCTGAATATCAATTTGAGGGCTTGGATTTCGGAGCAGATTTCAACAGATGGGCGCGAGGTT